>NZ_JBFAHO010000033.1:0-86172 GCF_040654215.1 Nonomuraea sp. NPDC050733 | reverse complement strand
TTCGACGCCCGCGACCACGCCGCGCTGTGCCGGGTCCTGCTCGATCCGCTGGGCCCAGGCGGAGACCGAAGGTTCCAACACGCGATCTACGACGGAGACACCGACACCCCATCGTCCCCGCCGGCCACGATCGCCCCCGCAGACGGCGTACTGCTCTTCGACGGCGTCTTCCTCCTGCGCCCAGAACTCATCGGCCGGTGGGACCTGCGCATCTTCGTGTCCGTCCCATTCGAGCAGACGGTAGATCGTGCCCGGGACCGAGGCACAGCGCCGGCCGGATCCACGGCCGACACCGCCGAGATCGAACGGTCCTGGCGCAACCGCTACATCCCCTCCCAACAGCTCTACTTCGCCACAGCTCGCCCAACCGACCACGCCGACATCATTGAGAGAGTTCCATCCTGTTTTCCCAGATAGAAGGGGATATCCTGACGCGGTGGGGTGTGATTCTGCTGGTGGGCGACAAGGATCATGGTCCTTGATCATCCGACAGGTGGACAAAAAAGCGGATCTTCCGTGATTCGGCTGCGGCGACCTATCCCAGCTAGCCGAGGCCGAAGACGACCTGGACCGGCTTCGTGTGGCCGAGCAGGTCGTCAAGGAAATCCTTGCCGAACAGCCCAGCCGGGTGCCTGCTGAGAAGTCGGCGCCGGTGTATTTCGCCGACGAGTCCGGACGGGCTTGGGATTGCCCAGAGGGCCGCACCTGGGCACTTGGAGGTCAGATCCCGATCACGCAGTTGTTGGGCAAGGGCTCTCCGTAAGGGCGATCGGAAGACAGGCCCGAGTCTCACTCGAGGGGCAGGGGGCGGCGTGGCACGGGCGCGGTGTGGATGAGCGACGTGGTCGTGTGACCGTAAGGGGTGAACAGGTCGAGGATCGGTTCGAGCTCGTCGACCGCGCGCAGGTGCATCGTGAAGTAGAAGCAGTCGTCGCCGGTCATTCTGTAGCACTCGACGATCTGGGGAACCTCCTGGGCGATCTTGGAGATGCGGTGCAGCTCCCGGATCGCCGGACGGATCCGAACCATCACGGTGACCGGAAAGCCCAGGGCCCGCGGGTCGACCTCGGCGCGATAGCCGATGATCACCCCCGCCTCCTCCAGCCGCTGCACCCGATCAGCCACCGTGGGAGCCGACAGACCGACCCGGCGGCCCAGCTCGGCGAAGCTAACTCTGGCGTCGACCTGCAGCTCGGCCAGAATACGAAGGTCGAGGGCGTCCATTTCCTTGGATTCGTATGCCCGCTCGGGTCTGATCCTTCGATTCGCCATTCTCCTAAATTACGGGTTGGCCAACGATGGGGGTCATGCCGCCCACCGGCCCTCGCGCCGTCCTGTCCGCGGCGCCTCCATGGACCTACTTCATCGGGAGCGCCGTTTTCCACTACCTCGGCCCGGCCTTCGCCGTACTCTTGTTCACCAGGCTCGCCCCGCTCGGGGTCGCGGCGCTGAGGATCTGGAGCGCCGCACTCGTTTTCGCGCTCTGGCGTCGCCCCTGGCGGACGTTCACCCGGCTCGATGCCGAGGGTCGTCGTACGATCATCGCCTGGGGCGCGGTGCTCGCGGCCATGAACGTCTGTTTCTACCTGGCGATCGCCCGCGTGCCCCTGGGCACCGTCGCCGCGATCGAGTTCCTGCCGGTCATCGTGCTGGCCGCGCTGGGTGCCCGTACCGTGCGTAACCTCGCGGCACTCGTGGCAGCCGTCGGCGGTGTCTACGTGCTGACCGGCATCCAGCCGACGGGGGAGCCGCTGGGGTTGGTCTTCGCCTTCGCCAACGCGATGCTGTTCGCCGCCTACATCGTGCTGGCCCACCGTACGGCTCGGCGTCTGCGCGGCGTCAGCGGCATCGACGGGCTCGCCGCCGCCATGCTCGTCGCCTGCGTGTGTGTCGCGCCGGTGGGTGTTTGGCAGGCCGCTCCCGCGATGATCGACCCGATCGCGCTCGCCGCGGGGATCGGGGTGGGGATCTGCTCGTCGATGATCCCGTACGTGTGCGATCAACTCGCCATGGCACGCATGGCTCGGTCTACGTACGCGTTGCTGGTGGCGCTGCTTCCGGCCGCGGCAACGGTGATCGGCATCGTGGTGCTCCGGCAACTCCCCTCACTTGCCGAGTTCGCCGGAGTCGGGCTCGTGGTGCTCTCGGTCGCGCTCCATCGGGAACTTCGGCCTCCTCTAGCCGCGGCGAAGACCACGCTCTCACAGGAAGGTACGACGAAATGCGATACATGAAGTTGGGCTCGTCGGGGCTGAAGGTCTCCCGGATCTGCCTGGGCATGATGACGTACGGCGATCCAGGTTCCTGGGAGTGGCTGCTGCGCGAGGACGCGGCCGAGCCGATCGTCCGGCGCGCGGTCGAGGCCGGTGTGACGTTCTTCGACACCGCCGACATGTACTCCGACGGCGCGAGCGAGGAGATCACCGGCCGGCTGCTCGCCAAGCTCTTCGCACGCCGCGACGACTACGTCCTCGCCACGAAGGTGTACTTCCCGACAGGGCCGGGCCCGAACGACCGAGGGCTGTCCCGCAAGCACGTGCTGGCCGCCATCGACGCCTCGCTGACCAGGCTCGGAACTGACTACGTCGATCTGTACCAGATCCACCGCTGGGACCATGAGACGCCGATCGAGGAGACCATGGAGGCCCTGCACGACGTGGTGCGGGCCGGCAAGGCACGCTACATCGGGGCCTCCAGCATGTACGCCTGGCAGTTCGCCAAAGCGCAGCACACTGCTCAGACGGCCGGCTGGACCAGGTTCGTGTCGATGCAGAACCACTACAACCTCGTGTACCGGGAGGAGGAGCGAGAGATGATCCCGCTCTGCGTGGACCAGGGGGTGGGCGTCATCCCGTGGAGCCCACTGGCACGCGGACTGCTCACCGGGAGCCGCCACCGCGACAGCCGGCCGCGCACGGTTCGATCAGGCAGCGACCGGCTGGCCGACAGCATGTACGAGGACGCAGATTTCGACGTCGTCGACGTGGTGCGTGCGGTCGCCGGCGAACGAGGCCTGCCACCAGCGCAGCTCGCGCTCGCGTGGCTGCTCGGAAGGCCTGGCGTGAGCGCGCCAATCGTCGGGGCGAGCAAGGTGGATCATCTGAACGATGCGATCGCGGCGGTGGATGTGTCCCTGAGCGGAGATGAGGCGGCCCGCCTGGAGGCCCCATACCGGCCACACCAGATCATCGGGCACTCCTGAGGTATCTGCATGGAGGAGGCTATCGTCCGTGTCCAGACGTTTTCACCAGGTAACCACCGTGTCGCCTGCCGGGAGACTCCTTGTCTTTGTCGTCTTCATCGCTGCTGGACCAGATAGCGCGCCCAACTGGCCGAGGCCGAAGACGACCTGGACCGGCTGCGCGTGGCCGAGCAGGTCGTCAAGGAGATCCTCGCCGAACAGCCCGGCCCTGGGCCCGCCGCCGCGACCCCGGCACCCGTCTATCAAGTGGCGCTGCCGGCCGACCGTGCCGCGCAGCTGCTGCCCGGCGGCCGGTTGATCCCTTTCCGACACGAGGCCACCGGCGTTGACCTGCTGCCTGCCGACTACCAGGCGCTACTGGCCGCAGTTCGCTCTGGCCAGGCTCCGCTGCCCTGCAAGACGATCTGCGAGCAGTTGGGACTGTCCACTCAGCCGGGGCAGGTCGAAGGCACCCGGGCCAAGCTGAATCGGCTGGTCGAGCGAGGCTGGTTGCGCAAGACCGCGGCCGGAGCGTTCGCCCTGCCGTCCTGAGCGGGTCCCGACCGGCAGCACCCTCAAGCATGGATGGCTTACACCCCCTGACCAGGGGCGACGCCGTGCGGCCACCGCTATGCCGGCACGCGGCGCGCCCCCGGCAGGGGCATGGCGGTGTGTGAGAACAACCAGAAACCCCGCCGAGGACGCGCCGTCTGCTGTCTACCAGTGCCGACTGCCGCTGTCCACGCGCACCATTACATTCGTCGCCGGCCTGCTGCGCGCCCACCTCAAGACCATCGGATCGCGGTGGCGGAAACTGCCGGCCGGCAAGATCGCCGTCATCGTGCTCGCCGTGCTCCGCCATGACCAGCGCCTGGCCGACATGGCCGGCGGCAACGGCATCTCCGCCTCGACCGTGCGCCGCTGGGTCCTGGAGGTCATCGACCTGCTCGCCGCCCGCGCCCCGCGCCTGGACCGCGCCCTGAAGAAGATCGCCAAGCAGGGCGGGGAGGTCGTTCTCATCGACGGCACCCTGGTGCGCACCCGCCGCCGCACCGGAGCGGACAACCGGCGCAACTACAGCGGCAAGCACCGCGTACACGGCCTGTTGTTTCTGGCCATCACCGACCGCAAAGGCAAGCTGGTATGGATTTCCGCAGCAAAGCCGGGCCGCTCCAGCGAGATCACCACCGCCCGCCACAACGAGATCACCGCCCGGTTGAGGGAAGCGGGCCTTGGCGCCATCGCCGATCTCGGCTTCGTCGGCCTGAACGACGACCCCGGCGACCCCGTCGTCATCACCGGCCGCAAAGCCGCCCGCGGACGGCCACTCACCCCAGCCGACAAGCAGGTCAACCAGCTGATCAGCAGCGAACGCGCACCAGTCGAGCACGCCTTCGCCGACCTGAAGGCCTGGCGCATCCTGACCAAGGTTCGCCTGCACGCCGCGCACGCCACCAAGCTTCTGCGCGCCCTGACGGTCCTGGTCAACGTCTAGGCCACCCGCTGACAGACGATCAACCGCTCCGATCTGCCGCCACGACCAGCACGAGCACGCTCAGCCGAACTCACACCAGCCCTTTGACCTGGGAATTCAGGATGGAACTAACCCATTGTGTACAACGATCAGCTTCAACAGCCGGCCTGGGAAGTCCGACCACACTCATCGATACACAGGAGTTGACAAGTGCTCCGGCTTGGCGGGCGTTTGAACTGGCGTGTGTTGGACGGCGTGCTTGGGCTTGGCGTGCGTTTGGATTGACGCGCGTTGGGCGGGCGTGCTTCGGCTTGGGTGTCGTCTGGACTGACGTGCGTTGGGCCGGCGTGCGTTGGGCTGATGTGCGTCTCGGCTGGTGGCGGGACTTCTGGTCATGCGGAAGTCGTATGGCGCGGACACGTGCCCAGCGCTTCGGCTCTGACGGGGTTCAGCCGATCAGGCGGAGGGCTTGCTGTATGGCCGACAGGCGGTGGGGGGAGGCCAGGCCGGCGTGGTACAGGTGGAACTCCGATGCTCCTGCCTTGGCGTAGGCCCGGAGGAGCTCCGCCTGGGCCTGCGGGTCCGCCGGGCGTGGGGGGAGGCCGAGGACGTAGGCTCCGACGCGCTGGCCGGGTCGGCACAGTTCGACGAGGCGGGCGAGGCGGGCCGTGTCCGTGGCCGGGTCGCCCCAGCAGTTCGCCACCAGCACGTCCGCTCCCGGCTCGCCCTCGGGGAGGGCGGCGAAGGCGGCCGTGGCCCACGGGTCCGGGTTGGCGTGGATGGTGATCGGGACCTCCGGGGCCGTGTCCCGGGCCGCGGCGATGAGAGTGCGCCGGAGTGAGGCCGACAGGTCGACGCGTACGGCCCGCACTTCGTCCGCCAGCGTCCCGAGAGCCTCGTCCACGGAGGTGAATGCGGGGGTGTTCGCGGTCGACGTCTGATGGGCGCGCGTTCCGGAGGTGTTGTCCGTCGGCTGCGGTTGGACCCGGGCTCCGGGGAGCGTCTCAGGCGGTGTCTGGCGGTTGTGTGTTTCGGTGATCTTGAGTCCCGATCGGCCGGGGTCGGACGGTCCGGGGCCGAGGGCGGGGGAGCGGTCGATGGCGGCCTTCACATGGTCGCGTGTGCCTGCCGGGTAGCGGTCGGCGCAGGCGCGGCAGAAGCAGAGCGACAGCAGGTCGCTGTCCACCGAGTCCCAGTCGGCCCCCGCGGTCTTCTCGTGGATGCTCTGGTGGCCGAACCCCATCGGCCCGCACGACTCCAGGATCAGCGCGTCCGGCCGTCCCACCGTGAGAATCTCCCGGACCAGCCGCTCGCAGTAGTCCACGACGTCGTCGAAGGCCGGGCAGAGCGCGTGTGGGTACGGGTCGCCGAAGGCGTTGCGCACCACCAGGTCCGGGTGCTCCCGGCCGAGGACGGAGTTGTGCGTGAGGACGGTCCAGGCGTGGACCTTCAGACCGGCGGCGCGTAGGGCTTCGCTGGCCTGGAGGTACGCGTCGGGCGTCGTCCACGACGGTGACCTGGGCACCAGGCGGCCCCACGCGGAGGGCCGCACGGGCAGGTAGAACGCGGCGTGCGGCACGTCGAGGACGCGGTGGGCCGGGTGGTACGGCGTGGCGGCGCGGGTGGCGTGGTAGCTGGCGGCCAGCGCGACGGCCTCGACGCCCAGGGCGGCCAGCCGCTCCGGCGCCGCCGGGTCACCGACGATGTCCCAGGGGTAGGCGTAGGCGACGTTCATCAGGAGGCTCTCCTGGTGGCGGAGGTGGGCTTTCGGCGGCGAGTCCTGTGTCACCAGGCGGCTTTCCGGGTGGTGAACGACGGCTCGAAGCGCCTCATGTACCCCTGGTCGTCGCGGAAGGTGATCCCGCACTTCAGGTACTGCTCGTGCATCACGGCCAGCGCGTCGCGGTCGAGCTCGACGCCCAGGCCGGGGCCGGACGGCACCGGGACCGCCCCGTCGACGAAGCGCAGGCTGCCGGGGACGACCACGTCCTGGCCGTCCTGCCACGGCGTGTGCGTGTCGCAGGCGTAGGTGAGGTTCGGGGTGGCGGCGGCCAGGTGGGTCATGGCGGCCAGGCTGATGCCGAGGTGGGAGTTGGAGTGCATGGACAGCTCCAGCCCGAACGTGCCGCACAGCGCGGCGATGTGCGAGGAGCGCACCAGCCCGCCCCAGTAGTGGTGGTCGAGGAGGAGCACCTTGACGGCGTCCTGGGCGATGGCGGGCGGCAGGTGCTCGGGGGTGACGACGCACATGTTGGTGGCCAGCGGCATGGGCACCTCGGGAGCGACCGCCGCCATGCCGGAGATGTCCGGTGTGGGGTCCTCCAGGTACTGGAGCTTGCCCTCCAGGGCGCGGCCGACGCGGATGGAGGTCTCCACGGTCCAGGCGGTGTTCGGGTCGAGGCGGAGCGGCAGGTCGGGGAAGGCCGCGTGCAGCGCCTCGATGGCCGCCACCTCCTCGTCGGGGGGCATGACGCCGCCCTTGAGCTTGATGGAGGTGAAGCCGTACTCCTTGATGAGCAGCGCCGCCTGCGCGACGATCCCGGCCGGGTCGAGCGCCTCGCCGAAGCGGTCGGGTTCGGCGCCGGGGTGGCCGGCCCACTTGTAGAACAGGTAGGCGCTGTACGGCACGGCGTCGCGCACGCGCCCGCCGAGCAGGTCCACGACGGGCACCCCGGCGGCCTTGCCGCGGATGTCCAGGCAGGCCACCTCGAACGCCGCGAACACCCGGTCGACGCTCTTCTCCTTGGTGGAGACCCCGGTCAGCCCGTGCAGGTCGCTGACCACGTCGCCGACGACGGAGGCGATCCGGGCGTACATCTCGTGGGCGGCGTGCACGTCCAGCCCGACGATCGCCTCGGCGCACTCACGTACCTTGGTGAGGTGAGTGAGGTCCCCGTACGTCTCGCCCAGCCCGCTCAGGCCCTCGTCGGTGATGACCTCGACGACGGTCCGCAGGGCCCACGGTTCGTGGACGCCGGCGGCGTTGAGCAGGGGAGGGTCGCGGAACGCGACGGGTGTGACCTGGACATCCCGGATGAGCATAAGTGCCGCCGTCCATATATGTGAACAACTGCCAGATTTGTGGACAGGTGTCGCAACTGTAAGAATCGACCTCAGAGAGTGTCAAGACTGCGAAGGGCCAATCCATGATTCACGGATACGATCCCAGGACCGGTGAGACCGTGGGCGCCGCGCTGCCGGAGACCGACGCCGCCGGAGTCGACCTGATCGTCTCCGCCGCGGCGGCCGCCGGCCAGGCATGGCGCGCCACTCCGGCGGAGGAGCGCGCGCTCGTGCTGGAGGCCGTCGCCGACGCGCTGGCCGCCCACGTGGACGAGCTGTGGCGGCTCGCCGACCAGGAGACCGCCCTCGGCGAGGTACGGCTGCGCGGCGAGGTGGCCCGCACGGCCGGCCAGTTCCGCCTGTTCGCCCAGGTCGTCAGGGACGGCGGCCACCTCGACGCGATCATCGACCACGCCGACCCGTCGGCCGCCCCGCCCCGGCCCGACGTGCGCCGCGTCAAGCGCGCACTGCCCGGGGTCGTCGCCGTGTTCTCGGCCAGCAACTTCCCCTTCGCCTTCTCCGTCGCGGGCGGCGACACCGCCTCGGCGCTGGCCGCCGGCTGCCCGGTCGTGGTCAAGGCCCACCCCGGCCACCCCGGCACCTCCGAGCGCGTCGCCGCCATCGTGCGTGAGGCCCTGCCGAACCCCGACCTGCTCGGCCTGGTGCAGGGCATGCAGGCCGGCAAGGACCTCGTCCAGCACCCCCTCGTCGTGGCGGCCGGGTTCACCGGCTCCGTCGCGGGCGGCAAGGCCATCCAGGCTCTCATCGACGAGCGCGAGGTCCCGATCCCGTTCTTCGGCGAGCTGGGCAGCGTCAACCCTGTCGTCGTGCTGCCGTCGGCCCCCGCCGCCGAGGTCGCGACCGGCTTCGCCACCTCCCTCACGCTCGGCGTGGGACAGTTCTGCACCAACCCCGGCCTGATGTTCGTCCCGGACGACGACGAGCTGCGCAAGGCGCTGGCCGCCGCCGTCGAGGGCACCACCGGCGGGCCGATGCTGGCCGAGCGGATCCGTGACGGTTACCTGGGCGGCCTGGAGCGGCTCGGCGCGCTGACCCTGCTGGCCGAGGGCAAGCCGGGGGAGGGGAGCTGGGCGGTCACGCCGAAGGTGTTCGCCACGGACCTGGAGTCGTTCGCCGAGGGGCTGCCGCACATCGCGGACGAGTGCTTCGGCCCCGCCTCGATCGTCATCACCTACCGGGACGCCGCGGACCTGCGGCCGGTGCTGGAGCGGCTGGAGGGCTCGCTGACGGCCACCATCCACTCCACCCGCCCGGATGAGGCCGGCGAGGTGGCCGAGGTGCTGTCGCGCAAGGCCGGCCGGCTCATCTGGAACGGCTGGCCCACCGGGGTGGCAGTGTGCTGGGCGATGCATCACGGCGGCCCCTGGCCCTCCACCACCGTGTCCGCGCACACCTCGGTCGGCGCGACGGCCATCGACCGGTGGCTCGCCCCCACCGCGTACCAGGACTGGCCGGCGGAGCTGCTGCCCGACGAGCTGAAGGACGGCAACCCGCTCGGCATCCCGCGCCGCGTCGACGGCACCCTCACCGTCTGACCTCCTCCGAAGGCACCGTTCCTCCGAAGGCACAAGTCCGACCTCCTGCGATGGGGTCCCGCCGTGGCCGGCGTCCTGGGCGCGGCCACGGCGGGCATCCATGTCACAGGGCCGTGTCACAAGGCCGTGTCACAAGGCGTCAGGAGGCGGGCACGGCCCCGGCGGCGACGACCTCGCGGAACCAGTGGGCGCTGTCCTTCCACGTCCGCTCCAGCGTCTCCCGGTCCACGTACACGATGCCGAACCGCTTGGCGTACCCCCGGGCCCACTCGAAGTTGTCCATCAGCGACCACACGAAGTAGCCCCGCACGTCCGCCCCGGCGTCGATCGCGTCGGCGACGGCCGTCAGGTGCCGGCGCAGGTAGTCGACGCGCCGCTCGTCCCGGACCCGGCCGTCGGCGTCGAGGACGTCGGCGAACGCCGCCCCGTTCTCGGTGATCATCAACGGCAGCGCCGGGTACTCGTCGCGCAGCCGCAGCAGCAGCTCGGTCAGGCCGGTCTCGTCGATGTTCCAGCCCATCTCGGTGTACGGTCCCGGCTGCTGGACGAACTCGACGTCCCCGCAGGCGATCCACGGCGAGGTGGAGCCGTCGGCGTGCCCGTCGGCCGTCTCCCGGGGCGTGACGCCGTCCCACTGGCGTACCAGCACGGGGTTGTAGTAGTTGACCCCCAGCAGGTCCAGCGACTGGCAGGCGGTGGCCTCGTCGCCGTCGCGGACGAACGCCCAGTCGGTGACGGACGACGTGTTCTCGATGAGGTCGCGCGGGTAGGCGCCGTCGAGCATCGGCCCGAGGAAGGCGCCGTTGGCCAGCGCGTCGATGCGCCGCACCGCGCCGGCGTCAGCCTCGGAGACTCCCCGTACGTGGTGCAGGTTGAGCGTGACGGCGATTCGCGCCGCCGGGTCGGCGGTGGCCCGCAGGGCCTGGACGGCGAGCCCGTGCCCGAGGTTGAGGTGGTGGACGGCGGCCAGCGCCGCCGCCGGGTCGGTACGGCCCGGCGCGTGCACGCCGGAGGCGTAGCCGAGGTAGGCCGAGCACCACGGCTCGTTGAGCGTGATCCAGGTGTGGACCCGGTCGCCGAGGGTCTCGCCCATCCGGCGGGCGTACTCGCCGAACCGCAGCGCGGTGTCGCGGTGCGGCCAGCCGCCGGCGTCCTCCAGCTCCTGCGGCAGGTCCCAGTGGTAGAGGGTGGCGACCGGGGCGATGCCGCGCGCCAGCAGCCCGTCCACGAGCCTGGAGTAGAAGTCGAGGCCGGGCTGGTTGAGCCGGTCGCCGCCGCCGGGCAGCACCCGCGGCCAGGAGATGGAGAACCGGTAGGCGCCGACGCCCAGCTCGGCGAGGATGTCGAGGTCCTCCTCCAGCCGGTGGTAGTGGTCGCAGGCGACGTCGCCGGTGTCGCCGCCGTCCACGAGGCCGGGGGTGTGGGAGAAGGTGTCCCAGATCGACGGTCCGCGGCCGTCCTCGGCGGCGGCGCCCTCCACCTGGTAGGCGGCGGTGGCCGTGCCCCACAGGAAGCTCTCGGGGAAGGCTCGGGCGGGGGTGGTCGTCATGGAGGGGGTCACTCCTTGGAGTCGAGGACGAGCTGGAGCTCGGTGGTCGTGGCGGCGGCGGAGGTACGGGCGCCGGCGGGGACGGAAAGGTGCCAGGGGGCCGGGGCGCCCTCCAGGCGGGCGGCGTGGAGACGGTCACCGCTGCGCGACACCTCGAACACCGCCCCGACACCGCCCTCCGTGGTCGGGACCGTGACCGTGCGGCGCTCGCCGTCGGCCAGCCCGTGGACGTTCAGCGTGACGCCGTCGGCGTAGTCGTAGTCGGGCCGGTCCGGGCGGGCGCCCGTCGGCACGACGGCCCCGGGACGCACCAGCAGCGGCAGGCTGTCGAACCCGTGCCGCTCGGTCCGCCAGCCGGGCCCTTCCACGGTGGTGCCGTCCAGGAGCCGGGTCCAGGTGCCGGCCGGGACGTAGTAGGACACCTCGCCCTCGGCGGAGAACACCGGGGCGACGAGCAGGTCGGGACCGAGCATGTACTGGGCGTCGAGGTGGTCGCAGGCCCGGTCGTCCGGGAACTCCAGCTGCATGGCCCGCATCACCGGCATGCCCTCGCGGGAGGCCTGGACCGCCGCGCCGTACAGGTAGGGCATGAGGCGGTGCTTCAGCTCGGTGAAGGAGCGCAGCACGTCGACCGACTCCTCGTCGAACAGCCACGGCACCCGGTAGGAGCCGCTGCCGTGCAGCCGGCTGTGCGAGGACAGCAGGCCGAAGGCGATCCACCGCTTGAAGACCGCGGGGTCGGGCCGTCCCTCGAAGCCGCCGATGTCGTGGCTCCAGAAGCCGAACCCGGCCATGCCCAGCGACAGGCCGCCGCGCAGGCTCTCGGCCATCGCCTCGAACGTCGACTCGCAGTCGCCGCCCCAGTGGACGGGCAGCCGCTGCCCGCCGACGGTCGCCGAGCGTGCGAACAGCACCGCCTCGGCCGCCCCGTTGCGCTCGGCCAGCACGTCGTGGACGGTCTGGTTGTAGATGAGGCTGTAGTAGTTGTGCATCCGCTCGGGGTCGGAGCCGTCGGCCCAGGCCACGTCCGTGGGCACGCGCTCGCCGAAGTCGGTCTTGAACGCGTCGGCCCCCATGTCGAGCAGCGCGCGCAGCTTGCCGGCGAACCACTCGCGGGCACCGGGAGCGGTGAAGTCCACCAGCGCCCGCCCCGCCTGCCAGTGGTCGTCCTGCCACACCCGGCCGTCGGGGCGGCGCAGCAGGTAACCGCCCTTCTTCCCCTCCTCGAACAGCGCCGACGCCTGCCCGATGTACGGGTTGAGCCACAGGCTGATCTTCAGGCCGCGGTCCTTGAGCCGGCGCAGCATGCCCTCCGGGTCCGGGAAGACCTCCGGGTCCCAGACGAAGTCGCACCAGCGGTACTGCCGCATCCAGAAGCAGTCGAAGTGGAACACGCTCAGCGGCAGGTTCCGCTCGGCCATGCCGTCGACGAACGAGGCCACGGTGGCCTCGTCGTAGTCGGTGGTGAACGAGGTGGACAGCCACAGGCCGAAGGACCAGGCCGGGGGGAGCGCCGGCCGGCCGGTGAGCGCGGTGTAGCGGCGCAGGATGTCGGCCGGGGTGGGGCCGTGGATGACGAGGTACTCCAGGTCGTGCCCCTCGACGCTGAACTGCACGCGCGAGACGGTCTCGGACCCGACCTCGAAGGAGACCCGGCCGGGATGGTTGACGAAGACGCCGTAGCCGCGGTTGCTCAGGTAGAACGGGATGTTCTTGTAGGCGATCTCGCTGCTGGTGCCGCCGTCCTCGTTCCAGACGTCGACGGTCTGCCCGTTGCGCGTGAGCGCCCCGAACCGCTCGCCGAGCCCGTAGACCAGCTCGCCGGCGCTGAGGCGGAGCTGCTCGACCATGAAGTGCCGCTCGTCCGGGTCGGTCATGACACCGAGGCACTTGGCGCCGCTGCGGGTGAGCTCGCGCCCGCCCGCGGTGAAGGTCATGTCCCACGGGGTGTCGCGGCGCAGCCGGACCTCCAGGGAGCCGCTGGCCAGGCTCGCCTCGTCGCCGTCGACGCTGACGCGCACCGGAGGGGCGTCCGGGTCCTCGCGTACGTCGAAGGCGGGCGCGTCCGGGACCGAGCCGGCGAAGTGCACCACGCGGACGCGGATCACCTCCGCCATCGGCGACGACACGTCCACCGTCAGGACGGGGCCGTCGATGGTGTTGCCGCGGCGGGTGATGGGCCGCGTGGGGGCCAGCACCCGCAGCGCGGCGGCGTCGGCCGTCACGTCGTGGGCCGCGGTGGCGTACTCGCCCCGCACCCCGGGACGCATCCGCCAGTAGCCGTCTTTGAACTTCATGCCCTTCCGTTTCCGTGAGGAAGTGTTCCGCGAATGTGGGGGTGAGGCCGGCGTCAGCCCTTCAGCCCGCCGGCCACGAGGTCGAGGCGCCAGAAGCGCTGGAGGAAGAGGAACAGCGCGATGATCGGCACGATGGACAGCAGCGAGCCGGTGATCACCAGGCTGTACAGGGCCGGCTGCGAGGCGCCGCGGTTGAGCAGCGAGTAGAGCCCCACGGTGAGCGGGAACCGGTTGTCGTCGGCCAGCATGATGTACGGCAGCAGGAAGTTGTTCCAGATGCCGATGAACTGGAGCAGGAAGACGGTGACCAGCCCCGGCGTCATGATCGGCATCGCGACCGACCACAGCAGCCGGAACTCGCTGGACCCGTCGACGCGGCCCGCCTCCAGGATCTCGTCGGGCACCGCGGTGGCCGCGTAGATCCGGCACAGGTAGATGCTGTACGGGCTGATCACGCTGGGCAGGATGACCGACCAGTACGAGCCGACCAGGTTGACCTCCGACAGCAGCAGGTACTGCGGGATGGCCAGGGTGATCTGGGGGACCAGCACGCCCGCCAGCAGGGCGCCGAAGATGAGCCGCTGCCCGGCGAAGCGGTACTTGGCCAGCGCGTAGCCCGCCGCGGCGGACACCACGACCGTCAGGAACGCCCCGCCGCCGGCGTAGATGAGGCTGTTGAGCATCCACAGCCAGAACCGGCCGTCGCCGTAGTCGCTGAGGGCGGACACGTTGCCGGTGAAGCCGCCGTTGAAGCTGGGCCAGCCGGAGAAGGTGGTGAACAGCTCCTCGGGGCCCTTGGTGGCAGCGAACAGCACCCACAGCAGCGGCAGCACGGCGTAGAGCCCGCCGAGCAGCAGCAGGAACGTGGGCAGGATCTTCGCGCGGGTGCCCCGCTCCCCGCGCCCGCTCATCGGCCGCTCCCCGCGCCACGGAGCCGGAAGACGGCGAGCGCGCCCAGCGACAGCAGCACGGTCGCCCCGGCCAGCAGCACCGAGCTGGCGGCTCCCAGGTAGATGTCGTTGTCGACGAACGCCTGCTGGTAGATGCGCATCAGCGGCACCCAGTCCTGTGTGATGGTGTTGGTCATGGGCCGCAGCGTGGCGGGCTCGCTGAAGACCTGGAGCATGCCGATCAGGGTGAACACCGAGGTCATGACGAGCGAGGGGCGCAGCAGCGGCACCTTGATCCGCAGGGCGATCTGCCACTCGGCGGCGCCGTCCAGGCGGGCGGCCTCGTACAGCTCCTTGGGGATGGCCCGCAGGGTGGTGTAGAGGACCACCATGTTGAAGCCGACCGAGCCCCAGACGGCGATGTTGGCGATCGAGAAGAAGATCGACACGTCGCCGAAGAAGTCCGGGGCCGGCAGGCCGGCGGCCTGCAGCGCGGCGTTGATCGGGCTGACCGCCGGGAGGTACATGAACCCCCACAGCAGGCTGGCGATGACGCCCGGCACCGCGTACGGCAGGAAGATCGTGATCCGCGAGGCGCGCTTGCCCCCGACCCTCGGGGCGTCGAGCAGCAGGGCGAACAGCAGGGCCAGGCCCATCGTGGCCGGCACCATGATCAGGCCGTAGCCGAGCATGTGCTGCAGCGCCGTGCCCAGCGCGGAGTCCCGGACCGCGTCCAGGTAGTTCTCCAGGCCGGTGAACACCTCGGTACGGATGCCGAGGCCGGCGCCCCGCACCCGCATGGCGTGCAGGCTCAGCCAGACGGCGTACCCGATCGGCACCAGGATGAAGACGACGAACAGGATGACGGCGGGGGCCGTCATCAGGTAGGGGGCGGCGAGCGCCCCGCGCCGGCGGCCGGCGCGGGGGCGTGGGGCGGTGTCGTTGACTGTGCTCATGGGTCGTCTCAGCCGCCGACGACCTGGTAGCCCTGCTTCTTCAGGTCCGCGACGCTCTGCTGCTGCACCTGCGTGGCCACGGCCGCGAAGTCGGACTTGCCGCGCACCGCCTTGGGCATCAGGTTCTCGAACGCGCCGTAGGTGACGTTGGTGTTCGGGCCCCAGCTGCTGAACCCGCGCGCGGTCTTCGCGATCTCGGCGGCGGACCTGTAGTAGTCCGCCTGCTCGCTCATGAAGTCGGGGGCCACGTCGAGCATGCTCTGCCCGGCGAGGGCCGACGGGTAGAGGCCGATCTCGATGAGCATCTTCAGCGCCTCGGGGTCGCTGCTGATCCACCGGGCGAACTTCGCGGCCTGCGGCTTCTGCTTGGAGGTGGCGCTGATCGCCGTGGAGGAGCCGCCCCAGAACCCGGTGACCTGCTCACCCGCGCTCCACTGCGGCAGCGGCGCCATCCGCCACTTGCCCTTGCTGGAGGGGGCGACGCCGGCGAGGACGCCCGCGCCCCACACCGCGCTCGGCCAGGCGATGATGGTGCCGTCGTTCATCTGGCTGTTCCACTGCGGGGTGTACATCGGGTCGCCGAGGATCGCGCCGGAGTTGACGAGCTGCCCCCAGAAGCCGAGCATCTTCTGGGTCGCGGGGTCGTCCACGGCGACCTTCCAGGCGCCGTTCTCGTTGGTCCACCAGTTGGCGCCGGCCTGCTGGGCGAAGCCGGCCAGCCAGCCGGCGTCGCCGGGCGAGAACGTGGTGAGGTAGCGCTTGGAGTCCTTCGAGCGGACCGTCTCGGCGAGCGCGCCGAACTCCTCCCACGTCGTGGGCACCTTCAGACCCATCTTCTCGAAGATGTCGGCCCGGTAGAACAGCATCATGGGGCCGACGTCCTGCGGCACGGCGTAGGTGGCGCCGCCGAAGGAGGTCAGGTCCCAGGTGCCCTGCGGAAAGGCGGACTTGATGGGCGCGATCGCGCTGGTCAGGTCCTGCAGGGCGTTGTTGGTGATGAGCGTCGGCAGCGACTGGTACTCCGCCTGCAGGACGTCGGGGGCGTTGCCGGCCTTGACCGCGGTGAGGAACTTGGCGATCAGCTCGTCGCTGGCGGCCTGACCGCTGAGTTTGACCTGCTGGGTGGGGTTCTTGCTGTTCCAGAGGTCGACGACCTTCTGGATGTTCTCGGCCCAGCTCCAGAAGACGATCGTGGCGGGGGCGTTCTCGTCGCCGGCGATCGGGGACGGGGCGGCCTGGTCACCTTCCCCGGACGTCGAGTCGTCGGCGCCGCAGGCGGACAGGAGCAGGGCCGCGGCGGAGGCGGCGGACGCTGTGAGGAAGGTTCTTCTGCGCATGGGGTTCTCCTAGGTGGGGATTCGAGGGCCGCGAGGAGGTCGGAGGAGTCAGGCGAGGGTGCGCAGCGCGACGACGGCGCGCGGGGCGAGCCTCACCGTGCCGTCGGCGCGGGACCCGGTCAGCAGGTCCTCGGCGGGCCCGGTGACGGGCACGTGGGCCTCCCGCGTGCCGTGGTTGAGCAGGAACAGGACGGGCCCCCGGCGGACCGCCTCGACGCCGGGGGGCGGCGGCCCGGCCAGCGCGCCGGACACGCCCGCGTCGGCCAGCGCCCGGCCGGTCAGCTCGGCCAGGGCGTCGTGCTCGGGGAGGGTTGCCACGTACCAGGCGGTCCCGGAGCCGGTGCGGTGCCGCAGCACCGCGGGGCGGCCGGCGAGGTCGCCCTCCGTGAAGACGGCGACCGGCTCGGCCCCCTCGGCCCGCAGCAGCTCGGTCCAGGTGCGGGCGTCGAACGGGGTGCCGTCCGCCCACGCGCAGCGCACGGGCCGGTCCTCGGGGGCGGGCAGCCACTCCTCGCCGGAGGCGCCGAGCACGTCCCGCAGCGGCGCGGGGAACCGGCCGGTGCGGATGTGCCCGTTCGGGTCGGCGACTCCGGAGAAGGGGCCGACGACGAGCACGCCGCCGTCGCGGACGTACGCGGTCAGCGCCGCGGCGTCCTCGTCGCTGACCAGGTAGAGGTTGGGCACCACGGTGAGGGCGTAGCCGGACAGGTCGGCCGACGGCGGCACCAGGTCCACCGCCACCCCGCGCTCCCACAGCGGCCGGTAGAAGCTCAGGAGCTGGTCGGGCACGGTGAGCCGGTCGCTGGGCCGGCCGGCCTCCTCCAGCGCCCACCAGCTCGGCCAGTCGTGGACGACGGCGACCCGCGCCGGCACCGGCTGCCCGGCCACCTCGGCGAGCCGGCGCAGCTCCGCGCCGTGCGCCCGCACCTCGGCGTGCAGCCGGGTGTCGGGGCCGGCGTGGGGCAGCATCGCGGCGTGGAAGCGCTCGGCGCCGAAGCGGGAGGCCCGCCACTGGAAGTAGCACGACCCGTCCGAGCCGCGGGCCACGGCCTGCAGCGACTCCAGCCTGAGCTGGCCGGCGGGCTTGGGCAGGTTGTGCGGGCGCCAGTTGACCGCCGTGGTGGCCTGCTCCAGCAGCAGCCAGGGCCGGCCGCCGCCGAGCGAGCGGGTCAGGTCGTGGGTGAGCGCGGAGCGCACCGGGAACAGCGGGTCGGCCGGGTCCGGGTACCAGTCGTTGGAGACGATGTCCTCCTCGGGCGCCCACTGCCAGTAGTCCACCGGCTTGAACAGGCCCATGAAGTTCGTCGTGACCGGCACGCCGGGGGTGCGCTCGCGCAGGACGTCGCGCTCGGCGCGGTAGTGCTCCAGCAGCGCGTCGGAGCAGAACCTCGCCCAGTCGAGCTTCTGCGTGGGGTTGATCAGGTACGGCGCGCGGCGCGGCGGGACGACCTCGGCCCAGTCGCTGTAGCGCTGGCTCCAGAACGTGGTGCCCCACGCCTCGTTGAGGCCGTCGAGGTCGCCGTGGCGCTCGCGCAGCCAGGACCGGAAGGTCGCGGCGGAGTCGTCGCAGTGGCAGATCTGGCCGTACTCGTTGCCGACGTGCCACAGGGCGAGCGCCGGGTGGCCGGCGTAGCGGTCGGCGAGGTCGGTGACGAGGGCCAGGGCCCGCTCGCGGTAGACGGGGGAGGAGGGGCAGAACTGGTTGCGGGCGCCGTACCAGAGCCGGTGCCCCGACTCGTCGACCGGCAGCGTCTCGGGCCAGCGGTGGCCCAGCCACGGCGGCGGAGAGGCGGTGGGGGTGGCCAGGTCCACGGCGATGCCGGCGCCGGCGAGCAGGCCGAGCACCCGGTCCAGCCAGCCGAAGTCCCGCGCGCCGGGCTCGGGCTCGATGCGCGCCCAGCTGAACACGCCGACGGTGACCAGATTGACCCCGGCCGCCCGCATCAGCTCGACGTCCTCCTCCCAGACGTGCTCGGGCCACTGCTCGGGGTTGTAGTCGCCGCCGAACAGCAGGCCGCGCCCGGCGGTGAGGGTGTGCGTGCCCAGCGGTTCCGCCATCCTCATGCTCCCTTCTCACTGGTGGTACGGCTCGCGGACAGGGGCCGGGGCGGCCCCGAGCTGTCGCCGGGCACCAGCCGGCAGGGCACCAGGTGATGCTGGGGGGTGTCGTCGCCGCGCAGGCGGTCGATGAGCATGCGGGCGCCCAGCCGGCCGAGCTCGGAGCTGGGCGGCTCCAGCGTGGTGAGGCGGGGGTGGTACATCTCCGCGACCCGCGCCGAGGAGAGCACCAGCATCAGGGTCAGGTCGCGCGGGATCGTCCAGCCGCGGGCCGCGACGGCGGCGATCACGCCGACCGCCGCGTGGTCGCTCATCACGGCCAGCGCGGTGACCTCGGGGTGCCGGTCGAGCAGCCGCTCGAACGCCTCGCGCCCCTCGTCGGCGGTGCCGGCGCGGAACGCGTCGACGTAGCCGAGACCGGCCCGCCCGGCGGCGGCGGCGAACTCCTCGCCGGTGCGGATGGTGGGGCCGTACTGGGTGGAGTAGGCGCCGGGCGAGTGGTTGAAGAAGGCGAACGAGCGGTGCCCGAGCTCCGCCAGGTGCGCCACGGCCTCCTCGGCGGTGCGGGCGAAGTCGATGTCGGCGTAGCTGATCGCCTCGGGGTCGCGGGTGCGCCCTATCATGCTGAACGGGATTCCGGCCTCCACGAGGAAGTCGGGCCGCTCGTCGTCCAGCCGCACCTCCATGAGCAGCGCGCCGTCGATGAGGCCGAGCCCGGTGAAGTGCCGCAGCTCCTGGACGGGGTCGCTGTTCTCGGGCGAGAGCAGCAGGTGGTAGCCCTGCTCGGCGGCGGCCTCGGCGGCGCCGGTGGCGAACTGCATCTCGGTCAGGCCGAAACCGCTGTGCGGGGCGGGGAACAGCAGCGCCAGGATCTGGGTGCGCTTGCTCACCAGGCCTCGGGCCAGCAGGTTGGGGCGGTAGCCGAGCTCGGCCGCGGCCCGCTCGATCCGGCGCCGGGTCTCGGCCGCGACCGGCCGGGTGCCGTTGAGCGCGGCGGAGACGGTACTGATGGCGACCTGCGCCCGTTCCGCCACGTCACGTAGGGAAGTCATGCTGCTCCAGCCCTTGGCTGAGGGTGTCGAAACGTTTCGCGCGAAACGTTTCGCAAACCTAGGGTCGGTTTTATGGATGTGTCAATAGTGTTGCGTAAGATGTCCGAAACCCGGACGGGCACGCGAGCGAGCGCCCCCCGGTCACCGGGAGGCGCTCGCCGCGGCGGGGACGGTCAGCCTCCGGCGACCTCCAGGCCGGCCGCCAGGATCTTCTCCAGTCGGGCCACGTGCTCGGGCAGCGGGTCCACCAGCGGCGCCCGCACCCCGCCCACGTCCAGCCCGCGCAGCCGCACCCCGGCCTTGACCAGCGACACGGCGTAGCCGGGCACCAGGTCGCGCAGCTCCACCAGCGGCAGGTAGAAGTCGGTCAGCAGCCGCCGTGTCCGCTGCTCGTCCCCGCGCGTCACGGCGTCGTGGAAGGCCAGCGCGATCTCCGGGGCGAAAGCGAACACCGCGCTGGAGTACAGCGTGACCCCGAGCCCCCGGTAGGCCGGCACGGTGAGCTCCGCCGTGGGCAGCCCGTTGAAGAAGGTGAACTCCCGCTCCGTGGAGCGGCGCACGGTCAGGATGATGCGCTGGAGCAGGTCGAAGTCGCCCAGCCCGTCCTTGAAGCCGATCACCTGCGGCAGCTCCGCCAGCTCGGCGACCGCGGACGGGGAGAAGCGCGCGGTGCCCCGCTGGTAGACGACGGCCGGCAGCCCGGCCGCCTCCGTCACCTCGCGCACGTAGCGGACCAGCCCGCCGGGCGGCGCGGTGACGAGGTAGGGCGGCATGACCAGCAGCCCGTCGGCGCCGCTGTCGGCCGCGGCGCGGGCGATGGCCCTGGCGGTGGGCGGCACTCCGCCCGCGCCCGCCAGGACGGGCACCCGCCCGGCGGTGGCGGCGACGGCGGTGGTCACCGCGGCGGTGTACTCGGGCAGGTCCAGCGCGTTGAACTCGCCCGTGCCGCACGCGGCGAACACTCCTCCCGCCCCGGCCGCGACCCCGCCGGCGACGTGCTCGGCCAGGACGTCCTCAGCGACGCCACCGTCGGCGCCGAAGGGGGTCACGGGGAAGAAGAGAACACCATTGAGCCGCATGAACGGTCCTTTCTAGCGGATGCCCTCCCGCCGGAGGGTGGCAGCCAGCTTGCGGGTGTGCGTGATCACCGCTTGGGTGACCTCCTCGACCCCGGCGGGCGGCAGGCCCGCCGGCATCGAGCAGCTGATCGCGTCGGTCGCGGGGATCCGGTAGTCCACCGCCACCGCCACGCAGACCACCCCGGGGGTGCCCTGCTCGCGCTCGTAGGCGTAGCCACGGGTGCGGACCTGGTCCAGCTCGCCGGTCAGCTTGGCCAGGTCGATGATCGTGTGATGCGTCATCGACGGCAGCGGCTGTGGCAGCAGGGCCGCCACCTCGTCGTCGGTGAGCTGCGCCAGCAGCGCCTGTCCGAGCGCCGTGACGTGGGCGGGCAGCCGCCGGCCGACCCGCGGGATCACGTGGTGCGCGTCGCGCGACTCGCGGGTCGCGAGATAGATCACGTGGGACTCGTCGCGGCGCGCGAAGTGGGCCGTCTGGCCGATCTCCGCGCGCAGGTCCTCCAGCGTCTGCTGCGCGAACGGCAGCGCCGGGTCCTTGTCGAGGTAGGCCGTTCCGGTCAGCAGCGCGTGCGGCCCGATGCCGAACGCGCCCCTGCCCGAGTCGTTCTCCACCCATTTGAGCTCCACCAGTGTGCGCATGAGCGCGTGCAGGCTGCTGCGGGGGAAGCCGGTGCGTTGCTGGAGCTCCGACAGGGTCAGGGTCTCCTGGGAGCCGGCCAGGGCCTCCAGGATGCGGACGGTCCGTTCGGCGGACTTGACCAACTGCGGCTCCATGATCATCCCATCCCTGCGACGGCTCCTCGGTGTCAGCATATTGGATGGCGTCCACGTACATGGACGCCTAACCTTTGATGGCGCCGCTTGTCAGGCCGCGCATGAACTGCCGCTGGAAGGCCAGGAAGGCGATGATCGACGGCAGCAGTGCCAGCAGCGAGGCCGCGAGCAGCACGCCGATGCCCACCTCCTCGTCCGAGCGGAGCGAGCGCAGCGCGATCGGCAGCGTCCACATGCCCGGCTCCGGCGCCACGATCAGGGGCAGCAGGTACTGGTCCCAGATCATGGTGAAGCCGAAGACACCTATCACGCCGAGGGCCGGGCGGCACAGCGGCAGGATGATCGTGAAGAACGTGCGCAGCTCGCCCGCCCCGTCGATCCGCGCGGCCTCCTCCAGCTCCACCGGCACCTCCTTCATGAACTCGGTCATGACGAGGATGGAGAAGCCCCAGGCGCCGAGCGGCAGGATCATGCCCGCGTACGTGCCGATGAGGTCGTTGTGGAAGAGCGGCAGGTCGGCGAGCACCAGCGACAGCGGGATCGCGATGATCTCCTCGGGCAGCATCATCGTCGCCAGCATGATCAGCATGACGATCGCCATGCCTCTGAACTTCTTGCGCGACAGGGAGTAGGCGGCGAAGACGCTCACCAGCATCTGCAGCAGCAGGCCGAACCCGACGACCACGAACGAGTTGAGCAGGTAGTCGTAGACGTTCTTGTCGGCCGCCTGGACGAAGTTCTGGAAGGTGAACCCGTCGGGCCACAGCGAGAAGCTGGTCGGGTCGAGCGTCTTGCTGAACGCGCTGACCAGCAGGCCGATGAGCGGCCCGGTGAAGACCAGCACCATGAGGGTGTAGACGACGACCTTCAGCGCGGTCGCGACCGGCCCCCGGCGCGACTCCAGCCCGAGGGCGCTGTCGAATCTCATCATGCCGCCTGCCTCCTGCGCATGACCTGGACCAGGACGGTGAGCAGCAGCGTGGCCAGGAACAGCAGGATGCCGCCCGCCGAGGCCACGCCCAGCTCGCCCTTCTGGAAGCCGAGCTTGTACACGAGTGTCATGAGCACCTCGGAGGAGCCGTTCGGCCCGCCGTTGGTGAGGACGTACACCTCGACGAAGACCCGCAGGCCGCGGATGGCCGCCAGGGTGAACAGGATCCAGAACACCGGTCGCAGCGCCGGCAGCGTGATGTGCCGCAGCCGCTCCCAGGTGGACGCGCCGTCCACGGCGGCGGCCTCGTAGAGCGTGCGGTCCACGCCCACGAGCCCCGCCAGGAAGATCATCATGTCGTACGGTGTGCCGCGCCAGATGCTCATGCCCATGATGGACAGCAGCGAGGAGTTCTCGCTGGCCAGGAACGGCTGCACGCCTGCGCCGAACCAGCCGAGGATGCTGTTGATCATGCCGGTGTCGGCGGGGTGATACATGATCCGCCACACCTCCGCCACGACCGCCATCGTGGTCACGACCGGTAGGAACGCCGCGGTCCTGACGAACCACAGGTAGCGGGAGGGGCCCTCGATGAGCAGGGCCAGGCCCAGGCCGAGCACCAGCGAGCCGGCCGTGGTGCCGAGGGCCAGCACCGTGCTGTGCCAGATCGCCGAGATGAACGCGTCGTCGGTCAGGATCGTCCGGTAGTTGTCGAGACCCACCCACGAGCTGTCGATGTAGCGGATCTCCTGGAAGCTCATCACCAGGCCCTTGGCCATCGGGATGAACTTGAAGTAGAGGAACAGCAGCAGTGCGGGTGACAGGAACGCCCACGCGACGAGCGTCCCCCGCCGCCGCACCCGCTTGGGGCGGCGACGGGGGGCCGCCACGGGCGGCGGCGCCTGCGCGACGACGGGCGGGCTCACGCTCCGGCTCATGGTCAGGAGGCCTTCTGGGACTGCAGTTCCTGGTTGAGCTTGGTGTTCAGGCCCTCCATCGCGCTCTTGACGTCGGCGGAGCAGTCGGCCCACACCGTGTTGATCGCGTCGGCCGAGGTCTGCCGGATGGGCGCCCAGTTCGGCACCGGAGGCGCGTAGACCGCGTTGGCGTAGGACTCCTGGAACACCTTCCAGCGCGGGTCCTGCCGCTCGGCGGCCATGTCGACCTGGGTGTTGACCGGCAGGCGGACGATGACGCCGTCGGCGTCCTTGTTCATGCCGATCCGCTGGCCGTCGGCGGAGGAGGCGTACTCGGCGAACTTCTGCTGCCCCTCCTCGTTGTCCGAGCCGGCCATGAGGTAGACGTTCTCGCCCTCGCCGAGGGTGCCGGGGCCGCCGGACGGGCCCTTGGGCACGGGGACGACCTCGACCTTGTCGGTGCCGATGTTCTTGACGAAGCGGGCGAGCACGTACGGGCCGACCAGGTAGATGCCGGCCTGGCCCTTCTCGAACACCTCGTGCGAGACGGTCGTGTCGTTGCTGACGGCGCCGGGGTTCACGGTCTTGGTCTTGCAGAACTGGTCCTGGAGGTACTGCACCGCCTCGACCGTCTTCGGGTCGTTGACCACGGAGGTGAACTTGCCGGGGCTCGTCGCCTTCACGAAGTCGCCGCCGTTGGCGTAGATGAGGGAGGAGGCGTACCAGGAGGCGTAGCCGCGCTTGGTGCCGCCCGGGATGACGAAGCCGGCCGTGTCCTTCTGGCCGTTGCCGTCGGGGTCCTTGTCGGTGAACGCCTGGGCGAGCTTGGTGAGGTCCTCCCACGTCTTGGGTGAGTCGAGGCCGACCTTCTCCCGCCAGTCCTTGCGGACGATGAGGGCGAACGCCTGGGCCGAGAACGGCACGCCGTAGTACTTGCCGTCGCCGCCCTGGGCCGCCTTCCACGCCAGCTCCGACAGCTTGTCACCGCCGGCGAGCTTGGCCTTGTCCACCTCGCGCACCCAGCCCTGCGTGTGCATGTTGCCGAGCTGCGCGGTGTCGTTGATGACGATGTCGGGCAGCTTGCGCTGCGCCGCCTGCTGCTGCAGTTTCGTCTCGAAGTCGTCGAAGATCGCGACCACCTTGGTCTTGATCCCGCTGGACTTCGTGAAAGCGTCGGCCAGCTTGACGGCCGTCTTCGCGGAGAGGGACTCAGGCGCCTGCCTGATCCAGATCTCCAACGCGTCGTCGCCTGAGCCGGACCCCCCGGAGCCGCAGCCTGTCATCGTTACGGCCAGGGTCGCCGCGAGCGCGACCCCGAGCAGATGGCGTGACATCAGACCGCCTCCTGTTCACATATCTGGACACCTGTCGCCCATGTGGAACTCGTCATGTGAACGTAACGAGTGACCTACATCACGGTCAATATTCAAGAATGTGAATTTAGGTCACCGTTGTGTACAAGGGGACCATGCGCATTCTCATGACCGGCGCGGCCGGGAAGGTCGGCACGCTCCTCCGCCCACGCCTGGCCCGCGAGGGCCGCGTCCTCCGTCTGTCCGACATCCGCCCGGTCGACACCGGCCCCGGACCGGGGGAGGAGGAGATCACGGCCGACCTGACCGACCCCGCCGCTATGGCCGAGGCGATGAAGGGCGTCGACGCCGTGCTCCATCTCGGCGGGCAGAGCCGCGAGCACCCGTGGGCCGACGTCGTGCGGGCCAACATGGACGGCACCCATGCGCTCCTGGAGGCCGCCCGCGAGGAGGGGGTGCGGCAGGTGGTGATGATGGGCAGCCACCACGCCGCCGGCTTCCACACCCGCCCGCCCTCCGGCGAGGACCTGCCCGACTACGCCTTCCCGCGCCCCGACACCTTCTACGGCGTCAGCAAGGTGGTCATGGAGGCCCTGGGCAGCCTGTACCACGACCGCTTCGGCATGAACGTGACCGTGATCCGGCTCGGTACCTGCAACGAGGCGTCCGGCGACACGCGCGGCCTGGCCACCTGGATCTCGCCCGACGATCTGACCCGCCTGGTGGAGGCCGCGTTCACCGCCCCCGGCTACCACGTCGTCTGGGGCGTCTCCGACAACACCCGGCGCTGGTGGTCGCTGGAGGAGGCCCGCGCCATCGGCTACGTCTCCCAGGACGACTCCGAGGCCCACGCCGCGCCCGTCCTGGCCGAGCAGGGCGAGCCGGACCTCTCCGAGCCGCTCCACGACCGGGCCGGCGGCGTGTTCACGCTCAGGGAGCTGGGCGGCAAGTGGTGACCCGGGCGACCTGACCGGCGGGGAGCACGCCTCCCCGCCGGACACGTTCCGTAACCGCCTCCGGCGGTCCTTCGGCGCTCCTAAACATGCAACCGGTTGTAGTCCCACGACATCAAGGCCAAAACGTTAACTGACCTCATCGTCCCTGTTCACCCGTGTGAGCTGGGGTTTCCGGGTTCGCGATATATCGGTAACGGGTTTGTAACGCCTGCAAAGGGTTGACGAAACTTTTCGCATCCCTATAGGAAGGCGCTATCCGATCCCGCCGTGCCGGGGAGGCCCTGGAATGAGGGATGCATGAATCCATGTCTGATTCGCTGTCCGTAACCCCGGAACGTGTGCTCACGCCCGTGCCGCCACGGCCGGGCCGCCGTCAGAAACCGGCTGTGAACGCTCGCCGGAAGCGTGAGGCCCTGACGGCCTACGTCTTCCTCGCCCCCTGGTTCGTGGGGCTGTTCGTCATCACCGTGGGGCCCATCCTCGCCTCGCTGTACCTGTCGTTCACCGACTACAGCCTCCTGGAGGAGGGCTCGTGGGTCGGGGCCGACAACTACGTCAAGATGTTCACGCAGGACGACCGGTTCCTCACCTCGCTGAAGGTGACCACGATCTACGTCGTCGTGTCGGTGCCCCTGCAGCTCGCCTTCGCGCTCCTCCTGGCCCTCGCCCTGGACCGGGGCCTGCGCGGGCTGCCGTTCTACCGATCGGTCTACTACCTGCCCTCGCTGCTGGGCGGCAGCGTCGCCATCGCCATCCTGTGGCGCAAGCTGTTCGGCGTCGACGGCCTGTTCAACGCGGTGCTCGCGATCTTCGGGATCGAGGGGCCGGGCTGGGTCTCCAGCCCTGACACGGCGCTCGGCACGCTGATCCTCCTGCACGTGTGGACGTTCGGCGCCCCGATGGTCATCTTCCTGGCCGGTCTGCGGCAGATCCCCCAGAGCTACTACGAGGCCGCCTCGGTGGACGGCGCGAGCCGGCTGCGCCAGTTCCGGTCGATCACGCTGCCGCTGCTCACGCCGATCATCTTCTTCAACCTCGTGCTGGAGGTCATCAAGTCGTTCCAGTCGTTCACCCAGTCGTTCATCGTGAGCGGCGGAAACGGCGGGCCGGTCGACTCCACGCTCTTCTACACCCTCTATCTCTACCTCAAGGGCTTCAAGAGCTACGAGATGGGCTACGCGGCCGCCATGGCCTGGGTGCTCCTGCTCATCATCGCCGGCCTGACCGGCGTGAATTTCCTCGCGTCGAAGTATTGGGTCTTCTATGGCGACACGAAGTAACGCGGTCCCGTTCCTCTTCCGCCCGATGAGGGGCGGCCGCCTGCTCAAGCACCTCATGCTCGCGGGCTTCGGCCTGGTGATGCTGTACCCGCTGCTGTGGATGATCTCCAGCTCGCTCAAGCCCGAGGAGCTGATCTTCCGGGAGCCGGGGCTGCTGCCGAGCACCGTCACGCTGGACAACTACAGCGAGGGCTGGAACGCGCTCAAGCACTCGTTCGGCTACTACCTGTGGAACTCCGCCGTCATCACCGGCCTCAGCGTCCTGGCGAACCTGGTCGCCTGCTCGCTGGCCGCCTACGCGTTCGCCCGGCTGAACTTCCCTCTGAAGAAGCTGTGGTTCGCGGTCATGCTGGGCTCGATCATGCTGCCGCACCACGTCACGGTCGTGCCGCAGTACATCGTGTTCTCGAAGCTGGACTGGATCAACACGATCTGGCCGCTGATCGTGCCGAAGTTCCTGGCGACGGACGCGTTCTTCATCTTTTTGATGGTGCAGTTCATCCGGACCCTGCCACGAGAGCTCGACGAGGCCGCCGCGATCGACGGCGCGGGCTACTGGCGCGTGTTCCTGCAGGTGATCCTTCCGCTGTGTGTGCCCGCGCTGGCCACGACCGGCATCTTCACCTTTATCTGGACGTGGAATGACTTCTTCAGCCAGAACCTGTATCTGACGAACAGCGATAACCTCACGGTGGCCGTCGCCCTCCGCCAGTTCCTGGACTCGAGCGGGGAGTCGTCGTGGGGACCGATGTTCGCGATGTCGATCGTGTCACTCGGGCCCATTTTCGGGTTCTTCCTGGCTGGACAGAAGTACCTGATCCGCGGTGTGGCTACCACCGGCCTCAAGTAGTCGATTCACCCCCCGCATTCTCCTAGAGGAGGTAGAGCTGTGAGTCTCGGCTCTCGTAAGAAGATGTGGACGGTTGCCGTGATGACGGCGGCCGTGATGACGGCGGCGAGCGCGTGCGGCGGTGGCAGCGGCGGCGACAGCGGCGGTTCCGGTGACAAGACGAAGATCGTCTTCTCCTACTGGGGCAGCGACGCCCGTCAGAAGCTCACCGAGCAGGCCCTGAAGAAGTTCGAGGAGAAGAACCCGACGATCGACGTCGAGGGCGACTTCTCCAACTGGGACAGCTACTACGAGAAGCTCGCGACCAAGGTGGCGGCCAACGACGCCCCCGACGTCATGAGCATCGAGATCCGCGGGCTCAGCGAGTACGCCGGTCGCGGCGCGCTGGCGGACCTGGCCGGCAAGGTGCCCACCGCCGACCTCGACCAGCAGGTGCTCAGCAGCGGCCAGGTGGACGGCAAGCAGTACGCCATCCCCACCGGCGTCAACGCCTTCTCCATGCTGGCCAACCCCTCCGTGCTGGAGAAGGCCAAGCAGAAGCTGCCCGACGACAAGACCTGGACCTGGGACGAGTGGATCAACCTGGCCAAGCAGGTGTCGGGCTCGGGCGGCGACGTGATGGGCGCCGAGTACAACCCCAACCCGGCGTGGCTGCAGATCTTCGCCGCCCAGCGCGGTGAGAAGTTCTACGACGGCAACAAGATCGGCCTCTCGGTCGACACGATCAAGGCGTGGTGGAACATCAGCCAGCAGCTCATCGCGGCCAAGGCGGCCCCTGAGCCGGCCAAGAGCGCCGAGCTGCTGACCGCCGGCCCCGAGCAGACGCTGCTCGCCACCAACGCCGGCGCGATGGCCATGTGGTGGAGCAACCAGCTCAACGCCCTGTCCAAGGCGTCCGGCCAGGAGCTCTCGCTGCTGCGCATGCCCAGGGAGAAGGGCGCGCCCACCGCCGGCATGTTCCTCCAGCCGGCCATGTACTACACCGGCTCCGCCAAGTCCGAGCACCCGGCCGAGGCCGCCAAGCTGATCGACTTCCTGGTCAACGACCCGGACGCCGCCGCCATCCTGCTGAGCGACCGCGGCCTGCCCACCAACTCCAAGGTGCTGGCCGCCGTCAAGGACAAGCTGCCCCCGGTCGACCAGCGGACCCTCGCCTTCATCGACGAGATCAAGGGCGAGCTGAGCCCGATCAGCGCCCCGCCGAAGGGCGCCCTCCAGATGGAGGACATCCTCAAGCGCAACACCGAGGAGGTCCTCTTCGGCAAGACCACGCCGGACGCGGGCGCCCAGAAGTTCCTGTCCGAGGCGAACGCCGCCATCGCCGGCTGACGCCGGACCCCTGACCGTCCCACGAGGGGGCGGTCACAGCACCACGGGCTGGGGGCCGAGCGCCCCCAGCCCCTCATCTCGAATCTCGGGGAGAGCACGTTGAGCACCAGGTACGCTTTCGTCGGCCTCGGCCACCGCGCCCAGATGTACGTGGACGCGCTGCTGGGCGACTGGAGCGACGCGGGGACCATCGCCGGTCTCTGCGACACCAACCGGACCCGCATGGCCTACTACGTCGAGCGCATCGGCCGCGAGGTGCCCTGCTTCGCCCCCGACGAGTTCGGCAAGCTGCTCGACCTGGCCGACACGGTCATCGTCGCCACGGTCGACGCCACCCACGCCCGTTACGTCTGCGCCGCCCTGGACGCCGGCAAGGACGTCGTCGTGGAGAAGCCGCTCACCATCGACGCCGAGAGCGCCGCCGCCATCGCGGAGGCGGCCGAGCGGGCCACGGGCCGGCTGGTGGTCACCTTCAACTACCGCTACTCCCCGCGCAACTCCGCGGTGAAGCGCCTCATCAGCGAGGGCGCCATCGGCGAGGTCACCTCGGTCCACTTCGACTGGGCCCTCGACACCATCCACGGCGCCGACTACTTCCGCCGCTGGCACCGCGACCGCGCCAACTCCGGCGGCCTGCTCGTCCACAAGTCCACCCACCACTTCGACCTGGTCAACTGGTGGCTCGCCGCGGCGCCCCGCCTCGTGTTCGCCCAGGCCGACCTGCGCTTCTACGGCACGGCCCTGCCCCGGGGCGAGCGCCCCGAGCGCTCGCACGGCGCGCCGGGCCTCGGCACCGACCCGTTCCTGCTCGACATCTCGGCCGACCCGCGGCTCAAGCGCCTCTACCTCGACGCCGAGCACGAGGACGGCTACATCCGCGACCAGGACGTCTTCGCCGACGGCGTGACCATCGACGACAACATGTCGGTGCTCGTCCGCTACGCCAACCGCGCGATGCTCACCTACTCGCTCACCGCGCACGCCCCCTACGAGGGCTACCGTGTGGTCTTCAACGGCACCGAGGGCCGCATCGAGCTGGAGGTGTGCGAGCGGTCGTGGACCCCGCCGCAGGCCGCCATCGACCCGAGCGCCGCGAGCAAGGAGCACGCCGCGGGCGCCTGGGAGCGGCTCGTCCTGCACCGCCACTGGCAGCAGCCGGAGGAGATCCCGATCGAGCAGGGCGCGGGCGGCCACGGCGGCGGCGACCGGCTGCTGCTGAACGACGTCTTCCGCGGCCCCGGGGACGACCCGCTCGGCCGCCCGGCCGGCTACCGCGACGGCATCCGCAGCGTGCTGGTCGGCGTCGCCGCCAACCGCTCGGCCGCGACCGGCCTGCCCGTCGCCCTCAGCGAGGACGGCACCAGCCTGGCCGATGCCTGAGCGGGAGCCCGGGCAGGCGCCCGCGCTGCGCCACCTCGGGGAGTTCTCCGGGCTGGCCGAGGTGGCCGCGCGCGGGCGCGGCCTGTTCCCCGAGGCCGCCCCGGGTCCCGCCCTGCGCCGCGCCGCCCGCGACGCGGTCGGCGTGCTCGACCTCGCCGCGGACGACGTGCGCGTGGAACGGTCCTGGACCTCGGGCGACCTCGACGGCGAGGAGCTGTCCTGGTCGCTCGGCTACGGCCCGCGCACCCGGGCGTACCTGCTCAGGCCGCGCGGCGCGACCGGCCCGCTGCCGGGCGTCGTCGCGCTGCACTGCCACGCCGGCATGAAGTTCGCCGGCAAGGAGAAGGTCGCCGACGGCCCCGAGCCGCCGTCGCCCGAGGTCGCGCGGCTGCGCGGCCAGATCTACGACGGCCGGGCCTACGCCGGTGACCTGGCCCGGCGCGGGTTCGCCGTGCTGGTCCACGACGTCCTCGGCTGGGGCAGCCGCCGCTTCCCGCTGGAGGCCATGCCCGAGCCCGTGGCGGCGCTGGCCGCCGGGGATGGGCCCGAGGGGCTGTCCGAGGCCGACCGCTACGACCGGGCGGCGGCGCAGCACGAGCACCTGCTGGAGAAGTACTGCACGCTGCTCGGCACGTCGCTGGCGGGCGCGGTGGCGGGGGAGGACCTGGCCGCCGCGGCCTACCTGCGCTCACGCCCGGACGTCGGCCCGGTGGGGTGCGTGGGGCTGTCGGGCGGCGGCCTGCGCGCCGCGCTGCTCGGCGCGTTCGACCCCGGCGTCCGGGCGGTCGTCGTCGCGGCCATGATGGCGTCCTACCGCGACCTGCTCGACCGCCACGTCGCCTCGCACACCTGGATGCTCTACCCGCCCGGCCTGTCGCGGGTGTGCGACTGGCCGTCGCTGGCGGCCGCACGCGCCCCGGAGCCGCTCCTGGTCCTGTACGGCGAGCGGGACGAGCTGTTCCCGCCCGCCGGGATGCGCCGGGCCCACGAGATCATCTCCCGCGCGTACCCGGAGGGCGGCTACGAGGGCGTCTTCTTCGACGCCCCGCACGCCTTCACCCTGCCCATGCAGGAGCACGCCTTCGGCTGGCTGTCGCGGCACCTGGCGGCCTGAGCACGACGCTCAGGCCGTCGCCTCCGCCACCAGGGCGGGGACCTCGCCGGGCGCCAGGCGGCCGTCGGCGACGACCACGGTGACCCGGCGGGTCAGCACGTCGTCGAAGACCAGCGGCGTGTCCCAGGCAAGCGCCGTGCCCACCCCGGGATACTCGGCGACCCGCACGAACCACGGGTCGTCCTCCTGGGCGAACACCAGCGTCCAGTCCTCCGACGACAGCGCCAGCCACGGCGCCCGCGACCCGTGCACGGCCTGCTCGCCCTCGGCCTCCCCGGTGAAGACCCGCAGCCCCGGCGAACCGGCGGGAGCCCGCCAGAAGAACCCGCCGTACCCGGCTCCGGCCCGGCCCTTGGTGGCCGAGCTCCGGATCGTCAGCGGCGAGCCGGTGAGGTTGCGCAGCGTGAAGGAGAAGCGCAGCGCCCAGCCCCGCGACAGCGGGACCGCCCGCGCCGTCCGCTCCTCGCGCGCGACCGGGGCCTCGCCCGGCCGCTCCCACAGCAGCGTCTCGGCGAACCCCGCCCGGTCGCGGCCGGTGAACTCCACGTGCCGCTGGACGCCGTGGTTGTCGAGCCAGGTAGGCCCCTGGTCGCGGACGAACGTGCGCCCGCCCCAGAAGTTGCGCCCGCCCACGTCCGTCACGGCCACGCCGGCGCCCAGGTGGTGCGGGTGGTCCTGCGGCCGCACCTCGGTCACCACGACGCCCCCGAGCGTGCGCACCGGATGCAGGTACGGCCGGGGCGACTCGGTGAGCGGCAGGTCGGGACGCGTCACGTACTCGGCGACGACGCCGCCACCGGCGACGAGCGGCACGGCCCAGGGCGCTCCTGCCTCGGAGAACAGCGTGAGCCGGTCCGCGCACGCGTCCACCAGCCCGGCGACGCCCGGCAGCACCCGGCCCTCGCCGGAGCGGTCCTGGTGCTCGTCGGCGATGGGCAGCGGGTCGGGCGCGAGCCGGATGGCCTCCAGCACCTCCATGAACGCCCCGGTCCTGGCGATGGGCACCAGCAGCGGCTCCCCGGAGCCGACGTGGTCCACCAGGTTGCGCAGCAGATCCGTCCGGCCGAACCGCCGCACGGGCCCGTCGTCCACCTGGACCTCGTCCAGCGTGTACCGGAGCTTGATCCGTCCCCGCTCGCCGTGGACGACCACGTACGGCTCGTCCCGCTCGGCGGCGCACAGCGTCACGGCGGCCACGATCGGCGGCCCGCCGGCCGTGGTGACCCGGACGGCGGAGGTGTCGTCCGACTCGATGGCGTTGGCGTGGAACAGCTCCGTCTCGACCGAGGAGACGGCGCCGCGCCCCTCGGTCCCGGCCAGCGCCAGGGCGGTCGCCAGCGCGTGGGCGAACGGGTTGGTCAGCGCGCCGTCCACGACGTCCACGCCGTCGAGCCGCCGCCGGCCCGCCCACGCGCTGCGCGTGAAGTAGGAGGCGGGCCGCGGCCACGAGCCGGCCACGCCGATCCCGGTGACACGGCCGACGACGCCCTCGGCGATCATGTCACGCACCGCCGGGATCGCCGCGGACCCGAGGCTCTGGAACCCCACCTGGCAGGCCAGCCCGGCCTCGGCGGCGGCGCGCTCCATCCGGTCGAAGTCGGCCAGCGTGGCCGCCGTCGGCTTCTCCACCAGCACGTGCGCCCCCGCCGCCAGCGCGGCCAGGGTCAGCTCGGCGTGCGTCGGGATGGGCGTCGCCAGGATCGCGATCTCCGCGCCGGTCCGCTTGATCAGCTCCGGCAGGTCGGTGGAGAACTCGGGCGCGGCGTCGCCCGGGCCGAGCCCGTCGAGCGCTCCCGGCTCCGGCGGCACGGTGTCGCAGACGCCGGCCAGCTCGACCACGTCCCTCATGTGCCGCAGCCGCTCCAGGTAGTGGGCCCCGAATCCCCGGGTGCCCGCCAGGACGACGCGCATGCTCACCTCCAGCGGAGCCCGAGGCCCCGGTGCTCTCCGACGCTCAGCTTCCCACCCGCGACCCGGACAGGGTACGGCTCCTCCAGCAGCCCGAGGGCGGCGAACGAGGCGTCCTCGACCTCCTCGGCCATGCACGGCAGCGGCAGCGTGAGCGCGAGCTGCGCCGACAGGTCGGGCAGCAGGTGCGGATAGACCGGCACGTCGAACGTCCGGGCCAGCTCGGTGATCCGCAGGAACGGCGTGATGCCGCCCACCCGCACCACGTTGGGCTGGACCACGTCGCAGGCGCCCGCGGTCAGCAGGTCACGGAAGCCGTAGACGGTGTAGACGTTCTCGCCGACCGCGATCGGCACGTCCACCGACCGGCGCAGCTCCACGTGCGCGGCCACGTCGTCGGCCGGCAGCGGCTCCTCCAGCCAGTGCAGTCCGTACGGGGCCAGCTCGTCCACCGCGCGGCGGGCCCGGTGCAGGTCCCAGCGCTGGTTGGCGTCGATCATCAACAGCCTGTCCGGCCCGATCACCTCGCGGACCGCCGCCACCCGCTCGACGTCCTCGCGCAGGTCGGGCCGGCCGACCTTCATCTTGACGGCCGGGTAGCCGGCCGCCTTCCACCGCTCGGCCTGCGCGACCAGCTCCTCCAGCGTGTAGTGCAGGTTGACGCCGCTGCCGTAGACCGGCACGGTGTCCCTGCGCCGGCCCAGCACGTCCACGATCCCGCGCCCGCCGCAGCGCAGGTCCCACAGCGCCAGGTCCACGCCCGCGAGGGCGACCGTGGTGACGCCCCCCGGTCCCGCCTCGCGCAGGTGCCGCCAGAGGCGGTCCCACACCACCTCCGGGTGCGGGTCGAGGCCGATCACCGCCTCCCGGATGTCGTGCTCCAGCAACGCCTGGACGGCCCGCGCCCCGATCTGCGGCGTCCAGGAGAAGCCCGTGCCGGTCCGCCCGTCGTCCAGGACCACCTCGACCACCAGCACGTGGTTGGCGGGCACGTCCGGCCCCCACGGCCGCGGCAGGGCGGCCGTGCGGGCGCTCACACGCAGGTCACGAATCATGGGCCGCCGCCACCTCCCTGCCCCGCCGGATGAGCTCCTCCAGCTCGGCCACGTGCTCGGGTGCGGCGTCCACCAGCGGGGGCCGCACCGGGCCGGCGTCCAGGCCGGTCAGCCGCACCCCGGCCTTGACCAGCGACACGGCGTACCCCGGCACCTTGGAGCGCAGCCGGACGAGCGGCTCGTAGAACTCGGTGAGCAGGTCGCCGGCGCCGGCGAGGAAGGCGGTGGCGATCTCCGGCGCGAACGCGAAGACCGCCGAGGAGTAGAGCTCCACGCCGATGCCCCGGTAGGCGCCCATGGTCAGCTCGGCCGTCGGCAGCCCGTTGAAGAACGCGAAGTCGGGGCCGATCTCGCGGCGCACGGCCAGCACGATCCGCTGGATGAGGTCGATGTCGCCCAGGCCGTCCTTCAGGCCCACCACGCCGGGGATCCGGGCCAGCTCCACCACCTGCTCGGGGGAGAGCACCACCGATCCGCGCATGTAGATGATCACCGGCAGCACCTCGGCGATCGCGCGGACGTACGCGGTGAAGCCCTCGCGCGGCCCCACGGCCAGGTACGGCGGCATGAGCAGCAGGCCGTCGGCGCCCGCGTCGCGAGCCGCGCGCGCCTGGCGCAGCGCCGAGCCGAGCGGCCCGCCCGCGCCGGCGACCACCGGCGCCTCGCCCCGCGCCGTCTTGACGGCCACCTGCACGGCAGCCTCGTGCTCGGCCTCCGACAGGGCGGGGAACTCGCCGGTGCCGCACGCCACGAACACCCCTCCCGGCCGGTGCGCGAGCCCGCGCCTGATGTGCTCGGCCAGCACCTCCTCGGCCAGGCGCCCGGCCGCGTCGAACGGCGTTACCGGGAAGAAGAGGATCCCGCTGAGGTTCATCCGATCTCCAGTTCGGTTCGCCAGTCGCGCTTGGGGGTCCAGCCCAGCAGCCGCTCGGCCTTGGCCGAGGTGAAGGCGGGGGCGGTGCCGGTCAGCGCGGCGGCGGTGGCCGCGGTGGCGGGGTTGACGGCGGGCAGCAGCTCCGCCAGGGGCTCACGGGCGAGGGCGTCGGCGGCTCCGGCGAAGAACACCTCGCCGCTCGGGATGTCCCACATCCGGTCGATCAGTACGGAGAGCATCTCCGAGGCGTCGCGCGCGTCGATGTAGTTGAACAGCGACACCCCGGCGATCTCCGGCCGGTCCAGCCGCTCCGCGATGGTGTGGCCGGACTGGGTCGGCGCGCCGGCCCACTCCTCCGGCGCCACCACGAAGCACGGCCGCACGGCCGCGAACCTCGTCTCGGAGTCGCGCGCGAAGGCGGCCATCGTCTGCTCGGCCACCAGCTTCGACAGGCTGTAGGCGTTCCACGGCTCGGCCGGGTGCTCCTCGTCGATCGGCAGGTAGCGCGGCGCCCAGCCGCGGGGCGCGCCGTAGCCGATCACGGTCGGGCTGCTGGCGATGACCACGCGGCCGACCCCGGTGTTGCTCGCCGCCTCGCAGACGTTGAAGGCGAGCTGGGTGTTGGTCCGGTAGATGACGCCCTCGGGCCGGCTGAACGGGGTCGCGATGGCGGCCAGGTGGACCACCACGTCCGGGCGGAAGCGGGCCAGCACGTCGTAGGCCTGGCCGAGGTCGGTCAGGTCGGCGGGCAGGGTGGACGCCGCCTCCCGCGGGGTGCCCGGCACGACGTCGACGCCGATCACCTCGTGACCGGCCTGCGCCAATGTGGCGACCACGCTGCGCCCTAGCCGGCCGGCGCTCCCGGTCACCAGTGTTCGTGTCATCGGATCTTTCACCACTCCTGGGGTTCGCGTTCGGCAACCGGTTGCAAAAAGTATTGAGGTTTCGTTCCGGCAACGTCAAGCGGCGGAGGTGTGCCCTCCCCTCCCACTTGGGGGAACATAGGGGATAAGGTGGTGCGCCGGCGGTCCCTCCCGGGCGGCGATGACGCATTGACAGCGATACAAACGCTTGCACTAAAGTACAAGCTGTGGTCGGAGGAGGCCAGGCGTGGCGGTGACGATTCGCGACGTGGCACGCGCTTCCGGCGTCCACGTCTCCACGGTGTCACGCTCCTTCTCCGCGCCCCACCTGGTCAACCCGGAGACCCGCACCCGCGTGCTGGCCGTCGCCGAGGACCTGGGCTACCGGCCCAACCGCGCCGCCCGCGCGCTGACCACCGGCCGCACCCACAACCTCGGCCTCATCGTGGCCGACATCGCCAACCCCTTCTTCCCGCCGCTCATCAAGGCCGCCCAGGCCCAGGCACGGCTGCGCGACTACCACGTGTTCGTGGCCGACACCGACGAGGACCCCAAGGCGGAGGAGGATCTGATCCAGACCCTCACCAAGCAGGTGGACGGCGTCCTGCTGTGCAGCCCGCGCCTGACCAACAGGACGATAGAGCGCCTGCGCGAGGAGATCCCCTTCGTCCTGGTCAACCGGCGCGTCCGGGGCATGCCCACGGTGCTCATGGACGTGGGGCGCGGGGCCCGGCTCGCCGTCGAGCACCTGACGGAGCTGGGGCACCGCCGGCTGGCCGTCGTCACCGGCCCCAGCGGCTCCTGGACCAGCAAGGAGATGCAGGAGGCGGCCGCCGCGATGAGCGAGGTGGACGTCGTCTTCCTCGGCCCCAACCCGCCGACCGAGCTGGGCGGCCTGGCCGCCGCCGCCGACGTGCTGGCCTCGGGCGCCACCGGTGTCCTCGCCTACAACGACCTGGTCGCCATCGGCCTGATCGAGGGGCTGTCCGAGCGCGGGGCCGAGGTGCCGCGCGACATCAGCGTGATCGGCGTGGACGACATCGTGGCCGGCCGGCTCGGCCGTCCCAAGCTCACCACCATCGCCATGCCCACCGCCGCCGCCGGGCGCATCGCCGTCGACATGCTGCTGCAGTCGGTCGACTCCGAGGGGGCCACGGGTGTCACGATGCTGGAGACCACCCTGATCGTCCGAGAGTCCACGGGAGAGGCACACACATGATGTTCGGAACACTGCCGTCGGGCGAGCGCGTCGAGCGCTTCGAGCTGACGTCGGGGCGGCTGCGCGCGGCCGTGCTCAGCTACGGCGCCGTGCTCCAGTCCTTGGAGGTGTCCGGCGTCAACGTGGTGCTCGGGCTCGACACGCTCGAGGATTACCTGACCCGCAGCCGCTACTTCGGCGCGGTCGTCGGCAGGTACGGCAACCGCATCGCCGGCGCCGCGTTCACCCTCGACGGGGTCACCCACACCCTGCCCCGCAACAACGGGCCCAGCAGCCTGCACGGCGGCGTCGAGGGCTTCGACCGCAAGGTGTGGACCGTCGCCGAGGCCACCGGCTCCTCCGTGACGCTCACCTTGACCAGCCCCGACGGCGACCAGGGCTACCCGGGCACGCTGACCGCCTCCGTCACCTACACCGCCGACGGCGACGCGCTGCGCATCGACTACACCGCCGAGACCGACGCGCCCACGGTGCTCAACCTCACCAACCACTCCTACTTCAACCTGGCTGGCGCCGGCCGGGGCGACGTCCTCGGCCACGAGATCGAGATCGGCGCCGAGCACTACCTGCCGGTCGACGACGACAAGATCCCCACCGGTGACCTCGCGCCCGTCAAGGGCACGCCGTTCGACTTCACCACGCCGCACGCCATCGGCGCCCGCCTCGACGGCGCCTACGACCACTGCTTCGTGCTGGACGGGTCCGGCGGCATGCGCGTCGTCGAGCCGGCCGGCGGCCTGACCATGGAGGTCACCACCACGGAGCCGGGCGTCCAGTTCTACGCCGGCGGCATGCTCGACGGCGTCGCCACCCCGTACGGGCCGCACGCGGGCTTCTGCCTGGAGACCCAGCACTTCCCCGACTCGCCCAACCAGCCGCAGTTCCCCTCCACGGTGCTGCGGCCGGGGGAGCGCTTCACCTCCAGCACGACCTACCGCTTCCCGGCCTGACGCCCGGCTTACACCCGTTCGCGAACGGCATCGGCGAGCCTGAGTGCGTTCGCCACCGTCTCGGAAGTACCTTTGGCATCATGGCCACCCGTACGCCGAAAAGCGCATCGAAGGGGCCGGCGAAGCGGTCGACCGCGCCGCGCCCGGCCCCCGCGAAGCGGGGATCCACGCCGTCGGGGCGCCCGAGGGCCAGGGGATCGTCGTCGGCCCGCAAGGCGTCCCTGACCCATCAGGACCCCATCACCTGGGTCTTCACGATGATCGGCAAGCTCGTCGTCGGGCTGTGGATGCTCGTGGCCAACGGCATCGGCGGCGCGGCGCGGGCGCTCGGCAAGAACGCCCGCGAGCTGGACCCGGCGCACCGGCGCGACGGCGTGGGCCTCGCGGTCCTGGCCGGCGCCATCGTGCTGGCCGCGATGACCTGGCGCGCCTCCGAGGGCACGGTCGCCACCGTGGTCAACGTGGTCGTGCGCGCGATGTTCGGCTCGCTGGCGTGGGCGCTGCCGCTGCTGCTCGGCCTGCTGGCCTGGCGGTACCTGCGCCACCCCGACCAGAACGCCGACACCGGCCGCATGGTGATCGGCTGGAGCGCGCTGCTGATCGGCGTGCTCGGCGTCATCCACGTGGCCAACGACGTGCCCTACCCCAACCCCGCGGGCACCGCCAACGACGGCATGGACCGGGTCGCCCAGGCGGGCGGCCTCATCGGGTTCATCGTCTCGGCCCCGCCCATGAGCATCCTGCCCTCCTGGATCACGATCCCGCTGCTGCTCATGCTGTCCGGCTTCGGGGTGCTCGTGATCACGGCGACGCCGGTCCACCGCATCCCCGAGCGGCTGTCGGAGCTGCGGCACCTGCTGTTCGAGCAGCGGGGCACCGCTCCGGCCGGCGCTCCCAGGCCCGAGGTCCGGCGCGTGCGGCGGGTCCGCAAGTCCGCCGAGCCCGGCGCCGAGCGCGAGGGCGAGCCGCCGTACGACACGCCGGTCCTGTCCGACCAGGACAAGCGGGCCGACCACGCGCCCGAGATCGTGCCGGGCCTGGTGGACGAGGAGCCGCCCGCGCCCGAGCCGGCGAGGCGGGCGGAGCCGCCGGAGCCGACGCCCGCGCCGCGCAAGGTCGAGCAGCTCGTGCTCTCGCCGCAGGCCGGCCCGTACAGCCTGCCGGACCTGCAGTTCCTCAAGCCTGGCAGCCTGCCCAAGCCGCAGACCAAGGCCAACACCACCGTGGTCAACGCGCTGACCAGCGTGCTGGAGCAGTTCGCCATCGACGCGCAGGTGATCGGCTTCACCCGCGGCCCGACCGTCACCCGCTACGAGATCGAGCTCGGGCCCGCCGTGAAGGTGGAGAAGGTCACCGCGCTCACCAAGAACATCGCGTACGCGGTGAAGTCCGCCGACGTCCGCATCCTGTCGCCCATCCCCGGCAAGTCGGCCATCGGGGTGGAGATCCCGAACGCCGACAAGGACCTCGTGGCGCTCGGCGACGTGCTGCGCTCGCAGGTGGCCCAGGCCGACCACCACCCGATGATCGTGGGGCTGGGCAAGGACGTCGAGGGCCGCACGATCGTGGCCAACCTCGCCAAAATGCCCCACCTGCTCATCGCGGGCGCCACCGGCGCGGGCAAGTCCGTCTGCGTCAACGGCCTCATCACCTCGATCCTCATGCGCGCGACCCCCGACGAGGTGCGCATGGTGCTCGTCGACCCCAAGCGGGTGGAGCTCTCGGTGTACGAGGGCATCCCGCACCTGATCACGCCCATCATCACCAACCCCAAGAAGGCCGCCGAGGCCCTCGAATGGGTGGTGGGGGAGATGGACCGCCGCTACGACGACCTGGCGGCCTCCGGGTTCCGGCACGTGGACGAGTTCAACAAGGCGGTGCGGGCCGGCAAGCTCCAGCCGCCGCCGGGCAGCGAGCGGGTCTACCAGCCGTACCCGTACCTGCTGGTGATCGTGGACGAGCTGGCCGACCTCATGATGGTCGCCCCGCGCGACGTCGAGGACTCGATCGTGCGCATCACCCAGCTCGCCCGCGCCGCCGGCATCCACCTGGTCATCGCCACCCAGCGGCCCTCCGTGGACGTCGTCACCGGCCTCATCAAGGCCAACGTGCCCTCCCGGCTGGCCTTCGCCGTCTCCTCGCTCACCGACTCGCGGGTCATCCTCGACCAGCCCGGCGCCGACAAGCTGGTCGGGCAGGGCGACGCGCTGTTCCTGCCGATGGGCGCCAGCAAGCCCATCCGCATCCAGAACGCGTTCGTCTCCGAGAAGGAGATCGCCGAGATCGTCGCGCACTGCAAGACGCAGATGCAGGCCGAGTACCGCGACGACGTGGCAGCCGCGCCCGTCAAGCGGGAGATCGACGAGGACATCGGCGACGACCTGGAGCTGCTGATCCAGGCGGCCGAGCTGATCGTGACGACCCAGTTCGGCTCCACCTCGATGCTCCAGCGCAAGCTGCGCGTCGGGTTCGCCAAGGCCGGGCGGCTGATGGACCTGCTGGAGAGCCGCTCCGTGGTGGGCCCCAGCGAGGGCTCCAAGGCCCGCGAGGTGCTCGTCAAGCCCGACGATCTGGCGGCTCTGCTGGCCGACCTGCGCGGCGGGTGACCCCGGTGTGTCCCTCCCTGACGGTTACTGATTGAATAGGGTCGGTTACGGTTCGTCAGGGGCTGGGAGGCGTGCGCCGTGGAGGACCAGAGCACACAGGAGCAGGACGTGCCCGCGCAGGGCGCGGACAGGCGGAGCGTCGGAGCCATGCTGTCCACCGCGAGACGGTCGGCGGGCATGACGGTCGAGCAGCTCAGCGCGGTCACCCGCGTTCGCGAGGCGATCATCAACGCCTTCGAGCGCGACGAGTTCGCGCAGTGCGGCGGCGACTTCTACGAGCGGGGGCACATCAAGGCGCTCTCCAGAGCGCTCGGCCTCGATCCCGAGGCCATGGTCCAACGCTACGACGAGTTCAACGGCGGGCGTCCGCCCGCGCTGCAGATGGCCGGCGTCTTCCGCACCGACCGCGTGCTGCGGGCGGCCGAGCGGCGCGGGCCCACCTGGTCGATGGGGCTGGGCGTCGTGCTGAGCCTCGTCGTGATCTTCGGCGTGGTCCGCGTCATGGGCGGGGGGACGCACCCGGCCGCGGTGGAGGAGATCCCCGCCGGCCAGGGGGCGCCGGCCGCCGAGCTGCACCAGCGGGCCAAGCAGGCCCCGCCCAGGGCGAGCGCGACCGCCGTCGCCAACGAGGTGGTCGTCCAGGTCAAGGCCAAGCGCTCGTCCTACGTCAGCGTCCTCGACGCCCAGGGCCGCAGGATGTTCGCCGGGACGATGCAGCCCGGCATGACATCCACCTGGCGGGCCCCGAACCGGGTCGACCTCGAGGTCAGTGACGCCGGCGCGGTGTCGGTGCAGGTCAACGGCAAGAAGGTCGGCAAGCTCGGGTCGCGCGGCGAGCCGGTGCGCCGCTCGTTCGGGCCGCCGGCGCCACCGGCGAGGTAGCCCGTGCATCGGGTGGTGGCCAACTCCCGATACCGTAGTGTTCACCATGTCATCCCGCCGAACCGCATCGCTGATCACCCTGGGCTGCGCGCGCAACGAGGTCGACTCCGAGGAGCTCGCCGCGCGACTTGAGGCTGCCGGCTGGCAGCTGGGCGACGACGACCCAGACGTCGTCGTCGTCAACACGTGTGGCTTCATCGACTCGGCGAAGAAGGACTCCATCGACACGCTGCTGGCCGCGGCGGACTCCGGCACCAAGGTGGTCGCCGCGGGCTGCATGGCCGAGCGCTACGGCAACGAGCTGGCCGAGGCACTGCCCGAGGCCAGCGCGGTCATCTCCTTCGACGACTACGCCGACATCGGCGGCCGCCTCGACGACGTGCTCGCCGGGCGGCCGCTCAAGCCGCACACCCCGCGTGACCGGCGCACCCTGCTGCCCATCTCGCCCGTCGACCGGGCCGCCGCCCCCAAGGCCGCCATCCCGGGCCACGGCGACCTGCCCGACGGGCTGGCGCCCGCCAGCGGCCCCCGCGTGCTGCGCAAGCGGCTCGACGAGAGCCCGGTGGCCTCGCTCAAGCTCGCCTCCGGCTGCGACCGGCGCTGCACCTTCTGCGCCATCCCGGCCTTCCGCGGCGCCTACGTCTCGCGTGACCCCGAGGAGCTGCTGGCCGAGGCCGACTGGCTCGCCCACCGCGGCGTGCGCGAGCTGGTCCTCGTCAGCGAGAACTCCACCTCCTACGGCAAGGACCTCGGCGACCTGAGGGCGCTGGAGAAGCTGCTGCCACGCCTGGCCGCCGTCGAGGGCATCGACCGGGTGCGCGTCAGCTACCTCCAGCCGGCCGAGCTGCGACCGGGGCTGCTGGAGGTCATCGCGGGCACCGAGGGCATCGCCCCGTACTTCGACCTGTCCTTCCAGCACGCCAGCGGCACGGTGCTGCGCCGGATGCGCCGCTTCGGCGACCCGGAGCGCTTCCTGGGGCTGCTGGAGAGCATCCGCGAGCACGCCCCCGAGGCGGGTGTGCGCTCCAACTTCATCGTGGGCTTCCCCGGCGAGACCGAGGAGGAGTTCGGCGAGCTGGTCGGCTTCCTGGAGCAGGCGCGGCTCGACGTGATCGGCGTGTTCGGCTACTCCGACGAGGACGGCACCGAGGCGGCCGGCTTCGACGGCAAGCTCGACCAGGAGACCGTGGACGAGCGCGTGCGCGTGCTGACCGAGCTGGCCGAGGAGCTGACCGCGCAGCGGGCGGAGGAGCGCATCGGCACCGAGGTCGACGTGCTCATCGACGACGACCTGGGTGACGGCGGCTACGAGGGCCGGGCCGCCCACCAGGGTCCCGAGGTGGACGGGTCCGTGACCGTGCAGGGCATCGGCCTGGTGCGCGGCCAGATCGTGCGCGCGGTGGTGGTCGACGCCGAGGGGGTCGACCTGATCGCGCGCATCAAGGCCGGTCCATGACCAGGGACGAGCGCCGCGTGGTCAGCCCGTGGAACATCGCCAACGTCCTCACGGTCCTGCGGTTGGCGCTCGTCCCCTTCTTCGTCTTCTGTCTCTTCATGCCGGGCATGGGCTGGCGCCTGGGCGCGCTGGCCGTCTTCGCCGTGGCGTCCATCACCGACCATCTCGACGGCGAGCTGGCCCGCCGCTACGGGCTGATCACCGACTTCGGCAAGATCGCCGACCCGATCGCCGACAAGGCGCTGACCGGGGCGGCGCTGGTGTCCCTGTCGCTCCTCGGTGAGCTGCCGTGGTGGGTCACGCTGGTGATCCTCGGGCGCGAGCTCGGCATCACGGTGCTGCGCCTCATGCTGATCCGCCGCGCGGTCATCCCGGCCAGCTACGGCGGCAAGGTCAAGACCGTGCTGCAGATCGCCGCGATCGTCCTGTACATCCTGCCCGGCGTCTACGACCCGCTCCGCTGGACGGTCATGGGCGTCGCCCTGCTGGTCACGGTCGGCACGGGCATCGACTACGTGTTCCGAGCCGTCAAGCTCCGCAAGGTGGCGCGGCAGGTCCGGGGGGAGTGACCATGGCGCCGGCCGCCGAGGCCATCACGCTGCTGGTGGAGCGGGGGGCCACGCTCGCCGTGGCCGAGTCGCTGACCGGGGGGCTCATCGGGGCGACCCTCACAGCCGTCCCGGGGGCGTCCAAGGCGTTCAGGGGCGGGGTCGTCTCCTACGCGACGGATCTGAAGCAGGCGCTGCTGGGGGTCCCCGGCGACCTGCTGCGGCGGGAGGGGGCCGTCCACCCGGACGTCGCGGCGGCGATGGCGGCGGGCGTGGCCAGGCTGTGCGAGGCGACGTACGGGCTGGCCGTGACCGGGGTGGCGGGGCCCGAGCCCCAGGACGGCAGGCCCGTCGGCACCGTGCACGTGGCCGTCAGCGGGCCCGGCGGAGAAATATGGCTGCGAGAGTTGAGACTCCAGGGGTCGCGCGAACGTATCAGGGTAAAGACGGTGGACGAGGCGGTTGATCTACTAACAGGTGTGCTTAAGCCGAACAAGGGGGAACATTCCGGGTGATTACCGTGTTACGTCCCGAGCGAACATGACTGGCACGGTCTGACGCGGTGTCGGTCGATACAGGTACGGTGGAGCTGTGAGTGAGGTCCGAGAGCCAACGTCAAGCAGCGAGCGCCCGGCAGGCAGGCCGGGTGCGTCGCATGACGGGCCGGGAGCGACGATCCGGGGACGGCAGGGCCCCATGACGACGGCGAGGAGCATGTACCAAGCGAAGAAGAAGGATGGGCGGCACGATCCGATCGCGCGGGGCGTGGTGAAGACCTCCACGCCGGGGAGGGAGCGACAGATGATTTTGCTGCGTCAGCTGCTCGGCGATGTGCTGAGGCGGTTGCGCGTGCGGCAGGGACGCACTCTCCGTGAGGTGTCCACGTTGGCGCGGGTCTCGCTGGGCTACTTGTCCGAAGTGGAGCGTGGCCAGAAAGAGGCGTCGTCCGAGTTGCTGGCCTCGATCTGCGGCGCCCTCGGCGTTCCGCTGTCGCAGGTTCTGCGTGAGGTGTCCGACCAGTTCGCCCTGGCTGAGCTGCAGGCTGCCCCCGTGCTCGCCGACGTTCCCGACCACGAGCGCATCCCCCTTGCCGAATCGGTGCCCGGATCGATCTCCGACTCCGTGTTCCCCGAGGTCAAGGACATGGTGGCTGCCTAGCTCGGCTGGCAGGCGCCGCACCACAGGATCAGCCGTTCCTGTGGTTGTGCCCCCATCTCCCCACGGCTGATGCGCGTGCCGCATCGGCGACACGGCCGCCCTGCCCTGCCGTAGACCCAGGTCTGCGCGCTGGGACGGCGATCGCCTGTCGTCACGGTGCCCGCGTGAGCCTTGTTCGCGTTCAGCAGCCGCTGGGCCAGCGTGACCACCCCCTCCAGGTCCGCCACGTCCCCGACCTTCCGCCACGGCCAGACTCCTCTGAGGAACAGTGTCTCGGCGCGGTAGATCGTCCCGATTCCCGCAAGGTTGCGCTGGTCGAGCAGCGCCTCCCCGATCGTCCTGTCCGGCTCCATCAGCAGCCGCCGCACCGCCTCGGCGGGGTCCCAGTCGTCGCCGAGCAGGTCGGGCCCCAGATGCCCCACCACCCGTGACTCCTCGGCGGTCCGCAGCAGGTCCACCATCCCCAGCCGGTGCCCGACCGCCTCCCACTCCGCGTTGGCCAGCACGAGCCGGACATCGTCGCCGCCCACCCCGCGTGCTCCGGCGTTCGCGGCTGCGCCGTTCCGCGTCCGCCGTCCGGCCGGAACGATGCGCCAGCTCCCGTCCATGCGCAGGTGGGTGTGCACGGTCAGGCCGCCCTCGACGCGGGTGAGCAGGTGCTTGCCCCGCGACACCGTCGTCAGCACGGCCCGCCCGCGCAGATCGGCGGTGGCGTGGCGGGGCACCCGGAAGTCGGACCTGGTCAGCACCCGCCCGTCGAGCGCGCCCCGCAGCCGGCCGGCGGCACGGTGGACGGCGTCTCCTTCGGGCATGCCCCCAGTCTAGGAACCCGGTGCGAGGCGCCCTCTGACCGGTCTTGGAACGATCAGTCCCAGGCGGCGGGGTCGGCGGCGAGCTGGCGCACCCGCTCCGGCAGCTCACCGCTCGCGACCTGCTCCAGCGTGACCTCTTCGAGGATGGAGCGCTCGGTGGCCCGCAACGCGATCCACACCTGCTGCAGCGACTCCGCCGGGCCGCGGTAGCCGACGTGCTCCGGGCGCTCACCGCGGACGTTGGCCAGCGGCCCGTCCACCGCCCTGATCACGTCGGCGAGCGAGATCTCGCCGGCGGGACGTGCGAGCACGTAGCCGCCCTCAGGGCCCCGCTGGCCGCGGACCAGGCCGGCGCGGCGCATCTGGAGCAGGATGTTCTCCAGGTACTTGGGCGGCATGTCCTGCTCCTTGGCGAGCTCGCCCACGGTGGTCGGGCCGGCACCGGCTGCGGCGAGTTCGGCGGCGGCACGAAGGGCGTAGTCGACACGAGCGGAAAGGCGCATGTTGTCGATTATCCCTCCTGGTCAACAGTGGTTAGGCGCAAGGCCGCCGAAAGCGTGAGGTGATCGGACGTGTCGCACCCGCCCTGCCTGGGCGGACATCCCGCAGACGCCTTTTCGGTCCTTTTCGGGCCTGTCGGCGAGTCCGCCGGGCCGAGAGGAAGGGATGGGAGCGTGCCCAAAGGACCGGTTTTGCGAGGAATCCTCGCGTTCACCTGCGGTGATTGGCGACAGGAGGAGCGCTAAACTTCCAACAACCTTTTCGATTAGACGGTGGGATACAGCGTGGAGCGACGCCCTGGTGTGCCCAGACTGCTCAGGGAGATCAACGACCGGGCCGCGCTCGAGTTGCTGCTCTCCACCGGTCCGATGACCCGGGGGCAGATCGGCGAGCTGACCGGCCTGTCCAAGGTCACCGCCTCCCAGACGCTCGCCCGGCTGGAGGAGCGCGGCCTCGTCGAGGTCGTCGGCGTCCAGGCAGGCGGTCGCGGGCCCAACGCGGCGCTCTACTCCGTCATCCCCTCCAGCGCGTACGTGGCCGGGCTGGAGGTCGGGCCGGAGCTGGTCTCGGCGGCCGTCGCCGACATCCACGGGCGCACGGTGGCGGAGGTGACGTTCGCCCCCAACGGCCACGACGACCTCGTCCCCGTCGTCCACGGCGCCATCATGAAGGCCTGCCGCAGCGCCAAGGTCAGCGCCGGCCGGCTGCGCGGCGTCGTGATCGGCACGCCCGGCGTGGTCGATCCGCGCACCGGCGACGTCCGCTACGCCTTCGACCTGCCGGGCTGGCACGACGGCAGCCACGAGGCGCTGGCCGGCGACCTCAAGCGGGAGGTCACCATCGAGAACGACGTCAACCTCGCCGCCGTCGCCGAGCGCGCCGACGGCGCCGCGGCGGGCGTCGACGACTTCGTGCTGCTGTGGGCCAGCCGCGGGCTCGGCCTCGCGGTGATGCTGGGCGGCAAGCTCCACCGGGGCCGGTCGGGCAGCGCGGGCGAGATCGGCTACCTGGCGGTGCCGGGCGCGGCGCTGCCCGAGGAGATCCGCACCTCACCGGGGCGGCTGCCCTCGCTGGCGGGCGGCCTGCAGTCGCTGGTCAGCGCCGAGGCGGTGGCCGAGCTCGCCGCCGGCTACGGGTTCGCGGCGGCGAGCGCGAGGGAGTGCGTGGAGGTGGCGGTCGCGGCGGGCACCAGGGGCGAGCCGCTGCTGGACGAGCTGGCCCACCGGCTGGCGCTGGGCGTGGCCGCGGTGTGCGTGATCCTCGACCCCGGGCTGGTCGTGCTGGGCGGCGAGGTGGGCCACGCGGGCGGCCGCGCGCTCACCTCCCGGGTGGAGGAGGCGGTGGCCCGCGTCTGCCCGGTGCGGCCCCAGGTGGTGACCAGCACCGTGGAGGGCAACCCGGTGCTGCGTGGGGCCGTCCTGGCCGCCCTCCATCAGGCCCACGAGGAGATCTTCGCCTCCTGACCCGTCCACGGGTCCCCGGAGGGTGTCAGGAGCGCGCGGTCAGGCTGTCAGCAGCTCCATCGCGGCCTGGGCGTTGGCGCGGGCGGCCCCGTACGTCGCGATGTAGGCGGCGCTGCCCGGCCGCCACACCGGCAGTCCCATCTCCACCACGATCGCGTCCGGCCGGGCGGCCACCAGCGCCGAGACCAGGGCCCGGCTGTCGGCGTAGCGGTGGGCGTCCTTGACGACCACGACCAGCGACCGGCCGGCGGCGCGTTCCAGGAGGGCGTCCGCGTCCGCGTCGGCCGGCCGTACCCGGAGCACCTCCGCCTGCGGCAGCCACGGCGAGACACCCCACGGCACGTCGCCGACCGCGATGGTCGGCGGGGTGTCCACCTCCACCACCAGCGGGTCCGTCAGCGGAGCGGCCGAGCCGTCGAGGCGGACGGCCCGCCTGGCGGCGTGCAGGCCGATCGGCGGCACGCCGCCGCGCGCCTCGTCCGGCACGTCGGCGGAGCGGACCTCGTGGGCCACGCCGGCGCGGGTGCCGAACCAGGTGCGCAGCGCCGTCGTGCGGGCCGCGGCCTCCTCCAGGCGCGCCACCGGCAGCCGGCCGTCCCGGGCCGCCGCCACGATCCTGTCGATGATCCACGCGACCTCGTCCGGGCCCGGCCTGGGCCCGAGGCAGAGCAGGTCGGCGCCGGCCGCCAGAGATTGGACGGCCCCCTCGGCCAGCCCCACGCCGTCGGTGATGGCCTGCATGTCGAGCGCGTCGGAGATGACCACCCCGTGGTAACCCAGCTCCTCGCGCAGCAGCCCGGTGAGCGCGGCGGAGGACAGGGTGGCCGGCCGGTCACCGGTCAGCGCCGGCACCGCGACGTGCGCCGTCATGATCGATTTGGTGCCCGCGCCGATGGCCGCGCGGAACGGCGCCAGCTCCCTGGCGCGCAGCACGTCCAGCGGCACGTCCACGACCGGCACGTCCAGGTGCGAGTCCACGGTGGTGGCGCCGTGACCGGGGAAGTGCTTGACGCAGGCGGCGACCCCCACGGCCTGCAGCCCCTCGACGGCCGCCACGGTGTGCCGGGCGACCAGCTCGGGGTCGTCGCCGAAGGCCCGGGTGCCGATGACGGGGTTGTCCTCGGCGGTGTTGACGTCGGCGTCGGGCGCCATGTCGAGGTTCACTCCGCAGGCGACCAGCTCCGCGCCGATGGCCCGGTAGACGCGGCGGGTGAGGTCGGGGTCGTCGACCGCGCCGAGCGCGGCGTTGCCCGGGTACGGGCTGCCGACGTGGTAGGCGAGACGGGTGACGTCACCGCCCTCCTCGTCGAGGGAGACGACGGGGTCGCCCGCGGCCCGGAGGGAGGCGGTCAGCTCGGCCAGCCCGGCCGGCTCGGTGAGGTTGAAGCCGAAGAGCGTGACGCCGCCGAGGCCGTCCTCAAGCTCTCTCAGCACCCAGTCGGGCGCGGTCGTGCCCGTGAACGCGGCCAGCAGCGTGCCCGCCGCGAGGCGGCGCAGCCCCCGATCACTGTGACTCATGGCTCCTCATCGTGGGATGGGCGGCCCGCGGCGCGGCCCGGCGCGTGGAGGAGCGCCGGCCGCACCGAGGGCCGCGGCGGGGGAAGGTCAGCCCTTGACGGCCCCGGCCACCAGGCCGGAGACCATGCGGCGCTGCACCAGCAGGAAGAAGGCGATGACCGGCAGCGTCATCAGCGTGGAGGTCGCCATGATGGCGCCCCAGTCCGTGCCGCGCTGCCCGAAGAAGAACTGCAGGGCCACCGGCATGGTGTAGCCGGAGCTCTCCTTCATCAGCACCAACGCGAAGATCAGGTCGTTCCACGCGGTGATGAACGAGAAGATGCTCGTCGCCACCAGGCCCGGCGCCACCAGCGGGAACAGCACCTTCCTGAACGTGGTGAACCGGCTCGCGCCGTCGATCCACGCGGCCTCCTCCAGCGACTTGGGCACCGCCGCGACGAACGTGCGCAGCATCCAGATGCCGAAGGGGAGGGTGAGGCCCACCTGGATCACGATGAGCCCGAGCAGGTTGTCGTACAGGCCCATCCGCTTGACGTTCAGGAACAGCGGGATGAGCAGCGCCTCGCACGGGATCATCTGCACGATGAGCAGCGTGATCAGGAACCCGGTGCGGCCCCTGAACCGGAAGCGCGCCACCGCCGTCGCCGCCAGCAGCGCGAACGCCGAGCCGACGAGCACGGTGCCGAGCGCGACGATCGCGCTGTTGCGCATGTAGATCCAGATGGGGTTGCCCGCCACGCCCTCGGTGAGCACCCGCTCGACGTGGTCGAGGGTGAAGTGCGTGGGGAACGGGATGAAGTCCGTGGTGAAGATCTGGTCGTTCGCCTTGAACGAGGTGGAGATCATCCAGTAGACGGGGAAGACGGCGAAGAGGAAGACCAGCACCCCGGCCGTGTTCAGGGCGGCCCTGGTGAGCCGCTTGCGGGCGAGCGGGTTCATGCCAGGTCCTCCTGCTTGACCATCTGCCGGGTGTAGAAGGCGGTGACGACCAGCAGCATGATCGTCAGCACCACCGCGATCGCCGCTCCCGTGCCCATCTTCGGCGGCGCCTTGAACGCCTCGGCGTAGGAGTAGAGGGACAGGTTGAACGCCTCGCGGTTGGTGGGCCCGTTGAGCAGCACGTAGAGCTGGCTGAGCACCTTGAAGTCCCAGATGATCGACAGAATCGTCAGCACGGCGAAGACCGGCTTGAGCAGCGGGAAGGTGATCTTCCTGAACGTGCGCCACGGGGTGGAGCCGTCGACCCGGGCCGCCTCGTACAGCTCGGACGGGATGCCCTTGAGCCCGGCCAGCACCGAGACCGCCACGAACGGGAACGACGCCCACACCACGGTCAGCACCAGCACCACGTACACCGACCAGGCGTCGTTGAGCCACGGCTCACCTGTCCAGTCGGCCCGGCCGAACACCAGCGTGGACAGCCGGTCGGGCAGCAGGTTCAGCGCCCAGTTGATGATGCCCGCCTCGGCGTCGAACAGCCATCGCCAGATCGTGCCCTGCGCCACCGGCGGCACCGCCCACGCGGACATGATGCCGATGATGACGAAGGTGGACATCCGCTTGCTCAGCCGGTGCAGCAGCACCCCGACCGCCGTGCCCAGCACCAGCGTGAGCGCCACGGTGACGAGGGCGAAGACGACCGTGTTGCGGAGCGAGGACCAGAAGACGTCGTTGTCGAGGATCTGGGTGTAGTTCTTCAGCCCCACCCACTTCGGCTCCGCGACGCCGCGGATCACCCGGAGGCTGATGTCCTGGAACGACATGATGACCATCTGGACCATCGGGTAGAGCAGCAGGCCCGCGATGACCACCGTGCCGGGGACGAGCAGGACGTACGGCACCGCCCACGCCGGCAGACCGCCGGCGCGGGAGGGCTTGCGTGAGCCGCGGCCCCGCCGGGGGGCGGAGGTGTCCCCGCCCCTGGCGAGCGTTGAGGTGTTCGTCATGGTCACGACTGGTTCAGGATGTCTTCGAGCTCCTTGTTGGCCTTGGCCAGCGCGTCGTCGGCCGTGGCCTTGCCCTCGATGACCGAGCGGGCCGCGTTCTGCAGGACGGCCTTGGTCTCGTTCGCCTCGGTCCACTGCGGGTCCGCGGGGAACGCCTTGGCCTTGGCGAAGGCGGCGGCGAACGGCGCCTGCGCCGGGTCCTTGGCCAGCTCGGCCAGCGTGTCCGGGTAGACGGGCAGCAGGCCGCCGTCCTTGGCGTACCGGTCGGCCCACTTCTTGCCGGAGGCCAGCTTCACGAACTCGGTCGCGAGCTCCTTGTTCTTGGCGTCGTTCCAGACGGCGATGTCGTTGCCGCCGAAGAACGCAGGGGTCTCACCGCCGGTCTTGGAGGGCAGGGGGAAGAACGCCATCTGGTCATCCTCGATCTTGCCCTTGCTCTCCTCCTTGATGGTGGCGATGTCCCACGAGGCCGTGAGGTACATGCCGACCTTGCCGTTGGAGAAGCGGGTGCGGATGTCGGTGGTGTTCTGCGTCAGGCGCGACTTGCTCGACACGCCGGAGGTGACGATCCCCGTGTACGTCTCGAAGCCGGCCTTGAAGGCGGGGTCGGTGAGCTTGCCCACCCACTTGTCGCCCTCCTTGACCGCGTAATCGCCGCCCTGCGACCAGGCGAGCGCGCCGAGCAGGTGGTTGGCGTCGGAGCCGCCGTTGAAGGCGAACCCGTCGACGTCCTTGCCCTTCTTGTCCTGGATCTTCTTGGCGGCGGCCACGAGCTCGTCCCACGTCTTGGGGACCTCGATCTTGAGCTCCTTGAACCAGTCCGTGCGGTACATGACCGCGCGGGTGCCGGCGCCCCACGGCATGGCGTAGACCTCGCCATCGATGGTCTCCAGGCCGAAGAGGTTCTTCGGGATCTGGGCCTGCTCGCCGGCGGTGGCGATCGACGTGACAGGGGCCAGGGCGTCCTGGCTCTGCCACAGCGGCACCTGGTCGTTGCCGATCTCCGTGACGTCAGGACCCTCGCCGCCGGCGGCCGCGGCCGTGAACTTGTCGTTGACCTGCGGCCACGGGATCCACTCGACCTTCGTCTCCGCGCCGGTCCGGGTCTTGAAATCGGCGACGAGGTCGTCCATGTACTTCTGCGACGGCTCGTTGGGGTCGCCGAGGCGCCAAACGGTGAGGCTCTGGCCCGCGAACTTGGGCCCGGCCGCCGAGGCGGACTGCGCCGGCTCGCTCTTGGACGGCTCCGGGGAGCCGCCGCACGCCGCCAGGCCCAGGGCCAGAGCGGCCGTGGTGACCGTAGTGGCCGTGGTCTTCGCGATCCTCACTAGGGTTCTCCCTTCCCGGCGAAAACGCGTCGGGTCTGCGCTCATACGGGTGCCGAGCCCGGGGGTCCGCACCTGGCTGATCGTCAGTGTTGAATGGTGGTAAACTAACAAGAAACTTTCTTAAAAGAAACCGGCGTTAGCGTTTCGTGACGAGAGGGGAGGGAGCTCGTGACCCGCAACCCGGGCGTCCCCCGGCTGCTGCGCCGGCTCAACGACCGCAGCGCGCTCGAACTGCTCATCTCCGCAGGCCCGCTCACCCGGGCCGAGCTGGGCGAGCGCACCGGCCTGTCCAAGGTGACGGCCGGCCAGCTCCTCGCCCGCCTGGAGGAGCGCGGGCTCGTCCACGTCGCGGGGGAGCGGGCCAGCGGCCGCGGCCCCAGCGCCGCCCTGTACGGGGTGGTGCCCTCCAGTGCCCACGTCGCCGGCCTTGAGGTGCTGCCCGACGCCATCACCGTCGGCGTGGCCGACATCACCGGCCGCGTCGTCGTCGAGATCGTCGTGGACCCGGCCGGGGGAGAGGACCCGGTCGCCGCCGTCCACGACGCCGTCCAGCGGGCCTGTGCCTCGGCCCGCATCACCCTCGGCCGGCTCCGCTCGTTCGTCATCGGCACGCGCGGCGTGGTCGACCCCGGCACCGGCGACGTCCGCTTCTCGTACGACCTGCCCGCCTGGCACACCGGCGTCCTCGCGAGTCTCCGCCGCACCCTCGGCGCGTCCGTGACCATCGAGAACGACGTCAACCTCGTCGCCCTGGCCGAGCACCGCCACGGCGCCGCCGCGGGGCACGACGACTTCGCCGTCATCTGGGCGGGCGTCGGCCAGGGACTCGGCGTCATGCTGAACGGACGGCTGCACCGGGGGATCACGGGCGGGGCGGGGGAGATCGGCTGGCTCCCGGTGCCGGGGGAGCCGTTGCCGGACGACGTGTCCCAGCCGCAGAGCGGGTCGTACCAGCGGCTGGTGGGGCAGCGGGCGCTGGTGGAGCTGGCGCGGGAGCACGGGGTTCTCGGGCGGTCGGGGGGTGCGGGGGGCCTCGCCTTGCCCGACGGGACCGACGGGGGCCTCGTCGGCGGCGATGACGCCGGAGTCCTTGACCTCACCGGCCACTTCGGCGGCTCGGGGGCAGTAGGGGTCTCCGCCCGCCACGACCAGGCTGCCGGGGATCTCGCCGGCACCCGTGACGCCGGCGCCCGTGCCCACGCAGACCCTTCCGGCCTTTCCACGGGCCGCTCCGGTGGTCCCGCCGACCACCACGGCCCGGTGTCGGTCGCCGGGTTGATCCGTGCCGCGACCTCGTCCGGCAACGACGGATTCCTGGACGCGGTCGCCGCCCGTCTGGCCGTGGCCGTGGCAGCCGTCAGCGTCGTCCTCGATCCCGGGCTCATCGTGCTCGCCGGCGACATCGGCAAGGCGGGCGGCGCGGAGCTCGCCGCCCGCGTCGAGGAGGCCGTGGCCACGATCAGCCCCAGCCGGCCCAGCGTCGTCGCCACGCGCGTGACAGGGAACCCCGTGCTGCGTGGGGCTCTGGTGGCCGCCCTGGAGCAGGCCCGCGAACAGGTTTTCTCTGACACTGTGTGAGAATTGCTGCACATGTGGCACCCAACTGGCGGCATCGTGCTGATCTCCGACCCGCGTGTCGCCGCGACCCCCCTCCACGACAACGGCGAGCCGCTGGCCGACGTCCGTGGCCGGCTACGGGTCGATCACCGGATGGCCGACCCGGAGGGCGCCTACGCCCACCTCCGTCAGGGCCTCGTCGACCGGTTGGAGCGTGCCGAGCGATCCCTGCCGGACGGGTACCACCTCCTGATCGTCGAGGGACACCGATCCATCGCGTCGCAGCGCCAGATCTTCGACGGCTACCGGGCCGAGCTGGCCGAGCGCTTCCCCGGTCTGACACCGGACGAGCTGCACGCCGCCACCAGCCGCTACGTCTCGCCCGTCGAGGTGGCCCCGCACACCGCCGGCGCCGCCGTCGACCTCACGCTGTGCGACCCTGACGGGATCGAGTACGACATGGGCACGGCGGTCAACGACACACCCGAGCAGAGCGGCGGCCTGTGCTACACGGCGGCCCCGGACCTGCCGGAGATCGCCCGCCGGCACCGCAAGATCCTGGCCGGGGCGCTGGAGCCGGTGGGCATGGTCAACTACGCGACAGAGTGGTGGCACTGGTCGTACGGGGACTGCTACTGGGCCTTCACCACCGGAGCCTCCCACGCTCTCTACGGGCCGACGTCACTCTGATCACCTGCGCCTGCCCGCTGCCGCTGTCCTGACGACGGCGACTGTTCTGACGGCGGTCCTGGCGACGGCGCAGGAAGAGGCGCCGCCAGTCAGAGGCGTCCAGGGGCGCAGGGAGTGGCGCTCGCGTTGGCCGGCCTCGATGGTGGCTCGCCTGGCCGCCAGATTGCTGCCGTCACGCGCGAGGTCTGGACATGGCCCCTGCCCTGGAAGCGGGGAAGGCTCGCCGGTATTCGGTGGGTGTGATGCCCACATGCAGGGCGAAATGGTGGCGGAGATTGTTGGCAGTGCCCAACCCGCTGCGCTCGCTGATGTGGTCGATGGGCAGGTCGGTGGTTTCGAGAAGGATTTGCGCGCGGGCGAGACGCTGATGGAGCAGCCACTTCATCGGGCTCGTGCCGGTCGAAGCCTGGAGGTGCCGGTGAAAGCTGCGGGCGCTCATTCCGGCGCGCGCGGCCAGGTCGCCGACGGTGAGCGGACGGTCGAGATTCTCCAAGGCCCAGTGCAGCACAGGGGCGATGCTGTCGTCGGTCAGGGCGATGGCGCGTTCCACGAACTGGGCCTGGCCGCCCGGCCGATGGGCGGGAACCACCAGGCGCCGGGCCAGCTGGTTGGCCACCTGCGCGCCGAGGTCCCGGCGGACGATGTGCAGGCACAGGTCGAGGCCGCCGCTGAGGCCGGCACTGGTGAGCACATCACCGTCGTCGACGTACAGCGCGGAGTCGTCGACCCTCACTTTGGGAAACCGCTCAGCCAGGACATGAGTGTGTTCCCAGTGGGCGGTGGCGGGGCGGCCGTCGAGGAGTCCCGCGGCAGCGAGCCCGAATGCGCCGTTGCAGAGCGAGACCATGCGGGCCCCCGCGGCTCCGGCCCGCCGAAGCGCACTGATCACCTCTGCGGGAAGCTCGCGGTCGCCCCTCACGCACTCCTCCGGCACGGCCGGGACGATCACGGTATCGACCTTCTCCAGCTCGTCCAGTCCGTATGGCGCGTTCAGCGCGAACCCTGGCCGGGGGGCGGAGATTCCGGGACGCGTCCCGCACAACCGCAGGTCGTACCACGGGTTCGCGAGATCGTCATGGGCCACGCCGAAGACCGCTGAGGCGATGCCCAGCTCGTACATGTCCCACATGGGGATGATGTCGTCGATCACGACCAGCGCGATGGAACCAGCACTCACGAGCACACCCTCTGGCAGGAATTTGGCGAATGTCGGCGCTCCTGCCAGTGTCGGACGGCGCCGCGCGCTGCCATGGTGGTTGACCGTCGTGACGAAAACGGACAGGGAAGAGACGGACGTGGCAGGAACACCGATCACAGTCATCGGAAGGGGGCTGACCGGCCGGGCGCCCTTCGTGAACACCGGCCGCCGGCAGTCGCTCGCCCCGGACGGCACACGAAGCCTCTGGAAACGGCATTGCCTGTGCGCGGCGCGTTTAACAGGAGCTTCGTGTGCCGGTGATTCACCTCAGCAAGCTTCGGTGACACCACTGGTGGGAAGGAGTCGGCTGCAGTGATTTCGCGCCGGTCGGCCGGCTAGCTCTCCCACTCGTAGAGCCCGAGGACGTTGCCGTCAGGGTCGGTCACGTAGGCGAAATAACCCTCGGCGAGGGGCAGGTGAACCTTCTCGGTCACGATTCCACCGCCTGCCTTGACCAACTGCTCGATCTTCTCGTCGATGTTCTCGACTTCGATGAGAATGGTCGGCTGCGTGATGCCGATGTCGCGCGTCACCACGCCGCCATTCACCGAACCGGGCTGCAGCGGAGTGTGCCTGTCGCCCGTCTGGCTGGTATAGGCCATGCGGAAGCTGAGCGCGTCGCCTCCGTCCTCCGGGTGCCTGGGCTGGATGTCCCAGCCGAATACGTCGTTGTACCACTCCGAGGCCCGGTCGATATCGCGCACCGGCACATCGAACCAGAAAACCTTGTTCATTTTCATTCTCTTTCTTCGGTCGTTCGGCGTTCGTGAAGAACACTATGAGAACTCCGAAGAGGCAGACAAGTACTGACTTAATAGTAAGCACCTACGCCATGGTTAGTGGGAGGAGACGATCGTGCGGCAATATCCTGCGGCATGCGGCCTGGGTATCGCTCTGGCGGCCATTTCCGGTAAATGGAAGGCGACGATCCTCTGGGAGCTGCACAGTCGGCCGATGCGCTTCGGCGCACTGAGAAGGCGCATCCCCGGCATCAGCGAGAAGGTTCTCTTCGAACAACTCCGGGCGATGGAGGCGGACGGCCTGATACGGCGCGACGTCTTTGACGAAGTGCCGTCCAGGGTGGAATACACCGTGACTCCGGCCGGCGCTTCACTCAACGCCACAGTCCACGCCCTAGCTGAATGGGGTCTCGAGCATGTTGCCGACGTCAGGGACATGGTCACTGCTGAGGCGGGCTGACTGTCCAGCGCCATCGGCGCCGCCGGTTCGTCGAACGCATCCTGGGGCCGTCGATCCTTGGGAAACCGCTCCGTTCCTGAGCCGTCGAAGGCGAAGGCATGGTGGAGGCGCGATCGTCCAAGGTCTGACCGAACGAGGAAGAGCGGTGATCACGTGATGAAGGCGGTGCGGTTCCACGCATACGGTGGGATCGACGTCCTGCGGGTGGAGGAGGTGGAGCGCCCGGCACCGGGTCCCGGGCAGGTGCTGGTCGAGGTCCGCGCGGCCGGGATCCAGCCCGGCGAGGTGATGATCCGGGAGGGCGACGCGGCATGACCGCTGGCCGGCGACGTTCTCCTCCGGGCAGGGCAGCGACCTGGCCGGCGTCGTGGTGGAGGTCGGTCCGCAGGCGCGCGGCTTCTCGGTGGGCGACGAAGTCCTCGGCTTCACCTACAACAGAGCGAGCACGCGGAGTTCGTCGCGGTCGACGACGTGAATCTGGTCTCGCGTCCGGAGGGGCTGTCCTGGGACGTGGCCGGGTCGTTGTACGTGGCCGGCACGACCGCGTACGCCACCCTGTTCGCGGTCGCCCCCGGACCGGCGGACACGGTCGTCGTATCCGGCGCGGCGGGTCGGCGTGGGGTCCCTCGCCGTGCAACTCGCGCGGCGCCACGGTGATCGGGCTGGCGAGCGAGCCGAACTACGCCCGGTTGAAGGACCGCGGTGTCGTTCCGGTCGAGTGCGGAGAGGGTGCGGCCGAACGGATCCGGCAGGCCTCCGGCGGGAACGTGGACGCGTTCATCGACACGTTCGGCGCCGGCTACGTGGAGCTGGCAGTGGAGCTGGGCGTGCGGCCCCGAGCGGATCGATACGATCCGCGACTGGCGGGCCGCGGCCAAGGCCGGCGCACGGACTACGGAGAAGGCTCGGCGGCTTGCGCGGCCGTGCTGGGCGAACTGGCCCGGCTCGTCGCGCGCGGTGAGCTCGAGGTGCCGATCGCCCGCACCTACCCGCTGCAGCGGGTGCAGGACGCCTTCCGCGAGCTGGAGCAAGGGCACACCCACGGCAGGATCGTGCTCCGGCCCTAGTGAGGGTGGCTGTCCTGGCGACGGTGGCGGCGGACGGTGTGGCGGCTGAGCGCGGTCTCCCGGTCGGCGGCCAGCAGTGCGCCCGCGTGCGCCGTGAAGACAGCCGCGACGAGCCTCACGTCGTACTCCTCCCAAGGACGGCCGGGGAGCGAGTTGAGCACCCGGTCGCCGGCGAGCCCGGCGAACAGCCGCCCGCTCATGGCCGCCAGCCCGCTCATGCGGAAGCCACGTCGGCTGTCGCCGGCCGGTCTGATCGCATCATCCTGCTCCCACCCTCGGGATGCGAATGGCCGCCGCCAGAGCTGCCCGCTCTCCGTCGCCGCGTAGAACGTGCAGTCCGCCATCGCCAGCCCCGTCGCACCCGAAGGCGCCGCATCGAGGTCCGCCCACGTGTCCCCGCCGTCCCACCAGACGAGCCGCCCCGTGTCGGTCAGCCCGTACAGTCCCACCGGAAACCCCGCCGCAGCCTCCCTCGGCACCGCCAGCGCGACCACGTTTCCGGCGGCTCGGTGCGGCTCAAGGCCCTCGGCGGCTCGGTCCGCTCAAGGCCTCGGCGGCTCCCTCGAACCCAAGGCCCTCCGCTGCTTCCTCGAGCCCAAGAACCTCGAGCGCCCCTTGGAGGTCTTCGACCGGCGCAGCAGATACGGCGGCGGGTGGTGAACGGCACGCTGACCAGGATCGGCGCGGCCGGCACCGCCTCGCGGACCACGAAGAAGACCTCGTTGCCCCGGGCAGGGCGCCTCGCCGGGCAGCCCTTGCGGCGATGGCACCTCGAACCCGAACCGCGTCCGGTAGAGCGAGCTGGGCCAGTCGGCGCCGATCTCCAGCTCCCAGCCGGGCGTCGCGGCACCGGTGAACACGACCCGATCGCTCGCCACGTCGGCCACCTTGACCGGCGCGGTCTCGGAGACGAAGAAGGGCAGTGTGTCGCCCTGCGCGCACGAGGTCGCCCGGGCGTAGGCCCACACGGTCAAGCGACGGGCGCCGTCTCGGTCGGGGCGTTTCCCATGCGATTCGAAGCTCCCTCGGGACAGGGACGGGGATGCCATGCCACGCTTACTGGAAGGATTCTTAACAGTTGCGTCTGGTCGGCAGCTTTCCACGCCGTCGGGGCCGCACATGAGTAAGCGGTTTCCCGCCGCCTTGGAGGGCTCTGGCCTAGTGTCTTTCCGGGGGCGTCCGTGGTGCTGGGGTCCACGTGGACGGCCCACAATGCGCACGTCACGGCGGTAAGCCAGGGAGCCGGAGGAGCGTTCCCCTGGACGGTGGCTGGCCCCGTGCGGAGGGTGGGCGCTCCCGTGCCGGCCGTAAAGAAGAAAGAGGGGTGTGGGAACGGCGGCGAAGATGGGTGAAGCGGTTCGCTGGGGAGCACCAACGGGCACAAACCACAAAAGAACGGTACGGAGGTGGTTCCCTGCGCGCGCTGTGAGGTGGGTCGTGGCTTTGCTGATCGGGATCGAGGAAGAGTACCTCGTCGTCGATCCTCGCACCCGTCAGGTCGTTCCCCGGGCGGCCGAGGTCCTGGCCAGAACCTCAGGGGCGCTCGACGTCGACCAGGAGATCACCCGCTTCCAGGTGGAGGCCCGCACGGCGCCGACCTCCGATCTGGACGCGCTGGCCACCGACCTGCGCCTGACGCGCAAGGACGTGGCCGGGGCGGCGCGGTCGTGCGGCCTGTCCGTGATGGCCAGCGGCTGCCCCGTCCTCGGCGAGGTCGCCCGGCCCCCGCTCGGCGACGACGCCCGCTACGAGCACGGCCGCGACCTCTACCGCGCCCTCCAGGACGAGAGCAGCATCTGCGCCCTGCACGTCCACGTGGACGTCCCGGACGACGAGCACGCCGTCTACGTCGGCAACCACCTGCGCCCCTGGCTCCCCACGCTCATCGCGCTCGCCGCGAACTCGCCGTTCTTCGCGGGCCGTGACACCGGTTACGCCTCCTGGCGCGTGATCAGCTGGGGCCGGTGGCCGGTCTCCGGCGCCCCGCCGTACTTCTCCTCGTACGCCGCTTACCAGCAGTCCCTGCGGGCACTGACGGAGTCGGGGGCGCTGATGGATCCGCGCACGGTGTTCTGGGACGTGCGCCCGTCGCCCCGGCTGCCGACCGTCGAGGTGCGCGTCACGGACGTGCCACTGGACGTGGGCGACAGCGCCACCATCGCCGGCCTGGTACGCGCCCTCGTCGTGACGGCCCTGACCAGGGTGGACGACGGTGATCGCGGCCCGCCCGTTCCACCGGAGGTCCTCAGGGCCGCCTACTGGCGCGCCGCTCGCGACGGCCTCGCGGGCGACACCCTTGACCTCCGGGATGGCACGCTCGTTCCCGCGCCGGTGCTGGCGCGCCGCCTCCTCGACGATGTACGGCCGGCGCTGGCGGAGGCGGGCGACCTCGGGCTCGTCAAGGACGGGCTGAACCGGCTCCTCCGAAGAGGCTCAGGCGCCACCCGCCAGCTCCGCACCCACGCCGCCACCGGCGACCTGGCGAAAGTGGTGGATGACCTCATCCATGGCACCGCCGCCTGACATCCTCCGCGCTTCCCGACACGAGCGGCGCCCGCAGCGCGGAGCCCCGGTCACGCCCCTTCTTACCGACGGGCCGGCCTCTTACCGACGGGCAGGCTTCTTACCGACGGGCCGGCCGCGCATGCGGCATGCAGGTGCCGTGGGACGGGCGGCATCCTCGAAGTTCACGCAACCTCAGCCCAGCACCGCCCCTTACGGATAGTCCTCCTCCACCTCCACACCCTCCTGCTCCAGCGCCTCCTTGATGACCCGGAACGCGAGGCCGGACGGGTAACCCTTCCTGGCCAGCATGCCGGCGAGGCGGCGGGTGCGGGTCTGGGGGTCGAGGTTGCGGGTGGAGGCGAGCTTGCGGTCCACGAGGCGGCGGGCCGTCTCGGCTTCCTGGTCGGGGTCGAGCCGCTCCACGGCCTCGTTCACCGTCTCCGAGTCGACACCGCGGTGGCGCAGCTCGGCGGCCAGGGCGCGTCTGGCGAGACCGCGGCCATGGTGACGCGAGTCGACCCATGCTTCGGCGAACGCCTCGTCGTTGATCAGGCCCAGCTCGGAGAACCGGTCGAGCACCGCCTCGGCCGCCTCATCCGGTACGTCGCGCTTGCGCAGGGCCTCGGCGAGCTGGGCGCGTGTCTTGGGCGCCATCGTGAGCAGCCGCAGGCAGATGGCCCGCGCCACCGACTCGGGATCGGCCGGAGGCGCGGCTGCCGCGGGCGACTCCTCGTCGGGCCCATCAGACAACCAACCCCGTCCCGCGCCACCGGACCGCCTCCCGCGCCCGCCACGCCCAGACCCGGAACGTCCACCACCGGAACGTCCACCACCGAAACGTCCTCGCCCGGACCGGCGCCCAGGACTCGCCCGCCCCTCCTCGGACGCGCCGTCGCCCACACCGTCATCGACCCCGCCGCCCCACAGCGACCCTGTGCTGGTGCCAGTGGCGTGCATGTCAGCGCTGGCTTCCATGGTGCTATTGGTGCCATCGGGACCCGCGCTTGTGTTGTCGATGGGACGAGCGGTGTCGGCGCTTGTGGTGTCGACGGGGCCAGTGGTGTCAGCGCTTGTGGTGTCCATGGGGCCAGTGCCGTCATCGGTTGTGTCGGTCCACAGTGGCTTGGCGCCGGCGTTGTCGCCGGCCGTGCCGTTGCACGGTGCTTCGACGGTCGCGCCGTCGCCGGCTCTGTCCGTCCACGACGATTCCCTGCTCGGAGTCGCAGACTCGTCCGGCTGCGATTCCTCCAATGGCGACCAGCTGCCAGAAGGCGGCTCGGCCACGAACGGAAGAGCGGTGTCGGCGGATTGCCCGGCGGTCGCAGGTGTCTCGGTATCCCGGAATGGCGTGGTCGCTCCGGCAGCCCAGAACGGGTGGATGTGGTCCGATGACTGTGTCGGCCAGGCAGGGGTGTCATCCTCCATGCCATCCGGGTGGACGGCTTCCGTTGCCTCATGGAGGGATGGGGGCTGGATGTTCTGGTCGTTGAGCTCCTGGAGGTGGGCTTGCTGGTCCGGCGGGGAAAGGTCGGGCTCCGGGGTGGTGGAGGTGGCGCGTTGTCTGCGCTGTTCGTGCCATTCGGTCAGTGAGGGCCAGCCGTCCACCGACGGCGAGACGTCCCCTCCTTGACCGCGAGCGCCACCCTGCTCCTGGCTCCTCGAAGGGCCCGAAGCGTCGTCCGACGAGAATCCGCGCCTCCGACGACCGTTCGCCGCGTCCTGGCCCTGGCCGGAAGCCGCATCCGAACGACGGCCGGAAGCCGCGTCCGTACGACGGCCGGATCGGGAAGTGCCGGACCGGGAAGTCGAGGACGAACCGGACCTGGAAGTGGAACCGGAACCTGATGTGGAGGCGGAGCCGGACTCGCCCCGTCTGCTCGTACGGCCGGCGGATGAAGGAGAGACGTCTGGCCAGGCGCCCCAGTCGCGATCGTGGGGCGCCGGGTCCTTGCCGCTCATGCCGAGGCCGATGGCCGGTGTTCACTCATGGGTGGCCGATCAGACGTCACCGGGCTTCGGCGCGGCGGCGGCCTTCGAGCCGCGGCCCGTGGGAGCAGCCGCGGTGGCCGGGGCCGGCGGGGCGGGCGGAGCGGTTTCGGCCGGGGCGTCGACGCGCGGACCCACGCCCAGCTTGTCCTTGATCTTCTTCTCGATCTCGTTGGCCATGTCGGGGTGGTTCTTCAGGAAGTTGCGGGCGTTCTCCTTGCCCTGGCCGAGCTGGTCGCCCTCGTACGTGTACCAGGCGCCGGACTTGCGGACGAAGCCGTGCTCGACACCCATGTCGATCAGGCCACCCTCGCGGGAGATGCCCACGCCGTAGAGGATGTCGAAGTCGGCGACCCGGAAGGGCGGGGCCATCTTGTTCTTGACGACCTTGACGCGGGTGCGGTTTCCGACCGCCTCCGTGCCGTCCTTGAGGGTTTCGATGCGGCGGATGTCCATGCGGACCGAGGCGTAGAACTTGAGCGCCTTACCACCGGTCGTGGTCTCGGGCGAGCCGAACATGACGCCGATCTTCTCGCGAAGCTGGTTGATGAAGATCGCGGTGGTGCCGGTGCTGTTGAGGGCGCCGGCGACCTTGCGCAGCGCCTGCGACATGAGGCGGGCCTGGAGACCGACGTGGCTGTCGCCCATCTCGCCCTCGATCTCGGCCTTGGGCACCAGCGCGGCCACCGAGTCGATGACGATGATGTCGACGGCGCCGGACCGGATCAGCATGTCGGCGATCTCCAGCGCCTGCTCACCGGTGTCGGGCTGGGAGACGAGCAGCGCGTCGGTGTCGACGCCGAGCTTCTTGGCGTACTCGGGGTCGAGGGCGTGCTCGGCGTCGATGAACGCCGCGATGCCGCCAGCCCGCTGCGCGTTGGCCACCGCGTGCAGGGCGACCGTGGTCTTACCGGAGGACTCCGGTCCGTAGATCTCGACGATCCGGCCGCGCGGCAGGCCGCCGATGCCCAGCGCCACGTCGAGAGAGATGGAGCCGGTGGGGATCACCTCGATGGGAGCCCTGGCGTCATCGCCGAGGCGCATGACGGAGCCCTTGCCGAACTGCCGCTCGATCTGGGCGAGGGCGGTCTCGAGGGCCTTCTCGCGGTCGTTGATAGCCATGGGAGCTCCCCCTGAAGGGTTGTGGTCCGATTCAGTCGAGTGAAAGCTACGGCCTGCCACCGACATTTTTCTGTGGGTCGTCGGGGAGGGCGGAGTCCCCGGCGTCTCTCATGGTAGCCGAACGGCTGTTCGATCACACCGGTAACACGCGGCCCGCGCGATGCGAGGGGCCGATGGCCTTCGGCGGGAGATCTTGGGCGCCTGCCGTCGAAGTGGGAGCGATCGAGGAACGGCGAATCACGCGGTGGCGGCTCGATCGCAGACGAAGCAGAACTCGTTGCCCTCGGGGTCGGCCATGACCTGGAAGGCCCCTTGATCGTCAATGACCGTCTCGCCGATCCGCGTGGCGCCCAGCCTCAGCGCGCGGGTGATGGCCGGTTCGATCGCGTCGACTTCGATGTCCAGGTGCAGCCGGTTCTTCACGGCCTTGTCCTCGGCGACCGGCTGGAACGCCAGCCGTACGCCACCGGGCGGTTCGACATGGGACCAGCCACGGGCGCGATTCACCGGGTCGCCGCCGACGAGGGCGGCCCAGAAGCGCACCAAGCTCTGCGGGTCCCGGCAATCCACCACGATCTGGCTCAGGCGCACGTGCATGACGGCCAGAGTAGCGATCGGCAAGAAGGCCTGATGAGCGGTGACGTGCCGCGACGCTACGTCCGGATCGATCGTATATGCGATGGTTTGCGGCGTTCGTGTTGCCAGCCGTCATGGGGTGGGGAGACTCAAGGGCAGAGGGTTGGAGGCGGCGACGTGGCGAACACGTACACCGGGGAACGGCGCGCCCATCTGGAGGCTCTCGCCGAGCTGCTGCCCGAGCAGGGGCTGGTGAGCCGCATGATTGGCGGCGACGACCCGATGCTCTGGGTCTGGCATCCGGACACCGGGCGGCAGACGATCATCTTCGCCACCCCCTCGCGCGGGGGATGGATCTTCCTGTGGGCTCCCGGCGGTCAGGGACGCGTGGAGGAGCTGGCGCGCACGGCCGGCGCGCTGAGGCGGACGCTCGACGCGTCCCCCCGGTGACGTTTCGAGGTCACCGGAGTGACGACGCCACGTTCTCCACCTGGCAGACCGCTCGCCAGACGCTCTTCGCGCTCTCGCCCTCGGCCAGCGCCTGCGTGACCGTGCGGCCGCCCAGGGGCGCCAGCACGTAGTCGCGGGCCCACGAGTCGGCGTAGGTGTCGCCGAAGTGGGCGCGCATCCGTCTCCAGAACTCGGTCAACCGCATCACTCAAGTATGGGACCACCGGCGGCATGGGTAGGACACCCGCATGGCCAAGACTCACAAGTCCTCACCCCCGAAGACCGCCAAGATCAAGGCGAACCGCGCCAGGCGCCGCGTGTTACGCCTGGCGCAACGTCTCGCCGTACAGAAGGACAAGGCGGAGAGGTCCGAACGGCACGCCGGCACCAGGCAGGCCCCTCGCGCGGGCGAGCCGAGGACACGCCGGGCATCGCGGCGATAGGGGCCGTTTCACAGGATGCCGAGCCAGTCGTTGGCGGGCTCGGTCCGCTCGTCCGATGACGGTCTTCCGGTACGCGCGGAGCGCGTCGGCGTGGTCGATGCTGCCGTGATGACGGAACCGCCGCCGGCCCCGCTCACCCCGCGCCCCGCTCCCGGCTGAGGGAGCGCAGAGTGTCGGCGCGGCGGACGCGCTGGGCCAGGCCGCGGTCCAGGGTCGGCATCTCGCGGGCCGGGCAGGGCTCGTCGCGCAGCTCGGCGGCGAGAATGCGGTCGAGGCGGAAGCCGCGCCCGGCTCGGCGGCTACGGCACCAGCCGATGAGATACCACGATCCGGAGGCGGTCAGCAGGCCGCCCGGCTCGACTTCGCGCTCGCTCCTCCGCTCCGCGGAGTCGGCGTACCGGATCCACACCACGCGCTGCCGGGCCACCGCCTGCTCGATGACCGGCAGGACGTCGGGGGCGGTGCGGGCGGGCAGCACGTGGATGCGGTCGGTCAGGGCGCGCACCTCCTCGGCGGCGGACTCGCTCAGCGCGGCGGCCAGCTTGCGCATCGCGGCCGGGCCCGCGGCCGAGAACGGCGTGGTCTGCTCGGCACCGGCCAGCGCGGCGGCCACCGCGAGCGCCTCGGTCGTCGTGAGGTTGATCGGCGGCAGGGAGGTGTCGCGGTCGATGAACCAGCCGCCCTGCCGCCCCGCCTCCATGCGCACCGGCACGCCGGTCTCCATCAGCGCCTGCAGGTCCCGCTGCACGGTGCGACGCGCCACGCCGTACCGTTCGGCCAGCCAGCCCACCGTGCGCGGCCGGGGCGCCGCGGCGCGCAGCTCCTCCACCAGGGCGTAGAGGCGTTCGGTACGGTTCATGGCGTTGTTCAGATTAGGCGGCGTTCAGCTGCGGCCGCCCACCGGCTCGACCAGCGCACGGCGCGAGTTCCGAGGTGGGTTCAGAGCACGCGTGAGCCGTACATCTCGCCGAGGTGGTCGGCGAGCAGCTCCAGGCGGGCGCCGTCGGGATCCCGGAAGTAGATGGAGGCGCCGCTCTCGATCTGGTGCGGCACGCCGGCCACCTCCAGCTTCCCGCGCAGACGCTCCCACGTGGCCGGGTCGACGGAGACGGCTATGTGGTGCAGCCCGCCGAGCACTTCCTGGTACGGGCCGAGGTCGAGCCCCGGGAAGTCGAAGAAGGCCAGCAGGTTGCCGTTGCCGATGTCGAAGAAGAAGTGGCTGGAACCCTTGTAGTCGCGGTTCTCGATGATCTCCGTAAGCGGGAACTCCAGAAGCTCCTGGTAGAACCGGATCGTCCGCTCCAGGTCCGAGGACACCAGCGCGAAGTGGTGCAGACCGCGAGCGCTGCTGGGTGGCCGGCGCGGTAAGAGGTAGCGCTCCCTGATCTCCTCGCGGCGCGCGTCGATGGCTGCTTGGTCAATGCTCACGGTCGCTCTATGTCCGCCTGTGTGCCGCTCAACCACCCGGGGCCGCCACAATGCGTTTTCTGTCGGTACGGCGAGGCACTATGGGCAGGTGAGCTCGCTCGACCATTTCAGCCAGGTGACCAGGCAATGGTTCGCCGGAGCCTTCGTCGCGCCCACGGCGGCGCAGGAGGGGGCCTGGGAGTCCATCTCCCGGGGTGACAACACGTTGGTCGTGGCGCCGACGGGCTCCGGCAAGACGCTGGCCGCGTTCCTGTGGTCCCTCGACCGGCTGGCCGCCGAGCAGTCCGAGCGCCTTGAGCAGCTCGAGCGCCCCGAGCCGTCCGGGCGCTCCACAGCGGCCGATGGCGAGAAGAAGGGCGCGGCCGGGGGGACGAAGGTGCTGTACGTCTCCCCGCTCAAGGCGCTGGCCGTCGACGTCGAGCGCAACCTCCGCGCACCCCTGACCGGGCTCAAGCAGACGGCCCGGCGGCTGGGCCTGCCCGTGCCGGAGATCTCGGTGGCCATCCGGTCCGGCGACACCCCGGCCCAGGACCGCAGGCGATTCGCGGCCAAGCCGTCCGACATTCTGATCACGACGCCCGAGTCGCTGTTCCTGCTGCTGACGAGCCAGGCGCGCGAGGCGCTGCGCGACGTGCGCACGGTGATCATCGACGAGGTGCACGCCGTCGCGGCCACCAAGCGCGGCGCGCACCTGGCGCTCAGCCTCGAACGGCTCGACGCGCTGCTCGACCGGCCCGCCCAGCGGATCGGCCTGTCGGCGACGGTCCGGCCGGTCAGCGAGGTGGCGGCGTTCCTGGGCGGCTCCCGGCCGGCGACCGTGGTGCAGCCGCCCTCCGACAAGCGCATCGAGGTGGAGGTCGTCGTCCCGGTCGAGGACATGACGGAGCTGGAGGGCGGGCCGCGCCGGGGCGACGGCGACGACCTGGTGCCCGATCCGGCCAGCCGCTCGATCTGGCCGCATGTCGAGGACCGGCTGTTCGACCTCATCGGAGCCCACAGCTCGACGATCGTGTTCGCCAACTCCCGGCGGCTGGCCGAGCGCCTCTGCACACGCCTCAACGAGCTGGCGTACGAGCGGGCTCATGGACCTGAGACGGCCGACGCGATCGACCTGTCGATCTGGGAGACCGACCCCTACGGCGAAAGTGACAGCGGCGGCCACGGCCAGGGCGACGGCGATGCATCCGGCCCCCGAACGTCTGACTCCCGCACGCCGGACGCCCCCGGCGTGGGCCGGCTGGTGCGGCGGAGTCCCGCGGAGATGATGGCGCAGGCCGGCGCGAGCAAGGGAGTGGTGACCGAGGTCGTCCGCGCCCACCACGGGTCCGTCTCCAAGGAGGAGCGGGCGCAGATCGAGGAGGCGCTCAAGTCCGGCAGGCTGCCCGCCGTGGTCGCCACCTCCAGCCTGGAGCTGGGCATCGACATGGGCGCCGTGGACCTGGTCGCCTGCGTCGAGGCGCCGCCCAGCGTGGCGAGCGGCCTGCAGCGCATCGGCCGGGCCGGCCACCAGGTGGGCGCCGTGTCCAAGGGCGTGATCTTCCCCAAGTACCGCGGCGACCTCGTGCAGACCGCGGTCGTGGCCGAGCGCATGAAGAGCGGCGAGATCGAGGAGCTGCGCTACCCCCGCAACCCCCTCGACGTCCTCGCCCAGCAGATCGTGGCGATGACATCGCTCGACGAGTGGACGGTGGACGAGCTGGAGGCCGTGGTGAAGCGGGCCGCCTCCTACGCCACCCTGCCCCGCTCCGCGCTGGAGGCCACGCTCGACATGCTGGCCGGCCGCTACCCGAGCGAGGAGTTCGCCGAGCTGCGCCCCCGTGTCGTGTGGGACCGGGTGACGGGCACCCTGCGCGGGCGGCCGGGCGCCCAGCGGCTGGCCGTCACCAACGGCGGCACCATCCCCGACCGCGGCCTGTTCGGCGTGTTCCTGGTGGGCGAGAAGGCGTCACGGGTCGGCGAGCTGGACGAGGAGATGGTGTACGAGTCGCGGGTCGGCGACGTGTTCGTGCTCGGCGCGACGTCGTGGCGCATCGAGGACATCACGGCCGACCGGGTCCTCGTCTCCCCGGCCCCCGGCCAGCCGGGCAAGCTGCCGTTCTGGCACGGCGACGCCCCGGGTCGCCCGGCCGAGCTGGGCAGGGCCATCGGCGCGTTCCTGCGCGAGCAGGCCGCGAACGGCTCGACCGAGCGGGCGCGGGCCGCCGGGCTGGACGAGTACGCCGCCGCCAACCTCCAGTCCTACCTGGCCGAGCAGCGCGAGGCGACCGGTTACGTGCCCGACGACCGCACACTCCTGGTCGAGCGGTTCCACGACGAGCTGGGCGACTGGCGGGTGGTCATCCACTCCCCGTACGGCGCGCGGGTCCACGCGCCCTGGGCGCTGGCGATCAATCGGCGGCTGCAGGAGCGCTACGGCGTCGACGTGCAGGCGGTCCACTCCGACGACGGCATCGTGCTGCGCATCCCCGACACGCTGACCGAGCCGCCGTCCGACGTGGCCGCGTTCGACGCGGAGGAGATCGAGCAGATCGTCACCGAGGAGCTGGGCGGGTCGGCGATGTTCGCCTCGCGGTTCAGGGAGTGCGCGGGCCGGGCGCTGCTCCTGCCGCGCCGCACCCCCGGCCGGCGCAGCCCGCTGTGGCAGCAGCGTCAGCGGGCGGCCAACCTGCTGGGTGTGGCCTCGCGGTACGCGTCGTTCCCGATCGTGCTGGAGACGATGCGCGAGTGCCTCCAGGACGTGTTCGACGTGCCGGGGCTCGTCCGGCTGATGCGCGACATCGCCGCCCGCCGGGTGCGGGTGGTCGAGGTGGAGACGTCGCAGGCGTCGCCGTTCGCGGCGTCGCTGCTGTTCCACTACGTGGGCGCGTTCATGTACGAGGGCGACGCGCCGCTGGCCGAGCGCCGCGCCCAGGCGCTGGCCCTCGACACCTCGCTGCTGGCGGAGCTGCTGGGCCAGGCCGACCTGCGCGAGCTGCTCGACCCGGACGTGATCTCCGACGCCGAGCGGGAGCTGGCCAGGCTCGACCGGCCGCTGCGCGACGCCGAGGACCTGGCCGACCTGCTGCGCTCGCACGGGCCGCTGCTGGCGCCCGACGTGAGCGTGCGCGGCGGTGACCCGGCCTGGCTGGGGGACCTCGAACGGGCACGGCGGGCGATCCGGGTGCGCGTCGCGGGCGAGGAGCAGTGGGCGGCCATCGAGGACGCGGCGCGGATGCGCGACGCGCTGGGCGTGCCGCCGCCGGTGGGCGTGCCGCACGCGTTCCTGGAGCCGGTCGCCGATCCGCTGGCCGACCTGGTGGCGCGCCACGCCCGCACGCGGGGGCCGTTCCACGCGGGCACGGCGGCGGCCAGGTTCGGGCTGGGCGTGGCCGTGGTGCGCGACGCGCTGCACCGGCTGGCCGCGTCCGGGCGGGTGGTCAACGGCGAGTTCCGGCCGGGGGGCCGGGGCGAGGAGTGGTGTGACGCGGGCGTGCTGCGCATGCTGCGGCGCCGCTCGCTGGCCAGGCTGCGCAAGGAGGTCGAGCCGGTCGCGCCGGAGACGCTGGCCCTGTTCCTGCCGGCCTGGCACGGCATCACCGGCTCCTCCGGGCCCGCAGGGCCGGCAAACCAGGCGCGGGCGATGGACGCGCTCGTCCACGCCGTCGAGCAGCTCCAGGGCGCCGCCGTGCCCGCGTCGGCGCTGGAGACCCTGGTACTCCCTTCGCGGGTGCCCGGCTACCATCCGGCGCTGCTCGACGAGCTGACCTCGTCCGGCGAGGTGATCTGGGCCGGCCAGGGGTCGTTGCCGGGCGGTGACGGATGGGTTTCGCTCTACTTCGCCGACACCGCGCCGGTGCTGCTGCCGGAGCCGGGCGAGATCACGATGACGCCGGTCCACGAGCAGGTGCTGGAGGCGCTCGGCGGGGGAGGGGCGTTGTTCTTCCGCGGCCTGTCCGAGCGGCTCGGCTCCCTGGACGACGCGGAGCTCGCCACGGCCCTGTGGGACCTCGTGTGGGCGGGCCGGGTGTCGGGCGACACGCTGGCGCCGCTGCGGGCCATGCTCGGCTCGGGGCGTCCCGCCCACCGGCCGGCCACGACGCGCCGCCGCCGGGCCGTCCTGCCCACCCGGAGCGGGCCGCCGACCGTGGGCGGGCGGTGGTGGCTGCTGCTGTCACCGGCCGGCGACGCGACCCAGCGGGCGCAGGCGCAGGCCGAGGCGCTGCTCGAACGCCACGGCGTGCTGACCCGCGGCGCGGTGACGTCCGAGCGGCTGCCCGGCGGGTTCTCGCCGGTCTACCAGGTGCTGCGCGCCTACGAGGAGAGCGGCCGGTGCCGGCGCGGCTACTTCGTGGAGGGGCTGGGAGGCGCCCAGTTCGCGCTGCCCGGAGCCGTCGACCGGATGCGGGCCATGGCCCCCTCAGGCGCCCCGGCCGTTCCTCCCGCCGAGCTGTCCACCGGTACGGCCGGTGGTGCGGGGACGCGGCGGGCGGTGGTGCTCGCGGCGGCCGATCCGGCGAACCCCTACGGAGCAGCCCTGTCGTGGCCGGCGCACCCCGGCGACGTCGCCCACAAACCCGGCCGCAAGGCCGGCGCGCTGGTGGTGCTCGTCGACGGGTCCCTGGTGCTGTACGTCGAGCGGGGCGGCAAGACGCTGCTGTCGTTCACCGACGACGAGCGGCTGCGGCCCGCGGTGGACGCGCTGGCGCTGGCCGTGCGCGACGGCGCCCTCGGCAAGCTGACCGTGGAGCGCGCCGACGGGGCATCCATCACCGAGTCGCCGTTGGCGGAGGCGCTGGAGGCCGCGGGCTTCCACCCGACTCCCCGGGGGCTGCGCCTGCGTGCCTGAGGGACGGAATGGGTTTCCGGCTTTCCATCAGGTAAGTCCCTTTGCGGCCCGCGCCGGAGGCGAATGCGGGGCACATGTGACTACAGGGGTTTATGGGATTGACTGCAGGGGAAAGAACGCGCCCGTGCCCCCCGCCGGCACGGCCGGGACGTGCGCGCACGGGCTCAGGGCGTGGTTTGCCGTACGCGTGCCATTTCCGAGATCGCACCATATCCGGGCGAATCACGAGAAGCCATCCCGTAAGACACGCTTGATAACCCGTTTGCTTGCTCGTGACTTCTCCGACGCATAACCTCGACGGCAGTGAGGAGTTACTCCGCGCTGCGCGGATTGCCATACCGGTGAAGTACGGACGAACGAGCTTGTTCCATCGAGCGGGCGAGGTTCCGGCTGTCTCAGTCGGTGCCCGGCCGAGCTCGGCCTGGCTTTCGTCTCGGCGAGACAGTCTCGGCGAGACCTCCGTCGTCGTGATGACGCCGATCGGCGTTCCGCGCCGCGCATGTGACCCCTCGCGTTCTGTGGCCACGTTTACGGGTGTTGACGACGCGAGGAGGGCGGGGAGCACATGGGGCCGCTTGTCGTGGTGCTGTCGGTGGCGGTGCTCCTGCTCACGTTCGGCATGATCGCCGCGCTGCTCATAGTGGTCCGCCGCACTTCGGGGCTCCTGCCGCAGTCCGCCAAGCCGTCCCCCGAGCAGATCGAGGCCGTGCACGAGGAGCTGGAGCAGGCCCGTCAGGAGGCGGGGGAGATCCGCGGCAGGGCCGAGTCCGACGCCGAGGAGATCCTGCGCCGGTCCGAGGCCGCGGCCGAGAGCGCCGCGCGCATGCGGCGCGAGGTCGAGGAGGAGGGCCGGATCCTCAAGTCCGAGCTCAAGGAGCTGCGGGCCGACCTCGAACGCCGTGAGACCCGTCTGGCCGAGCGCGAGGCGCGCCTGGACGAGGAGGCCAGGCGGCAGTCCGAGCTCCAGCGCAAGCTGGGCGAGGCCGAGGCCCGCCTGTCCGACCGGCGGGCCGAGCTGCTCCAGGTCGAGGAGGAGCGGCGGGCCATCCTGGAGCGGATCGCCGGGCTGACCGCCGACCAGGCCAAGGCCGAGCTGGTCAGGGAGATCGAGAACCAGGCCAAGCGCGAGGCCGCGCTGATCATCCGGGAGATCGAGGGACAGGCCCGCAAGGAGGGCGAGAAGCGCGCCACCAAGATCGTGACCCTGGCGGTGCAGCGGGTGGCGGCCGAGCAGACGGCCGAGTCCGTGGTCAGCGTGCTGCACCTGCCGGGCGACGAGATGAAGGGCCGCATCATCGGCCGCGAAGGCCGCAACATCAGGGCGTTCGAGTCCACGACCGGCGTCAACCTCATCATCGACGACACCCCCGAAGCGGTGCTGCTGTCGTGTTTCGACCCGGTACGCCGGGAGACCGCCAGGCTGACGCTGGAGAAGCTCGTCCTCGACGGCCGCATCCACCCCCAGCGCATCGAGGAGGCGCACGAGCGCAGCCGCGCCGAGGTCCAGGACCTGTGCGCCCGCGCCGGTGAGGACGCGCTGGTCGAGCTGGGCATCACCGACATGCACCCGGAGCTGACGCTGCTGCTCGGCCAGCTCCGCTACCGCACCTCCTACGGCCAGAACGTGCTGAAGCACCTCATCGAGTCGGCGCACATCGCCGGCATCATGGCCGCCGAGCTCAAGCTCGACCAGCGGCTGATGAAGCGCTGCGCCCTGCTGCACGACATCGGCAAGGCACTCACCCACGAGGTGGAGGGCAGCCACGCGCTGATCGGCGCGGAGATCGCCCGCCGGTACGGCGAGTCGGAGGACGTGGTCCACGCCATCGAGGCGCACCACAACGAGGTCGAGGTGCGCACCGTCGAAGCGGTCCTCACCCAGGCGGCCGACGCGATCAGCGGCAGCCGTCCCGGAGCGCGCCGCGAGTCGCTGGAGGCGTACGTCAAGCGGCTGGAGCGGCTGGAGGAGATCGCGCAGTCGTACGAGGGCGTGGAGAAGGTGTTCGCCATGCAGGCGGGCCGGGAGATCCGGGTGATGGTCAAGCCCGACGCGATCGACGACATCCAGGCGCAGGTGATCGCCAGGGACGTGGCCAAGCAGGTCGAGGAGGAGCTGACCTACCCGGGCCAGATCCGCATCACGGTCGTCCGCGAGTCCCGCGCCACCGAGTTCGCCCGCTGAACAGCCGTCGCGCGGCCGCTGCCGCTCGACACACGGGTGACAGAGGCCGTCGCGGGCGGGTGAGGGGTGGAGCGGCCCGTCTCGGGCAGGGGCCGGAGAACGGCGCGCACGCCGCGCCGCCACATCCGGTACGAGCCTGTTCCGACGAGGGGAGAGTCATGACCGAGGGGTACGACCGGGTCGCGATCGTCACGGGAGCCGACTCCGGCATCGGCAAGGCCACCGCCGTGACGCTGGCCGAGCAGGGGTTCGACGTCGGGATCACGTTCCACTCCGACAGCGACGGCGCCGAGGACACCGCCAAGCAGGTGCGCGAGCTGGGCCAGGCCGCCGCGGTGCGCCGCCACGACCTGACCGATCCCGAACGCGCCGCGGCCGTCGTCGACGACCTCGCCGAGGAGCTCGGCGGTCTCGGCGTGCTGGTCAACAACGCCGGGACCGGCAGCTCCGAGCCGCTCATGGACATGGACTACGAGCGCTGGCGGTCGGTGGTGGCGGTGGACCTGGACGGCCCGTTCCTGTGCTCGCAGCGGGCGGCGCGGCGGATGGCCCGGACGGGGCGGGGCGGGCGCATCGTCAGCGTGACGAGCGTCCACGAGGAGTACCCGCGCGTGGGATCGGGCCCGTACTGCGCGGCCAAGGGCGGCCTGCGGATGCTCAGCCGCGTCCTGGCACTGGAGCTGTCGGAGTACGGCATCACGGTCAACACCGTGGCGCCCGGCGAGATCGCCACGCCCATGACCGGCCAGGACGATCTGCCGCCGCAGATCGGCACCAGGCCCGGCTACCCGATCAACCGGCCTGGCGACGCGCACGAGGTGGCGGCCGTGGTGGCGTTCCTGGCGAGCCCGGCCGCGTCGTACGTGACCGGCTCGACGGTCTTCGTCGACGGCGGGCTCGGCCTCATGGGGCCGCAGGCCGCGGGCGCGCTGGGGTCGGGGGAGTGGCGCAAGGGCTGACGGCGCTTCCGCGTCAGCTGAAGATCTGCTGGTAGAAGGCCAGCTCGGCGGCGAGGGCGGTCGCGACGGTCTCGGCGCGGCGGAACCCGTGCGACTCGCCCTCGAACGCCAGGTACGTGCACGGCACCCCGCGCTCCGCCAGGGCGTCGGCGAACGCCTCCGACTGCTCGGGCGGCACGGCCGGATCTTCGAGCCCCTGGAGGAGCAGCATGGGGCAGGTCACGCCGCCGACCAGGGCGAGCGGCTCCCGTTCGGCGTACAGCTCGGGGTCCTCGGGGCCGACCAGCCACTCCACGTACCGCGACTCGAAGTCGTGGGTGTGGGCGTTGAGCGGGGCGAGCGCGCTGACGCCGTAGTAGGACACCCCGCCCGCGAACGCGCCGGACCGGCAGCAGGCCGCCATCACGGTCCAGCCGCCCGCGCTGCGGCCTCGCACCGCGACCCGGGCGGGGTCGGCCAGGCCCTCGGTCGCCAGCCACTCAGCCGCCGCGACGACGTCCTCGACGTCCACCACGCCCCAGCGGCCCCGCAGCAGCTCGCGGTAGGCCCGGCCGTAGCCGGTGGAGCCGCCGTAGTCCACGTCGAGGACGCCGATGCCGCGCGAGGTGAGCAGGGCCTTCTCCAGGTCGAGCGCGGTCCCGGCGTGCGCGGTCGGCCCGCCGTGCACGAAGACCACGTACGGCGGGACCGTGCCGGGCTCGCCCACGGCAGGCGGATAGAGGTGGGCGTGGACGCGGCGGCCGTCGCGTCCGGGCAGCTCCACCGCCCGCGGCGACGGCAGCCAGGCGGGGTCCGGCAGCCTCCCGGCGTCGCGGGCCAGCGTCTCGGCCTGTCCCGTCGCCGTGTCCACCCGCAGGACGGTCCGCGGCGCCGTGGGACCGTACCCGACCCCGACCAGCTCCCCGCCGTCCACCGCCAGCGCCGGGTCCCACCCCTCGCAGGGGACGTCCAGATCGCGCAGCAGCCCGGACCCGGGGTTCAGCACACCCAGCCGCAGGTCGCCGCGCCCGTGCAGCACCGCGAGCCGCCCGTCCCCCAGCACGCCGTACGGCAGGCCGCCCAGCCGCCACAGCGGCCCGGCGAACTCCTCCTCGGCCGGGTACAGCGCCCGGGAGGGGCCGCCGGTCACGGGGACCTCGTGCAGGTTCCACCAGCCGGAGCGGTCGGAGACCAGGTAGAGGTGGCCGTCGTCCTTCCACTGGGGCGCCAGGACCGACTCGGACGGCCCGCCCGCGACCGTCCATGAGACGCCGTCGGCCAGGCGGGTGACGCGCAGCTCGGTGCCGTGCCACGGCATGCGGGGATGGCTCCAGCAGACGCAGGCCAGGTGCCGCCCGTCGGGGGAGAGGGTGGGGAAGGCGTAGAAGTCGGCGCCGGTGACGTGCTCCCGCGGATCGGCGGGCCGGTCGAGGGCGAACGAGACGACGGAGCGCGTCACCTTGCCGTCGTGGTGGCGCTCGCGCACGCACCACACGCGGCCGTCGCGGACCAGCAGGTCGGCGTAGCGGGAGCCGTCGCCCTCGGGGGTGAGCGGCACGGGGTCGTCATGGCCCAGGTAGAGGCGCTGGTCGGCGAGGTTGCAGAAGACCACCTCGCCGGCGGGCGTCACCGCGTAGGGCCGGCCGCCGTACTCGTGGACCCTGGTGCGCGCGCACCAGGGCGCGGCCAGCAGCTCGCGGCGCGTGCCGTCGGCGGCGCGGCGCACGATCGTCGTCCGGCCGCCCTCGTCCGGCCGGTCCTCCGTCCACCACACCTGCCCGTCCTGCGCGGTGGGCCAGGCCGGCCGGAGCCCGGACCGGGCGACGTCGGTCGTGGAGATGGGGGAGGGCCAGAAGGGCATAGGGGCATCCTGCCGGAAGATCAGAGACAGTGAAGGGCGGTCACCCGACCAGGTGACCGCCCTTCGTGAACCCGTGTCCCCGGAGGGGTCAGTCGATGATGACCCCGCCACCGCCGCCGGCGGTCGAGCCGGCCATCGCGCTGGGTGGCTCGACCGGGCCGGCCGCCGACTTGGTGCTGCGCCGCGTGCGCCGCTCCAGCAGGTTCGCCAGGTAGCTCAGCGACATGTTGAGCGCCACGTAGATGATCCCGATGACGATGGCCGCCGGGATCAGCGACCCGAAGAACACCGCGGGCAGGATCTTGAAGCCGGTGTTGAGCAGGTCGACGTAGGCGATGATGTAGCCGAGCGCGGTGTCCTTGAGCAGGACCACGAGCTGGCTGACGATCGCCGGCATCATCGCCGTGACGGCCTGCGGCAGCAGGACCATCCGCATCACCTGGTTCTTGCGCATGCCGATCGCGTAAGCGGCCTCCGACTGCCCCCGGGCCACCGACAGCACGCCGGCCCGGACGACCTCGGCCAGCACCGACCCGTTGTAGAGGGTCAGGCCGAGCACCACCGCGAAGAAGGCGTAGTCGCCGCCGCCCATCACGCTGGGCGCCAGGTAGAAGATGAAGAAGATCAGCAGCAGCAGCGGGACGGCGCGGAAGATCTCCACGACCAGGCCCGCCGGTACGCGGATCCAGGCGTGGTCGGACAGCCTTGCCAGGCCGAACACCATGCCGAACAGCAGCGCCAGCACCGCGGCCGCCGCCGCGGCCTTCAGCGTGCCGATCAGACCCGGGATGATGAACTCCTGCCAGGTCGAGGCCTGGATGAACGGCTCCCAGATCTTGCCCGCCCACTGGCCCTTGGCGTCGAACCCGCGGTAGACGCCGTACAGGACGGCGGCCACGAGGATGACGCTGACGACCGTGAGCAGGTGGTTGCGCACGCGGGCGCGCGGCCCGGGGGTGTCGAACAGGACGGACGTGCTCATCGGACCACCGCCAGCTTCCGCGACAGCCACCCGGTGAGGTAGCCGATCGGCAGGATCAGGACCATGAAGGCCGCGATGACGCCGAGGAAGATCGGGATGGAGGCGCCGGTCGTGTCGAAGACGATCTTCATCGTGGCCGCGGAGTCGGCGAGGAAGCCACCGGCGGTCGCGACCGTCGTGTTCTTGATCATGGCGATGACCACGCTGCCCAGCGGGGCGATGACCGCGCGGAACGCCTGCGGCAGGATGATCATGGTCAGGGTCTGGAAGAAGGTCAGCCCGATCGCCCGGGACGCCTCGGCCTGCCCCATCGGCACCGTGTTCATGCCGGCGCGCAACGCCTCGCAGACGAAGGCCGCAGTGTAGACGCCCAGGCCCATCGCCACGAGCCAGAAGGAGTTGGTCTGGGGCTGGCTTGAGAAGACCAGGCCGAGCTGGTCGCTCAGGCCCAGCGCGGAGAAGGCCAGCACCAGCGTCAGCGGGGTGTTGCGCACCACGTTGACGTAGACCGTGCCGGCGGCGCGCAGCACCGGTGTGGGAGAGACGCGCATCCCCACCAGGACCGTGCCGAGGATGAAGGAGACGACCAGCGCCACGAGGGCGAGCTTGACGTTCTCCAGGAAGCCCCGAGCGAGCTCGGGCGCGTAGGTAATCAGTTCGTCCATCGTGCTCCACCGCATAGGACGGCGGCGACCGGGTCGCCGGCCGCCGCCTCGGACGTGACTAGGCGCAGCCCTCGGCCGGCGGCGCGGTCTCGGACAGCTTCAGACCCTGGATGCCGCCGAACCACTTCTCCAGCAGCTTCTTCATGGTCCCGTCGTCCCACAGCGCCTTCACCGCGGTGTTGACGGCCTCACAGGTCTTGGTGTCGCCCTTCTTCAGGCCGATGCCGTACTTCTCGTCCGTGAAGCCCTGGCCCAGCACCTTGAAGTTGCCGCCCGCCTGCTTGGCGAAGCCCGCCAGGATCAGGTCGTCGGTGGTGAGCGCGTCGAGGTTGTTGCCGCCCAGCTTCTGCACGCACTCCGAGTAGCTGGCGGCGTCGACCGTCGTCGCGTCGAGGTCGAGCTGGCCGTCCGGCGGCGGGTCGGTGATCCGCTTGTAGGAGTTGGAGCCCGCGGCCTTGCAGATCTTCTTGCCCTTGAGGTCCTGGGGCGAGTTGATCGAGGTGTCGTCCTTGCGCACCATCACGTCCTGGTGGGCGATGACGTACGGCCCGCCGAAGGTGACCTTCTTCTTGCGCTCCTCCGTGATGGAGTACGTGGCGAAGATGATGTCAACGGTGCCGTTGGCCAGGAACGGCTCGCGGTTGGACGACGCCGACTCCTTCCACGTGATCTTCACATCCTTGCCGGCCACCTTGTTCAGCACGGCCTTGGCCACGTCGACGTCGAAGCCCTCCGGCTCCGCGCCCTTCTTCAGGCCCAGGCTCGGCTGGTCCCACTTGGTGCCGACGACGACCGTCGCGCCGTCCTTGGCCTTGTCCACCACGCTGGCGTAGGTCTTGTCACCGCCTCCACAGGCGGCCAGACCGCCCACCATGGCCGCAAGGGAGAGCACTGCTCCGGTTCGACGCATGTGCATGTGTACCCACCTCAATAGTCAGTGCGTGAGAATCTTCGACAGGAAGTCGCGCGCCCGGTCGGTCTGCGCGTTGGTGAAGAACTCGTCCGGGGTGTTCTCCTCCACGATCTGCCCGTCGGCCATGAACACCACCCGGTTGGCGGCCCTGCGGGCGAAACCCATCTCATGCGTGACGACCACCATCGTCATCCCGTCACGTGCCAGCCCGACCATGACGTCGAGCACCTCCTGGACCATCTCCGGGTCCAGAGCGGAGGTCGGCTCGTCGAACAGGATCATCTTCGGGTCCATGGCCAGCGCCCTGGCGATCGCCACCCGTTGCTGCTGCCCGCCGGACAGCTGCGCGGGGTACTTGTCCGCCTGGGCCGCGATCCCGACGCGCTCCAGCAGCTCCATCGCGCGCTTGTCCGCCGCGTCCTTGGCCACCTTGCGGACCTTGAGCGGCCCCAGGGTGACGTTCTCGCGGATGGTCTTGTGCGCGAACAGGTTGAACGACTGGAACACCATGCCGACCTCGGAGCGAAGGCGGGCCAACGCCTTGCCCTCGGCCGGCAGGGGCTGACCGTCGAAGATGATCTGTCCGCTGTCTATCGTCTCCAGCCGGTTCATCGCCCGGCAGAGCGTTGACTTACCGCTACCCGACGGGCCGATCACCACGAGGACCTCGCCACGGGAGACGGTCAGGTTGATGTCCCTCAGGACGTGCAACGTCCCGAAGTGCTTGTCGACGTTCTCCAACTTGACCAGTGGAGTGACGTCCCCGTTCTCCGTCATGCGTCAAAACCTAGGGTGCGTTAGGGCGCTGTGCACTAACCAGGTGGTACCGATCCGATCACATCATGCCGTCGAGCTGGACTTTTGGCCCCGTTCGGTCGTCTCAGGCCCTACAACGACTACTCTAGAACGCGCCATGACTGTGACCCACGAGAGCCCCCGCACGTACGAGGTCCGCACGTACGGGTGCCAGATGAACGTGCACGACTCCGAGCGGCTCTCGGGCCTGCTGGAAGACGCCGGCTACGTGCGCGCGGCCGACGGCGACAGCGCCGACGTGGTCGTGTTCAACACGTGCGCCGTCCGCGAGAACGCCGACAACCGCCTGTACGGCAACCTCGGCCATCTCCGCCCCGCCAAGGTCGCCAACCCGCGCATGCAGATCGCCGTGGGCGGCTGCCTCGCGCAGAAGGACCAGGGCGAGATCGTCCGCAAGGCGCCCTGGGTCGACGTCGTGTTCGGCACCCACAACATCGGCTCGCTGCCGGTGCTGCTGGAGCGCGCCCGCGTCGCCGGCGAGGCGCAGGTGGAGCTGAAGGAGTCGCTGGAGGTCTTCCCCTCGACGCTGCCCACCAAGCGCGAGTCGGCCTACGCCGCCTGGGTGGCCATCTCCGTCGGCTGCAACAACACGTGCACGTTCTGCATCGTGCCGTCGCTGCGCGGCAAGGAGAAGGACCGGCGTCCCGGCGACGTCCTCGCGGAGGTCGAGACCCTGGTCGGGCAGGGGGTGCTGGAGGTCACGCTGCTCGGTCAGAACGTCAACACCTACGGCGTCGAGTTCGGCGACCGGCTGGCGTTCGGCAAGCTGCTGCGGGCCTGCGGCACGGTCGACGGGCTGGAGCGGGTCCGCTTCACCTCCCCGCACCCGGCCGCGTTCACCGACGACGTCATCGCCGCCATGGCCGAGACGCCCAACGTCATGCACCAGCTGCACATGCCGCTCCAGTCGGGCTCCGACCGGGTCCTGAAGGCGATGCGCCGCTCCTACCGCGCCGAGCGCTACCTCGGCATCATCGAGCGGGTCCGCGCCGCCATGCCGGACGCGGCCATCTCCACCGACATCATCGTCGGCTTCCCCGGCGAGACGGAGGAGGACTTCCAGGCCACCCTCGACGTCGTACGGCAGAGCCGCTTCGCCAACGCCTTCACCTTCCAGTACTCCATCCGCCCCGGCACCCCGGCGGCGACCATGGACGACCAGATCCCGAAGGAGGTCGTCCAGGAGCGCTACGAGCGGCTCGTCGCGCTGCAGGAGGAGATCTCCTGGGAGGAGAACAAGAAGCAGGTCGGCCGGACACTGGAGGTGCTGGTCGCCGAGGGCGAGGGCCGCAAGGACGACGCCACCCGGCGGCTGTCCGGCCGCGCCCCCGACAACCGGCTGGTCCACTTCGCGGCCGGCGAGGAGACGCCGCGGCCCGGCGACATGGTGACGGTCGAGGTCACCTACGCCGCGCCGCACCACCTGGTGGCCGACGGCGCGGTCCTCGGGCTGCGCCGCACCCGGGCCGGCGACGCGTGGGAGGCCCGTCAGGGCGCCGCGGCGGAGGCCGCCAAGGGCGTCATGCTGGGCATGCCGTCCATCGGGCGCCCCGCCGTCGCGCCGGCCGCTTCTGTGGAGGGCTGCCCGGCCTGAACGGGGGTCACCGGCCGCCGAGGAGGCGGTAGCAGTACTCCCGGCGGAAGTCGGGGAAGGTGGCGCACGGGTCCGGCGCGGGAAGCGGGTCACCGGTGACCCCGCTCGCCGTCTCCGGCTCCTGCCGGCGGCGCTCGGCGGGTGCGGCCGGGATCTCCGGCTCGGCGGCGGGCGCGGGAAGCGTACGGGGGTGTGGGGGCGCGGCCGGAGCGGGCGACGCGGCCACCCGCGCCGCGGGCGTCGGGGTCTCGCCTTGCGAGTCGTCCGTCCGCGGGGGCGGGGGCGACGGTACCGGTGCAGGCGGGGCGGTCTCGTGACGGCCGTCCAGGGCCTCGGGCGATGCGGCGTCGGGGGCATTCCGCCGAGGGGTCTGCGCCGGTGTGACCCAGGGGGACATCACCGGCGGGAGACCCAGCATGGGCGGGTGCGGCGCCCGGTCCCGGTGACGGGCCGGCGGGCGGACGCGTTCGAGCCAGTTGTCCGGGTCCAGGATGCCGGGGGCCCGCGCGAGAGCCGGGGTGGGGCCGGGCGCCTGTCCCGGCCGGTCGTTCCCCCAGCCGTTGGCCCAGTCCGTCGGCCAGCCGGCGGGCCTCGGCGCGCGGGCCCTGGGAGGCGCCGGAATGCTGGAGACAGCGGTAAGCCGGCTTTTCTGATCATTTGCCGGTGCGCTTTTCTGGACGGGCCGCGGCGTGCCGATGAATGCCAGCAGAACCCCCATCCCGGCGATCATGAGCACTCCGGCCACACTCGCCGCCGGCGCCATCCGGTCCTGGCTACCTGCGCGAATGCACTCAAGGCGGGACAAGTCGTGATTCCTTTGTGATTGTTGCTGTGAATGGTGCGCGAGCATTCCAGTGATGCCGCTAGTGTGGTCCATCACCCGCGGAAGCCGGCGAGCTTTCCCGATACGACCGCAGGGAGTTGTGGCACCATGCAAGATCCGAACGAGCCGGATCGCCGGGAGATCCTCACAGGACCGGGCGACGACCCCAGACCGCCCAGGTCTGCTCGTACCACCCGTAAGAGCCGCAAGACCATCCTCATCGCCGCGTCCGCGCTCGTGGCGGGGCTCGGGGCGGGCGGCGTCGGATTCGCCCTCGCGGGCGACGGCTCACCGGCCACGCAGCAGAGCGGGCCCGCCCAGAAGAGCTCCCCGGAGGCCGACGCCGGCCTGGCGGGCGACGAGGAAGCCTCCATGGGCGACGCGATCACGGACGACCCCGGCGACGGGGGCACGGCCGCCGACGCGGACGCGGACTCGGGCACCACCGGCGCCGACCCGGCCGCGGACCCCGGCGCCGACTCCGGTACGACGGACACGGGCGCGGCCGGTAAGGACAGCAAGGACCGCAAGGACAGCGAGACGGCCACGGGCTCGGCGAAGAAGCCCACGGGCTCGCCGACCAAGCCTGTGCGGGACCAGCCGGCCGACCCCTCCGACGGCGCCGCCGACGGCCCGGCCGGTCAGGTCGCGGGCCAGTGCGCCGCGAGCGGCTGCTGACGCCTCTCCTCCCCGAACTGGCTCGGCCCTTCGCGCTCCCAGTGGACCTGTGACGCGGTCCACTGTCCCCCTAGGGTCGGCCCCATGACGAGCGACGAAGAGACCGTCGGCGACGGCCGGCCACCTGCCTCGGGGGAGGCCGCGACCCTTCTGCGGAGCCTGCACGTGCCGGGCGACCCGCTGATCCTGCCGAACGCCTGGGACGCGGCCTCGGCGCGGGCCGTGGTCGAGGCCGGGTTCCCCGTGGTGGCCACGGGCAGCGCCGCCGTCGCGCCGGTCCTCGGTTACGAGGACGGCGAGGCGACGCCCGCCGCCGAGATGATGGCCGCGATCGGCCGCATCGCCAGGGCCGTCCCGGTCCCGGTCACCGCCGACGTCGAGCGCGGCTACGGCCTGACGCCGGCCGAGCTGGTGGAGCGCCTGCTGGCCGCCGGGGCCGTGGGCTGCAACCTGGAGGACTCCGATCCGCGTACCGGCGAGCTGGTCGATCCGGGCAGGCAGGCGGAGTTCCTGGCCGGGGTGCGGGCCGCCGCCGGACCGCGACTGGTGATCAACGCGCGGGTGGACACGTACCTCGGCGGCCACGGCACCCGGGAGGAGGCCGTGGAGCGGGCGCGGCGCTACCTCGACGCGGGCGCCGACTGTGTCTACCCCATCGGGGCGAGCGACGAGAAGGAGATCGAGCGCCTGGTCGCGGAGATCGGCGCGCCGGTCAACGTCCTGTTCCGGCCGGGCACTCCTCCTCTGTCCCGGCTCGCGGAGCTGGGCGTGGCACGGGTCAGCTTCGGTCACGGCCTCCACGGGGCGGCGCACGCCTACACGAAGCGCCTCATCCAGGCCATCGCCGACGGCCGCGACCCGTACGCGTAACCTCCCCCTACGCTCCGTCCGTGCTCATGGGGGCGTACGGGTGGGCATACGCTGGGCGTGTGCTTGTCGCCGCGGCGGTCTGCCCGCATCCGCCCTTGATCGTCCCCGAGCTGGCCGGCGCGGCCGCCCACGAGCTGGACGGCCTGCGCGCGGCCTGCCGGGAGGCGCTCGCCGAGCTCGACGCCGCCGCCCCCGACCGGCTCGTCGTGGTGGGCGGAGCCGAGTCGGCCGGTTCGTACGGCGGCCGGTCGGCGGGCAGCCTCCGGCCCTGGGGCGTGGACGTCACCGTGGGCGAGGGCGAGCCGGTGCTGCCGCTGTCGCTGACCATCGGCCGCCGGCTGCTGGGGGAGCGGCGGGCGGACGGGTTCGAGGCCGTGGCGTTCGACGCGGAGCCGGCCGGATGCCTGGCGCTGGGGGAGGCGCTGGCGCGGGAGGGCAGGGTGGCGCTGCTGGTCATGGCCGACGGCTCCGCCCGGCTGACCCCGAAGTCGCCGGGCTACCACGACGCGGCGGCCCAGCCGTACCACGACCTCATCGTCCGGGCGGTGGCCGACGCCGACGCGGCGGCGCTCGCCCGGCTCGACCCGGGGGAGGCCGCGGAGCTGTGGGTGGCCGGGCGCGCTGCCCTCCAGGTCCTCGCGGGTGCGGCGGGTCAGGGCGGCTCCGGAGGGCTCAAGGGGCGGTTGCTGGCCGATGCGGCCCCGTACGGCGTCGGGTACTTCGTGGCCACCTGGACCTGACCCCGGCCTGCGCGCCGCGGTCACGCGCGGCGCCAGGTTGGTGCGATGCCGCTCGTCGAGACCGCCTACGCTCGGCACGTCGCCGAATCCACGCTGCGTGAGCTCTCGTCGGCGCTGCCGCACCTGGTGTCGAAGGCCGTGGAGTGCACCTTGCGCTCCCCGTGGCCGCCTGGTCGCAGGGCGACTGACCGGCACACCGGTCGACGCCCGCCGTCACCGGACGGTCAGGTGGCGGGGCGGCGGGGGACGGGGACGGTCGTCAGGTCGCGGGCGAGGACGACGTCGCCGTCGTAGTGGCGGCGCGCCTCGGCGAGGAAGGCCGGCTCGTCGGCGAAGCCGTACCGCTCCGAGAAGTGGGTGAGGACCAGGCAGCGGGCGCCCGCGCGGGCGGCGACGAGCCCGGCCTGCTCGGCGGTCAGGTGGCCGTACTCCCGCGCGAGCGACTCCTCGGCCGACAGGAACGTGGACTCGACGACGAGCAGGTCGGTGCGGTCGGCCAGCTCGAAGACGGCGTCGCACAGGCGGGTGTCCATGATGAAGGCGAAGCTCTGCCCCGGCCGGACGACGCTGCACTCGTCGAGGGTGACGCCGCGGACCGACCCGGTGCGCTGCAGCTCGCCGATCTCCGCGCCGCGGATGCCGTGGGCGGCCAGCCGTTCGGGCAGCATGCGGCGGCCGGTGGGCTCCTGGAGGCGGTAGCCGTACGACTCGACGGGGTGCGACAGGCGGCGGGCGGTGAGCTGCCCCAGGACGGCGTGGTCGCCGTCGAGAGGATGCTCGGCGATGACGTCGGTGTCGGCGAAGGCGGCGGCGTGACGCAGCCGCTGCCAGTAGGTACGTCCGGAGGCGGGGAACAGGGCCCGCACCGGGTGGCGCACCTTGTCGCGGGCGATGCGCTGGACGACGCCGGGCACGCCGAGGCAGTGGTCGCCGTGGAAATGGGTCAGGCACAGCCAGTGCACGTCGCTGGCGCTCAGCCCGGCGTACGCCATCTGCCGCTGCGTGCCCTCGCCCGGGTCGAACAGGTAGCCCTGACCGTCCCATCGCAGGAAGTACCCATTGTGGTTACGGTGGCGGGTAGGCACGGCGCTGGAGGTGCCGAGCACCACGAGTTCACGCGAGGACATGATGACCACAGTGGCGTTCGCCGAGGTGCCGACCCCGGTGGGGACGCTGGTGCCCGCCGTCACCGAGGAAGGGCTCGTCGCCGTCGGCTGGGGCGGGGCCATGGCGGCGCACGAGCGCCTGGGATCCGACCTGGCTGAGGTTCATGACCCGGATCGTACGGCCTTGGTGGTCACCGAGCTGAATGCTTATTTCGCCGGAGAGCTCCGGGTCTTCGAGACCCCGATCGACTGGCGGCTGACCTCGGGTGCGCGGCGGGTGGTGCTCCAGGCGCTCCACCGGGTGCCCTACGGCACGGCCGTGACGTACGGGGAACTGGCCGCGCGCAGCGGGTCGGCCGTGCCGGCCCGCGGGATCGGCTCCATCATGGGCTCCAACCCGATCCCGATCGTGGTGCCCTGTCACCGTGTGATCGCGGGCAACGGGCTGGGCGGGTTCAGCGGCGGCGAGGGCGTGGAGACGAAGCGCCGGCTGCTGACCCACGAGGGCTACCTGCAGCCGATGCTGCTGGACCT
>NZ_JBFAHO010000032.1:0-86700 GCF_040654215.1 Nonomuraea sp. NPDC050733 | reverse complement strand
CCCGCCCGCCCCCGGCGGGGGGGGGGGGCCCCCCCCCCCCCCCCCGGGGGGGGCGGGGGGGGGCCCGACCGCGCCCCCCCCACCACTGAGGCTCAGAAGTCCGGCTCAGCAGTACCGTTGGCCATCGCCATCGCGGGCTCGACGTTGGACCGCTCAGGGAAGGTGGTCGCCCACGAGTCCTGCATGGGCGCGGGTCCGGGTGCGGGCGTCTGGCCGTTCTTGGTGCGGGTCACTGCGGCGGTGGCGTTGCGCAGTGAGGGGCCGACCTCGATGACCTCCAGTTCGTAGACGGTGCGCTTTTCGCCTTCGGTGGTTTCGTAGGAGCGCATCTTGAGGCGCCCTTCGACGATGACGCGCATCCCGCGCTTGAGGGATTCAGCGACGTTCTCGGCCTGTCCGCGCCAGACGTTGCAGGTCATGAAGAGGCTGTTGCCGTCCTTCCACTCGTTGGTGTGGCGGTCGACGAATCGCGGGGTGGAGGCGACGCGGAAGCGTGCTACGGCGTCTCCGGTGGGGGTGAAGCGCAGTTCGGGGTCCTCGGTGAGGTTGCCGGTGATGGTGATCACGATGTCGTTGGCCATGGTTGCGTCTCCTTGCGGTGGTGAAGCGGGATGGGGGAAGGGCGGGGCCGACGGCCCCGCCCAGGGGGCTAGAAGGGGAGCTCGCGGTCGGCTGCGGCCGCCAGCTGGTAGGCCTCGACGGCCTCCGTCACGCACCCCATGCAGATGCGCCCGCCGCCGTTGACCTTCCAGCTGTGCTGGAGGGTGACCGGATCGGCGCAACGCGAGCAGGCGGTGAGGTCGGTGGGGGAAGGGCGCACGTCGAGGGCGAGGTTCATCGGGGACTCCTTCTGTCCGGCGGGCCGCCGGCGGGGCGGCCGTTCCGTGTTTCGGTGCGGGCGACCACGTAGGCGAAGGGAGGAGTGCAACCAGGTGGCCGCGGACAGCCAAGATGTTTTTCTGCGCGGTTGAGGAAGGCGCCGGCGAAGCCGGTGGTTTCCGCGCAGAAAAAGATCTTGGCTGGGCGGGATCAGCCACCTGGTTGCGGGACGACCGCGCGCCTGCGAGGGTGACTGTGCCGGGACGCGGGGCGGCTGCTCAGCCGGTGGTGTGTCGGACGGGGAGTATCCGATGGGCCTTGCCTGAGACGAGCCCTTCCCCCACCGACCTTTCCGTCTGCGACCCCACCGCTGCGGCGCTGCACAGGCTCCGGGGCGGGTCCCGCGGACTCGGTTTGGGGTGCGTGACGGAGGCCGGCGAGACCGGTACGGCGGTGCTTGGGCTGCGAGAGTGCTCGCCGCTGGGCGGGGCCGACGGCCCCGCCCAGCGGACGCGGTGCCGCGCCATGGGCGACCGGTGAGGCGCTCGCTGGTGACGCGCGCGAACGGGCGGCTGTGCAAGGAGAATGAGGCTGTGATGGCCCTTGCGGGAAGGTGTCTTATGAGCGAGGCGGTGCGAGTTCACCTGGCGCAGCAGGACCGTAGTTATGAGGTGATCGCGCAAGCCGGCGAGGACGGCGTGTTGTCTCTGCAGGTGAGCGGGCACGATGCCGATGGCGTGGAGATCGCGGCGCTAGGCGGGACTCTCCCGGTCGCTGATCTGGCGCTCCTGGGACGGTTGATCAATGCGGCGGTTGCAGTCTCGGATGATGAAGCGCGGCACGGTTCTGGCGTGGATCAGCAGAAAGTCCAGCACTCCAGCGCGTATGTGGGGTGGTCAGAGGAGGATGACCGGCAGTTGCTCCAGCTCGCTGCGGAACCTGGGGCATCGGTGAAAGAGCTTGCTGCTGTCATGCAGCGCAGTCCTGGAGCGATCAGATCCCGGCTCAGGAACAAGCACGGCATTACCAAGGTGCCGCACCCGGCCGTGTAGGGCGCTCCTGGGCGCTCATCCCTGCAGAACGTCCGTGCTGAGCATCACGCGGCTTGTGCCCTTCGGCGTAGCTCAGTCAGAGGGAGCGGTCGTGTGCGGCCGTTTCGTCGTTCTTTGAGGATGGCGACGTCGCCGAGTTGGGCACGGAGCAGGTTCTCGTGTCGCTCGGCGTGGGCGAACCGCTCGGGATGGGTGTGGAGGTGATGGAGCCAGTGCCGTTGGCCGGCGCGAACGCAGCTTCCGCCGCAGTTGTTGTGCCGATAGCCCTGCTGGTACAGGCGGGGAGGCTCGATACCCAGCACGCGAGCTTGATGAAGCATCTCGTCCTTGGTGAGGTACGGGGGTTCGGTCATGGGAAAGCAGGTCTGCCAGGGGGCCCATCCTCGTTGGATGGCGGGGAGGCGGTGCTGTTCGGACCAGTCGATGCCGATGTAGACGATGGTGTCGTGGAGATCGGCGTGGGTCGTCAACCAGTCGCGGCAGGGCTTTTGCTTGAGCCAGTAGGAGCACGGCGCGAGTCGTGAGTTGCCGAGGAAACGGGTGTCGTGGAACACCTCGAACGGTGTGCGGCCATCGCTGACGGTGGTGAGTTCTACGCCGAGTTGGGCACATGCGTCGCGATTGAACCGGTAGAGATCGTCGTCTTCTACCAGGGTGTCGGCGAAGAGCAGCGTGAGGTTGGCGGTTCCATGCTGGTCGACGACGCGTTGAGCGGTGGCCCAGCTGCCGATGCCTCCGGAGAATTGGACGACGTGATGAGTCATGGCTGTTGGCTGTCGTCGGTGGGCGGGGCCTGCGGCGCCGTGTCTGGTTGATCCATCGCTGGCGGCGGGACGGATCTGGTGATGTGACGGATTTCGTCGCCCTGGCCGGGAAGCATGCCGAGGATCGACCCGCAGTCCCAGTGGATGGCGATGCCTCCGCCGGAATCCACGTGAATCACGGTGCCTTGTTGTCCGGGAACGAGTCGGGTGTAGGGGTCGGAGGTGGCGATCAGCTCGACGCGGTCGCCGGGCTGGAACGTGTCGGGCATGGTGGTCTCCTTGGGCGGCTGGGTGTGGGGTATGCGCTCGGCTGGTGTGTGGGCGTCACAGCTCGACCCAGCCGTGTGAGCTGCGTTGGACGTGCCGGATGCCTCGATCGTCGCGGATCTTCAGGAGGGTGCCGTTCTCGCGTACGGCCAGCACCTCCGCTCGACCAAGCTGATCTGAGGCGGTAGCCGTCTCAGAGCTGGCAGCAGGGCTCTGCGGTGGCCCTGAGGCAGGGGTGGAAGCCAGGAGGGAGCGGAATTCTTCCTCGTCGAGCTCCTCACTCAGGAGACGGGCCAGTTCGGCGATGGCGTGCATCACCGTGGGTCGCAGGTCTGCCTCGGAATCGTTGAGTTCGCAGCCGAGGTAGGCGAGTAGGTCGGTCAGGTCGGCGCGTACCGAAGGGGACATCATGAGGTGCTCCTTGGGTGAGGTCGTGATACGGCGGTGGAGGGCTGTGGTGTGAGCGGCTGGTTGCCAGGCAGTCGCCGGTGTCGCGGCGGACGGCTCAGGCGTGCCGGGCGCGCGGATTCGCTGCCGCGTCCGGGGGCATCGACCCCGCCACCGACTTTCCGGTCGGTGGCGGGGTGGACGTCTCAGCTCGGTTAGATGTCGCGGGCGGGCCGGTAGCAGCCGGTCACGCTGGCACCAGCTCGGGGACTCGTTGTAGTCCGAGCCCCATGGCGGCGCCGAGTTGGGGACCGAGATCAAGAGCCGTGTGGACGGCGGGGAGATAGCGGCGCTGCCAGCCGTCCAGAGCGGCGTTGAGGTCAGCGCCGTGGTGGAGGTGCTGGCTGAGTGCGATCGTCAGGCCCTGGGCCTGGTCGATTCCCTGGTTGGCGCCGCGGGCGGTGTGCGGGCGTACCGGGGCCAGAGCGTCTCCCAGGAGGATCGCGTGGCTGTTGCCGACGGAATGGACCATGCGCTGGGGAGCGTCGATATCGAGGACAGGTGCCGCGTTCCACTCGTTCGTGGTGGTCACCATGTCGGCGGCCGTAGATGGCAGGAGGAGTTGAGCCTGGTCGATGACCAGTGCTCTTGCCTCGGCTGTGATCTGGTGGGGCAGGACGTAGGTGCGGTGGGTCGGATCGGCGCCCAGCAACGTGGTGAACTGCTCGGCGGTCATGTTGAGGTAGAAGGTCCAGTCGAACCCGACGGTGCCGTCCTTGCGAATGAGGGGGAAGATGTTGAACTGGGTGCTGTGGGTCTCGTAGCGCGTGAAGTCGTATAGGCCGGGCAAGCTGTGAGGCAGCTGACCGCGCCAAGCGACGTATCCCGCGTAGCGCAGCGGCCGGGACGGTTCCAGCAGGCGGCGACCGATCGAGCGACGTCCGTCCGCGAAGATCACCATGTCGGCGAGGACCGGGGCGGCGTTGGCGAACTCCAGCCGCGCTTTGCCGCCGTTGCCGCCGCTCAGGGAGCGCACCGCCTTACCGGGCTGGAGCCATCCCTCGGGTAGACGGTTCAGCAAGGCACCGTTGAGAAGGTGCCAGCCCGTGTTGCGGCCCGGATACAGCGTCTGGACGCGGCCAGCTTCTACCCTGTCGGCGACATGGACGGCGATGACGCGCTCGCTCGGAAAGGGCACGAACTCGTGCTGGGGGATGCCGAGGGCATCGAGCGTGGCCAGCGAGGTGTGGTCGAGGCCGATCACGCCGCCGGCTTGTGCATAGGGCCGAGGGGACGCTTCCAGGACCGACACCTTGGTGAAGCCGGCTTTCTGGAGCAGCAGGGCCAGGATGGGCCCGGTGATGGATCCGCCGACGATGGCGATGGTGGGTTCACGGTCTGCGTCCGGTTCGGCGTCCGTGCCGGTGCTCAGCGGGCTGGGCAGCTCCTGATGAGGCTGTGCAGGCGTGATCATGGCAGCTCCTAGGGGTGTGGGCTGATGGGCTGCCGGACAAAGAGGGGAGCTTGGGGCCGAGGCGGCGGTCTTCCCCTTCCGGCGGGAGCCGTCAGCGGCACGGGGAGCGGCCCCCGCAACCGTGCGGTTCTGGGCTTTTCAAGATGTTTTGCGACAGCAAAAGATCTTGAAAAGCCCAGAACTCACCTACCGGACGTCGTGGAATACGGCGGGAGCACGGTTGCGGGGGCGGCGACCTGTGACGCAGGCTGCGAAGCCGGAAGGGGAACCCCGCGTTGGCCTGCGGCTTCCGACAGGGGTGCCGGCAATGGCTTCACGCCGTCGGCCACGCCTGGTGCGGCATGCCGCCGATGCCCAGGACTCAGATCCGTTGCTTGCGGCTTTGAGGCTTGAAGCGGGGCAGGGAATCTGCCACACCGCGATGCGGCGGCGAGGACGAGTGGGCCGCCGCAGAGCGACGTGTCCGCATCAGCAAGCCCAGGTCATGGCCTCACTGCGGATCTTGCTGCACGCGCGGTGCACATCTCGGATGGACTGGTCCCAGGTGACCTGATTGCCCTGCCTGACCCAGGCATTCACCGTGCTCGTGATGGCCACGGCGGCGAGGGCTACTTCACGCCGTGAAAGATCCATGTCGTTCCCGCAGTCAGCAAACGCGGCTGCGGTCCCCTTCACGATCGCCACGATGTGTCGTGCGAGAACTGCGGCGTAGGGCAGGGCGGGGCCGTTGTCCAAGAGCTCGATTACTTCGGCCAGCGCGATCACCGCGCCGGCCGCGAGCGTTCGTTGCGTGCGTGAGCGTGGTTTGCGGCGTCGTAGGCTCACCTGTCCTCCTTCCAGGGGCCCAGGACCGCACAGACGCTGACCTGGGCCGGGGCTGGGTTGATGCGGGATAGCTGCTCTGATCCCTGACTCAGGGCATGAAAAAAGGCCCTGGCTTGGGCCGGGCCGGTCGATATCGAGGATGTTCTATGGAGTGCTGTGCGCCGGGAACCGATCGCTCGATCGCGACTGGTGTTCTACGCCGTCGTGCGATGCCGTCAGGTGCGCTCGGGCGGCGGCGATGGCGCCCTGGTTCGTGGTCACCACGAGGTGACGGTGAGGAGGGGAGCCGTCATGGCGGATGAGGCGTCCTGCCGCGGCGGCCGCCGCCAGCCAGGTGGCAGCGGGTACCTCCCATTTCTCCACCGGGCACACCACGCGCCAGCGAGGCGGATCAGGACGCCCGGCGGGATCCGCGCTACACCAACCGCCCGCGCGCAGTTCAATGACCGCTGCGTGCTGCACGAGCGCGGCAGCGTGTTCAGCCGTCGTGCGGGTCTCGTAACGTCGGCCGAGCGGGGTGACCTCCACTCCTTCGCCGTTGTCTCCGTACGGACGGACAAGGGCGACGCGGTATCCAATGATCTTTCGTCGCCGGTTCTTCATGACCTACTCCTTTCGGGCTGATCGTCTGGGGTATCGGCTCTGTCGAGCACTGACCGGCGGATGGCCGGAGAGGCACAGGTTCTTTGTGGCGTTGGCCAGCCGATGCGCAGACTCACCATGGCGGGCAAGGCACCCCCGCTGGCCATGACCTCCGCCAGGTTTCGGCCGGGAGCGGCATGATCGGGTGGAGCTTCATTGCGGCTCCACCGCGAGATAGGCGAGGCGCATGTTCTCTGCCATCAGCTCCTGGATCTCCCGTTCGGCCTCTTGCAGCGCCTCCTGCGCCGCGCGAAGCCGTCCCGGGTAGGCGCCGGCCTCCAGTGCTTGCTTAGCGATGGCTCGCGCTGCTGGCAGGCCACTGGACCAGTCGGCGAGGTCGACGATGTCGTTCAGTGCGTCACCGTAGGCCATGGCCTGAGCACAGGCACGGTCCCGTTCGACACGAAGGAGTCTCGCGGCCTCGCGCGCAGCGTAGATGTGCTTGTCCACGGCGCGAAGAGCGATCCTCCAGGCGATGAAGCAGCCCGCCACCGCAAGCGCTGCCCCCAGCGCGAAGAAGAACGATGCCAGGGTCATCTCCCAGCGGTAGCCGAGGAGGGGGAGGCTGTCTCGCATCAGTCCGCCGCGTCCAGCTCGTCGTCGATGTTCGGCTCTGTCGGGAACTGCGCCAGTTGCTCGGCGGTCACGTAACGCGGGCGAAGGTGTCCCGCGAGGACCAGCGACTCCATGAGGCCCTGGTGGAGCAGTCCTGCCTCTTCGACAGTGAGCAGCTCGCCGGGCAGGCGCACCTGAACGAACGTGCCAGTCCAGACAGCTCCATACCCCTGGAGCCGTACGAAGGACTGCTCGGCCCGCATGCGGACAAGCTCCGTCTCGCTCTGCCGCAGTCTCATCAAGACGGCCGCCATGTGTCGGCCCATGTAGGTGGTGAGGTTGAGGCAGAGCTCGTCCGGCCACGCGGCGTCGTGCTGGAGCTCATGTTCGCGCAGTTTCCGGGCGGCGGCGGTGAGGGCGGCCAGCAGCTCGTCGCTGGCCGGTGACTCGCTCGGGATGTCATCGATGGACATCGCGTTTCCTTTCCGGATCAGTGAAGGGGCTTTGTCGTGCGGGGGAGCGAGGGAGATCAGTGGCGGGTGGCGTTGCGGTCGTCGTCGGTGAACGTCTTGTCGCCGCGCGAGACCATGCGTCCGGCACGGGTCAGGGTTTCGGTGGTGCGGGTGGAGGAGTAGGACAGCGTCGTGTCCGGGCCGATGCCGATGTCGTCCGCCGCGGTGAAGGCGTCCTGGTCAGCGCCGAGGAAGACGAACGTCCAGCCCTTGTCCTGGAGCGTGGCGATGAGGTTGCGGATCTGGCGTCGCGACTGCCACTGCATCGAGGCGTTCTCCAAGCCGTCGGTGAGGATGACCACGGTGACCTCGCTGGGCAGGTCGCTGTCGGGCATGGCATCGAATTGGGCGTCCAGCGTGGTGAGCGTCGTGCCGATCGCGTCGAACAGAGCGGTCATGCCGCGCGGCAGAAGCGTGAATTCGGGGACGTCGGCCAAGGCCAGGAACTCGTAGACGGGCTCGCAGTAATCGTCGAACTGGTAGAGGGATACGAACGTCTCCGCCGTGTTGCTGATCTGCTCGGCGAGGAAGGCCTTGAGGCCCCCTCGGTGTCGGCCTTGACGCGCTGCATGCTGCCCGAGCGGTCGAGGATGACGGCGATGTGACGGCGATGCGGATGAGGCATGAGCGTTCCTTTCGCACATGAAGGGGTGGCTATGGGAGGGACTGGATGACGGCTGCCTTGGCCGCTCCTCGGTCAGGCGACGGCCCGGGGAATCCTCCTGACGGCCGGGCCGGGAGTCGAGGCGGCGTGCTCGGTCACGAGGTCGGACATCCAGGCGAGTTGGGTCCGGTGCTTGGCGAGTTCGCGCTGCTTGTCGGCGATCATCGCCTCGAGTTCGGCGATGCGGTCGCGTTTGTGCTGCAGGCCGATGCGGTGAAGCAGGTGTCGGGCCGCGGCGCGGCGCAGGTGGTCGAGGTCGGGCCGCTGTAGCCAGTAGATCGCCAGCTGGGCCACGATGGCGGCGACGTGGCGTGCGGTCCGGTCGGGTACGGCGGCGCGTCGGTGCCCGCTGCCGGCATCACGTCGCCAGATCCGCATGCCGAGGTCGTTCGGTGTTCGGCCGCCTTCTTGGGCGGTGTGGGCGTCGATGAGGCTGTAGTCGACCAGGTGGACCGTGCGGTTGATCACCGGGCGGTTCGGTCGGTATTGACCCGTGTGGGCACCGGAGGGAAGCTCGTCGCCGTAGTGGACGTACAGGCGGGTGGTGGTCAGGTCGACGTCGTCGGCGTCGAAGGCGGGTTCGAGGGTGAAGACGCCGACGGCCTTGGTGGCTTCGACGCGGCAGCGCAGGACTCCTGTGTCCGGGTTGGGCTTGGCCAGGATGCGTAGCGGTCCGTAGGGGCCGGCGTGCAGCGTGATGGCATGGCTGGCTATGGCCTGGGGCGTGAGCTCGGCCATCGGCAAGAACCTCCTTGAAGGCAGGTGGAAGGAGGGGAGGGGCCGGCGTCTCGGAGAAGGAAGGCACCGACCCTCCCGGTCTGTGGGGGGATGAGTCAGGTGGTGGACTCTGCCGGTGGGAATTGCTGCGCGGCCTCGGCCGGGCTCATCCGGTCTTGCGCCTCGTGGTAGGGCAGCCGGCCGGTGGAGGTGGACGGCTGGCCGAAGCGGTCGACGTTGTCGGCCTGGCGGACCATCTGGCGGCCGGGCTCAAGAGGGCCGGTGGGGACGGTCAGACTCTTGGTGTTGACGCGCAGGACCTCGTACCAGGTGCCGAGGTAGAGGACGAAGTCACCGACGGTGAAGTCATCAGGGCCCCACACCTTGACGCCGTCGGCCTCGGCCTTGGCGATCAGGTCCTTCCAGTAGCCGATCTTCTCCAGGATCAGCGTTTGCTCATGCAGGAGCTGGTCGCGGTAGGAGCCCGTGGCGGGCTGCCATTGCACGAGGGGACGGCCCTGCTCGTTCAGCACGGCCTGGCCGTCACGCTCCACCAGCCGAGGATGGGCTTCGCCGCTGAGCCGGCGCTGCACGCGACGTAGATCCGTCTCCAGCCGCTCGATCCGGCGCATGGTGGCGCGGGGGTTGCGGCGGTGCTGCTGCAGGTGTTCGGCGGCCTTGGCCCGGGTGCGCCAGTACTGGGCCCGGTCGCTCTCGGCGATCGCCTTGCGGGTGTGAGCGTGGTTGCGCTCGATCGCGTTCTCATGGCGGCGCTGTGAGGGGTGGCCGAGCAGGATGGGCTGGCCGGGTGGATAGCCTGCGGTGGCCGCCTGCGCGGCCGCGCGGTGTTCTTCGGCCCGGGCTTGGGCGTTGGCGGCAAAGCCTCGGTAGGCGCCGGCCCGCGTGTCGGCGCGCTCGTACAGGTCTGCCTCGGCGGCGGCGACCGATCTCGTCTGGCCGGTGACGTCGATGGCGACCTGGTGACCGACCGCGCGCAGCGCATCCGCGATCTCGCGGACGCGGGCCTGATGCCGGGAGGGGTGCTGGTCGCGGGAGTGAGGTTCGTACCAGGCTCCGCGTTGGCCGTTGTGGACGATGCGGTCTGACCAGAGCAACCCCAGTCCGCCCTCCTGACGGCCGCCCTCCTGACGGCCCAGCAGGTGACGGAGTTCAGGGGTGGTGCCGGTGACGATAAGGCCCTGGGCGGGCGATACGTGGATAGTGATCATGCTGTCCTCCTTTCAGGGCGCAGACGAAAGCGGCGTTCATCGCGCCGCCGAACGAGGTCGGGGACGCGATGAACGCCGCGTTGGATCGAGGGGGTGCGTCAGGCTTGAGGCCGCGGCCGGGGGCCGAACTCCTCTTCCAGCAGCTTGGCCAGCATGGGCGCTGAGTTGTTCCAGTTGAACAGCTCGTAGACGCTCAACAGCTCGTCGAGCCTGAGCAGGTGAGCGGCCCGGTACTCGACGTGGATCACCTTCTGCTGGCGCACGGTCTCGATGTGGTGCTCGGGATCGCCGTCGACGGCGATCATGTATTCCGTGATACGGCCGTGGAGGAGGTCCTTCTTGTCCTCGGCGGTGACCGGAGTGCCGTGGATCCACAGGTTCTCGTCGGGGTCGATGTCGACGAGCCAGCGGCCGCCGGCGGCCAGCGCGACATGAGTCGCGTAGCAGCCCACGGTGCCGCACTGGCTGGTCGACCGCCACACGGTCTGGTCCCAGGTGGTGCACCCGGCATCGGTGATGAGGTCATAGACGTGCCAGGCGAGGTCCCGTTCGCGCAGGTCGACCGTCTTGATGATCATGAGTAGTGCCTTTCGGTTGTGAGGGGATGGCCGACGCGCTGGTGCATGTCAGCCCGGCGGCAAGGCGGGTGCCTCGTCGTCGAAGGGAAGGTGGTGTCCACCGCCTGGGGAAGAGCTGCACAGCCGCTGGAGCGTTCCTCGCGCGGGCAGGCGATCAGCGAGGCGACGGGGTCCCCACGGAAGCCGATGGCTGTATTACGGCTGGTCGTCGATGAGATCGCCGTTCACGACGTCGGGAGGCATCTCGTCAACGTGGCTCGGGTTGGTGCGTGCCGTCAGGGCGGCGAAAGCGGTCAGCTGAGCGAGGCTTGCCTGCTTGAGAGTGGTGCCGTGCTGGTTGTGAAACTGCTGATGCAGCTCGGTCATGGTTCCGGGCCAAGCGGTGAGGATCCGGCTGCGTAGCCGTTCGGCCTCTTCGGTCTCCGCTGCCACGCTGGCGCGGCCGGCTCGCGTACCGGAGGTGGTGAGTTCGGCCTGGATGTTGTGGCTGCGGGCTTGGCCGAGGGCGTTCAGAACGGTCCTCAGGGTCTCGGTCAGGTGACCGGCATCGCGTGCCCGCTTGTAGATGGCCTTGATCTCTTCGGCGCTGGTCGTGGTGGCTGCCATCGCGATGTAGTCAGGAGCGCCAGGCGCGGTGCCGGTGGTGATGGCCGGGGCGGGAGAATGCGCGCTGAACTGGTAGCGGTTGATCGCCTGCCCGGCCAGTAGCCGGCCGGGGGTGAGCTGGTCGTCGGCGGATTCCACGATCAGCCCGGGGACCACGTAGGAGCGTTGCTGGCCCATGATAGTGCGGTTCATCCGGGTGACGGTGATCACGCCATCGACATAGTCCCCAACACGGGCGAGGAACTCGGCGGCGCCGGGCAGGATCTCGGCCGCGGTGAATCCCTTGGTGTCCAGCCGCCACAGGCCCAGACTGGGGATGTCCCGCAGCAGCACGGACATCCTCGTGGTCGGTTTGCACGTGCGCTGGCGCAGATCCAGGTCGGGCCCGCACAGGCAGCTTCGCTTGGTGAGGAGTTCCTGCTTGCCGGTGCAGCGCCGTGCGCAGTTGGGGCCATCCCACAGCTCCATGAACTGGGTGATCGGGAACGGGGGCAGGATGACCGGCAGCTGGTTGGCCTTGGTGATGACTTCGTGCTGGGGACCGTCGGCCCACTGCCATGGATTGACCGTTCCGCCGTAGCGCTCAGCGATCGCGGTGATGAATCGGAGTGAGGCGCTGGTGAAGCGGAACGTGCTCAAGCTGAGCGGCTGCTTGTTGCCGTCGGGCGTGGGTTTGCTGGTGCCGATGCGGATGCGGCCGTCTTGCCAGTGACGACGCTGAAGCAGCGAGGGCTCGATGGGCATCAGGCGCTCTCCTTCCTGGACCGGTTCTTGGTCCGTGCGGGCTTGGCAGGCGGGGCGTTCGGAGGCCGGATGGGCTTGCGGCCGCGCAGGTCCTGGCCGTGGAAGTAGCGGGCGACCGGCACCAGATGGCAGAAGGCGTCGAACTCGGCCGCCGAGGCCTCCAGCGGAATGAAGCCGTAGGTGTCACGGCGCAAGTTGAGAATGGCTGTGCCGACGAACTGCGGCACTTCGAACTCGTGGGCGCTTCCATGACCCTCGGCGGCTCCGTAGCGACACTCGGGCGGGCAGATCAACGCGACCTCGGCATTCCTGAGCGCGGCCAGCTGCAGCGGGTACTCACTCCACACGGTGGAGGCGGGGTGTTTGGTGGAGGTCTTGATGTCCACCAGCCACAGCCCGGACGGGGTGGGCAGCGGATCGGCCGGCACCGCGCGAGGCCGGTAGCGGCCGATCAGCGGGGAGCTTTCGGTCGGGAAACGCAGCCGTACCCACAGGTCGCTGGTACCGCCATAGCCGAGCCCACGGTGCAGCACGGTGCATTCGGCCGCGGAGATGTCGCGCCCGATGCTGACACCGAAGTCCTCCAGCCACGCCAGGTAGGAGGTGATGAAGGGTTCGGCATCCGCGTCGGGGGCGATGGGAGCGTCCAGGTTGATGGCTTCGGCTTGACGGTGCACGCGAATGCCGAGCTGCGCTCGCCGTTCCCAGTCCTGCTGGTAGACGCTGGCGGCCTGGGTGCGGAAGGCGGCCAGTTCCTCGGGGTCGACCGCCGCCCGCAGTGCCTGGGGCAGGTGGTCGGCGAACCACGTCGCGGTCTGCGACGCCGCCGCGGGGGCGAGCCCGCGCTTGGAGTGCTGATCGAGGACGTTGGTGACCGACACGAGCAGATTCCCGTTGGCCGGATCGCTGTAGTAGCGGCCGTTCGAGGTGGCGACCGCGTGCGGCGGGTCATGGCCGGCCTGCCGGGGATCGTCTGCTGTCGACGGCAGCGCGGTCGACGTCGTCATGCGGCGCCGCCTTCACCGTCGGGTGGAGCGTTGCCGACGCCCAACCCGTCATCAGCGGACTGGGCGCCGCTATGCTCGCGGATCCACTGCTCGGCGGTGGCCAAGGTGGCGAAGTACACCAGTGGGCCCTGCCGGCGGCAGCAGCCGAGCGGGTTAAGCCGCTTATGCGTGGCGTCGGTGTAATCGGGGAGGTCGCGGTAGGCGACTCTGCCGTGCAGGAGATCGTAGACCACGTAGTGCAGGCCCGGCGTGACGCCAGGGGCGTCCAGCACCGTGAATCGAGGGTAAGGCTGGAGGTCGTGCGAGGTCATCGGCGCTACGGGATGGCCATCGCCGGGGGCGCAGGCAGAGGCGGGCGACGGATCCTGGTCGAGCAACATGCGAGATCTCCTTTCGTCGGAAGAGGAGCGCGTCCCTCTCACGGCGCGAGAAGGAGGCAAGGGCTCACGGGGTGCCGGGTCCCGGCTCACGCGGTCGTGGCCAGTTGCATGGCCTCGATGCCGCGGCTTTCCATATCGAACGCCTTGTCCGGATCGTCAAGGAGCTGGGCAGCGCTGGTGACGGCGTGCATGACGCCGCCAGCGGTGAGCTGGCCGCCCTTGATGAAGTGCTCCAGGATGAGCTGCTGCTGCTCGGGGCTGAAGGACAGCTGCTTACTGACCAGCTCGATCACCGCTGCCGGATCGTGAATCTCGCGGCTGGCCTGGCGCGCCAGCTCGGTGGTCTTGGCACGGACGTAGTCGGCGTCGAGGAAGGTGCGGACGGCGTCGCGGGCCTTGGCGGTGATCAGAGCGATGTTCTTGGTGCGGGTGTCATCGCTCCAGCGCACGACCCCGTCATCCATCCGGCCGCCCAGGTGGACCTCACGCATCGCGTCGCGGGTGATGGTCATGCCGTTGCGGCACACCTGCACGGTCAGCCGCGGGGTGATGGTGAAGGCGCCATCCCCGGTCTCGCTGTTGGTGAGCATGAATCCGGCGAACACGATCGGGGTCTCGTCGGCGAGCCGGCCGGTGATGGGGTCGCGGTAGCCCTTGAGCAGCTCGGGGGCGTACGCGCGGATCTGTTCGCATGCCACGCGCAAGTACATGCGTCGTTCGCTGAGGTCGGCGCCGTCGATCTGGACCGGGACGCCGGTCGCTCTGATGCCGTCGAGAGCGGCCAGCAGCACGTCGAGGTTATCCACGATCTTGTAGCTGTTGGACAGCAGCGCCCGTCCGACTCCTACGCCGTTGTCCCCGGCCAGTCCCCGAAACAGGAAGCGTCGTGTGGGGTCGGCCTGAAGCCATCCGTTGACGTTGGCGTCGTAGAGGCTGGGGAGCGAGTCCCGCATGCGGCGCAGGTACTGCACGGGTATGCCGAGCTTGGCGGCCACGCCCTGGTCGCAGATGTCGGTGGGCCGGTAGCGGCCAGCGGTGGCGGTGACGCCGTCAGGCGTCACCAACGGTTCGGTGCCGACGAGCTCGAGGTGGGTGCTGGTGGCGCTCAGCCGCGCGGCGGGCACGATGACGTCGACCTTGCGCGCGTGCTGGGCGCGCAGCACTTCGACAAGATCGCCGAGAGTGGCGTTGCGCCGGGTCAGGGGCGGTATCTGGGAGGCAATGCTCATGAGGATTCCTTCCGCGGTGAAGAGCAGCGTCTGCTGGGCGAGACGGGGCCTGCCGCAAGGCGCGGCGGGCCCGCGTGTGATGGTGATGACGCTGGTCAGGCTGCGTGGAGAAGGGGAGCGCTGGAGCGCCCGGCATCGGCCGGAACGCCGCGGCGGGACGTGCCCGCGTCGTGGTCGCCGGGCGAGGGAATGGCGTGGACGGGCAGCAGGAAGCGGCGCGAGGTCGAAGTAGCCGCCTCGGTGGCCGTCTCAGCGGCTGTCGGTGTGGTGGGCAGGTCGATGATGGCCACGGTGAGGTTGTCCAAGGCGCCGGCCTGGTTGGCCGCGGCCACCAGCTGCGCGCACAGGGCTGGAGCGGAAGCCTCCCGGCTGAAGATGCGGGTGATCTCGCCGACGCGCAGGGGCAGGGCCAGACCGTCGGAGCACAGCAGAAGTCTGCGAACGTCCAGGACTTCGGCGGCGTCACCGGGCGGGCCGGAGTGCTCGCGCCACACCTGGCGGTGCTGGACGGGCTGGAGTGCCCAGGTGGCCGGGTTCGGCCGCACGAGCGCGTGTACGGCGTTGTCGCTGGTCAAGGCGAAAGCCAGCGCGTTACCCGTCCAGCTCAGGTCGATCAACCAGTCGGTGACCACGGCGGTCATGAGCCCGGCCACGATGGCGCCGCTCTCGGTAGAGGACCGGTCAGCCTCTTCGGCGAAGCTGATGGCCAGCGCCTGGCGGGCAGCGTGGACGCCGGCTGCGGCGTTCGCGCTGTGCGCGGCCGCCGCGGCGCTGGTCTCCGCCGCGATGCGGGCGTAGAAGGAGGCGTGGTCGTGGTCGTTGAGGCTGTCGCCGTCGCCGATCGCCACCGCGGTGCTGCGCCGGTAGGCGTTGATGGTGACGTGATGGGCGTTCCACGGGCGTGGCCCGGGGTCGGACTGCACGGCGAGATCGCCTCCGATGGGAAGCGGCCGGTGGTAGGCGTAGCTGATGGACATCCGATCCTCCATGCGGGCATGTCGAAGCGCCCCCGGCGTGACCACCGGGGGCGGAGAGTGAAAAGGACGCGTGGCCTGGGTTAAATGCGGCTCGGAACCGATGACGGCGGCGGACACGGCGTCAGCTATGAATGGTTCTTTCGGCCGACAAGACGGGGAAGCCCCTGGGCGCCGCAGCACCGCCCAGGGGCCGGTTCGTGGGAGGCAGCGACTCAGGCTGCTTCGGGGTAGCTCAAACCGTCCTCATCGCTATCGGTGCCGGTGAACTCGGCGATGAGCCGGTTGATGGCGTCGCTGGAGTAGGGGCCCACCTCCAGCAACGCACCGGGGGCAGCAGCGGCGTCCGTGTCGCCAGCGAGAGCCGGCTGAGCGACCGTGTCGGGGCTCGTGCCAACGTCGGGGTCGGCATCGTCTTCTGTCGCCGGTTCGTTGTCAGCGTCGTCATCGACGGCAGCCTGAGGGATGTCACCGGCATAGAGCTTGCCCTCGATGAGGGTTCGTTCGATGGGCGCCGGCTGGTGAGCGCGCGCCCCGAGCTCGGCGCCGAGGGTGGTGACCAGAAAGCGCAGCCACAGGGCCGCGTCCTCGGTGCTGCATGGGCTGTACTTGTCGGATCGCCAGGTGTTCTTGGCCTCCTCGCCATACGTCATCTGATGCTCGAAGGCGACCGCGATGACGCGCAGCAACAGCATGGCCAGCCTGCCCGGCGTGGCACCCTCCAGCGCCTTGACGGGGTCGGTGGGACCACCGAACTTCGCATACAGCGAGCTGTGGTGGGCCTCCGTCAAGAAGGCTCGCACCGGGCCGGGCATGGTCAGCAGCACCTTGGTGACGAAGGGCAGCACCGCCTTGGGCGCCGTCTTACGCTGGAAGAACTCGGCCAGCCAAGCCTGTCTCACTGTGCCGGCGCGCGGCCACGCCTTTCGGCCCTCGACCACGAGCTTTCGCGGAAGAAGGTCGGTCTCCGAACGCTGCCTTGAGGCTCCCGAAGTGGAGCCTGCGCTTGCGGGCATGACCGCTGGGTGCTCGGGGGGACGGTAGCCATGCGAGGTCGGAGCGGAGCAGAAGTAGACGGGCTGCAGCGGGTCGTATCTCCTGAAGTAAGCGCCGTGCCCTGGGCAGTCAGCATGGCCATCCGGGTCGAAGTCGTCGAGCAGGCGGCTCAAACTCGGGAGCAGAAGAGCACCATCAGGGAACTCTGGGGCAACCCGCACACCAGAGGCCTGAAGCTCGGCCACGATTTTCTCGTGGGCGGCCTCCTCGGCGAGCTGGTCGCGGACTGACTCAACGGCGTAGGCCACCGGGTGACCTCTGTCGACCGCTCTCTCGATCATGGCCAGGGCCTTGGCGTTCCCGTCGAACTCGGCCAGCAAGACCAGATCGGGCACCGTCCAGGCGTAGTCCATGTCCTGGGCTGCTCGCGTGGTCTGCTCGCTCAGCCGGCCCGCCCGAATGCCGTCAGCGATCTGCTGCCGGCTTCGTCCGGTGCGCTGGCGCATCTCGGCGCGGTTGGCTCCCGCCTGATGGGCTTGAAACAGCGCTTTGGCTTCCTCGAAGGGCGTCAGTGGGCGGCGGAGCTGTTCGTCGTTCTCGACGACCTGGTCGAGGAACCGCTTGGCGCGGTCACCGGCCTTGTTGAGGTCGACGAGGCACAGCATGTCCTTCAGTTTCACCTTGCGACCGCCGGCCAGGCGGCGGTTGCCCTTGACCACCCAGAACAGGAACTCTTCCTCGCCCTCCTGCCGTACGTGGTGGTCAGGGATGGGGATCACCGTGAGCACTACCTGGAGCTCGGTGACCATCGATTTGCAGAAGGCGGGGGTGAGCTGGAAGTCTTCGCGGACGTTGTCGGGATAGTGATCCAGGTACTTGATGGGGATGCGCAGCAGGCGCATGTCCTCTGGCTCGATGAGGTCTGGTCGGTCCAACGGTGCGACAGACATGAACGAGCCCTCCCTTCCTCGAGTGAGCAGTAGCGGACGGCTGAAGAGCCGTAACGAATGACGGCGGCTCCGCAACGGGCCGCGTAGGCGGGGATGTGCTGGTGGTGATGGGTGCTGACGGCGGCGCGCCAGCACCAGGTCAGATGCCGGTCGGCTAGTCGCTCTCGCACCCCAGCGCCCGGGCCAGGTCCGCGAACGCAGCGGCCTCCTGCGGGTCGGACGCCTTGATGGTGAGCTTGTCGGGCCCGCCGCAACGGGCACGTCCACGGTGGCCGTCCACGAGGTTCGCCCGCTGATGGTGAGCCGCCACACGCCGCTGGTCGGCTCGTCCGGGACGTCGACGCTGTAGCCGACCTCGCGGATCTGGGCGGCGAGGGCCTCGGCGATGGCGCGGTCCTTCATCAATCCTCCAAGGTGAAGGCGGGGTCTCAGGTGTGCGGACCCTGGCTTGCGCGCCGTAAGACGGTCAGCCCCCGGGGGCGGCCTCCTGTGTGGAGACCGCCCCTGGTGTGGTGATCAGCCGCTGGTGACGGCCTCTTCCTCCCTGACGGGGGTGGCCGCGCCCTGAGCCAGCCTCGGTGACGCCGGCGGCCACTCGCCCGGCTCCTGACGTACCGGGTCGTACCGGGAAGACATCGCCAGTGCCTTGGCGACCACTCGGGGAACACCCCGCACGATCCGGTTGCCCTGACGATCCTTCGACTCAAAGGCACGGGCCGTTAAGTCCCGCGCCTGGACCGTGATCACGTGGCCGACGTGATAGGACTCCGCTGCCCGGATCGCGTCCAGCCCGTAGGCCACGACCTCGATCAAGCGGGTCGGAACGTAGGTTCCGCTCCGGCCCGTGGTCGGGGGCCCGGAGGTCTCCACGGTGGCCGACCACATGGGCGGCATGTCGCCGTTGGCGCTCCAGAACTTCGGGTCGTAGGCGATGCGTCCGGTGACGCTGATCTGAATGTCGTCCATGTGGCTCCTTCTCCGCAGCCTGACCTGCACGGTGTGCATGTCTCCTGGGCGGGGGCTCTCGGTGGTGGCCGCCCGTTCCCGGCGAGAAGCCGATGGGGCGACGACGAGACCGGCCCCGGCAAGCCGGGTGGTGCGGGCATTTCAAGATGTTTTGCGCAGCAAAAGATCTTGAAATGCCCGCACTTGCCGCCCAAGACGACAAAGCGGGCGAGAACCCGGCTTGCCGGGGCCGGGAACGGCGGCGCACAGTCGGCCGCCGGGAACGGGTGGACACCATGAGGACCACTGGGCAGGACAGCGAGGCGCGTAGGCATCGGAGCATGCCTGGAAGGAGGACCGGACCGGTCTTGGGCGGGAGCGGGGTGGACTTGACGACGGCGACGGGGCTCTCGTAACTCGCTGGCCGCTTCTGGACCCGCGCTGCATCCACCCGAGCGTCAGTGACATCGGCGCGATCAGGGGTCCGATGGCGCCGTGGTCAGCCGTGGCGCCGTGCCTCGTGCACGTGGTGTCGGTGGCGGAGAGAACGCCGTCGACCAGGTAGCTGGTGACGGCGGTGTCGACACAGGTGGGCACCGTCGGCGAGGAGGACGCCGTGTCGGTAGGAGTCTCGTGGGGTGATCATGCGAGCCGTCAAGGTTGGTCACATGACGTGCGCTGGCCAGCATGGGGAGCCCAGACCAAGGGCCGCCGGCGGCTCCCACAATCAGGACGGCGACGTCTGTGCGGATATTTGTGGGAGACTCGGCGGGCCCCGTGGGCCGGAACGCACATCGCGTGACGTTGCGGGTCATCAGGCCGAACTGCGGTTCGTGGCCTCAGAAGGAGTTCGGCCGTTGCTCGCCAAACGCGGCGGCGAGATGTCGCTGCACTGGCTAGTAGAAGAGCCCTTGCCACCACAAGGGCGGCAGGCGCGACCGAACCGCGGTTTCGCTCCAAGAGCACGGCCAACAAGATCCAGACGGGTCGGCGAGTTTCTCTGCTTTGGTGTCCCGCACGGCTGGGTGGCATCGGAGACGGTCGCGATGCTGTCGGAGCAGAAGTACTTGGCCTTCCGGCAACCTGGCTACAGAGCTGGAGAAGACGGCCAGCACCGCCGCGTCAACGCCAAGACCATGCGCAGGCGACTGTCAGTGCCGTATGGCACGCTTCCGCCGTGAAGCGTCTCCCCACCGATCACGCTGCCGTTGTCTTGGAGCTTCGTGCGTCCGGGGCCGAACCTGTTGACCCATACCCGGGCAGAACTTCTATCCCGTTTCGAATCCGATGCCTGAACCCGACGTGCGAAGGGCACTCTGACCCCTTTCCGGCCTACCTAAGTGCCGTCCGCGCCCTAGCCAAGAAAGGCGACGTGGCCTGCATCCACTGTCGAAAGAGAGATCGAGCCCACAAACGCCGGACAGAGATGATCAGATTAGGGCGGGTGTTGCCCATGGTGGAAGTCGTCGACGTGAAAACGCCAACGCGATCATGGTGTCTACGCTGCTGGCAGGTCTGCGATCCAGGCCCGCGCCTGGACAACATCAGAAATGGCGGGCAAGGCGGTTGCGAGGCCTGCGGCGGAAAGAAGCGATTCGCCGATGAGGTGGCTCGCCAGCTCGCCAAGGACTGGGGCTACAACCCAGACCCGGACATTCCCTACCAGAATGACGCGACCAAGTGGCCTGGTCGCTGCATCGCAAAAGGCCACCCATGCGCGCCTGTCCTCAACAGCCGCTTCAACAGCGGACCGTGTGAGATCTGCCCCGATCACGGGTTCAAGCCCGACCGACCAGCTCTTCTCTATCTCGTGACTCGGCTCGACCTTGCCGCCGCCAAGATCGGCATATGCGAGGACAGCCCGAAGAACTCTCGACTCTACGAACTCAGCCGTAATGGTTGGACGAAGATCGAAATCATGCGCTTCGGGCTCGGGGCTCAAGCTCGGACGGTCGAAGATGCCGTCATCCGGTCCTGGCGCGCCAACGCGCTTCCCCCCGTGCTCGACAACGGGCTTGCCTACAACGGATATACCGAAACCGTCTCGCTTAACTTACTTTCTGTCACAGAGATCTGGTCGCAAGTCCAGAAAGTCGCTGATCAGGTACTATCGGGAGCGCCCTGATCAAGGGACGTGCCTTACGTGCCAGACGCGGCCTGGTTCAGCCTGTGGAGGTGCCAGATATCAAAACTTGGAGGCCATCCCACAGTCCATACTTTTAGAAATCCTGACCATTATTCAAGTTTTGGCTGGATCGCCTTTACTTTCGCCGCATGATGCAGAATCACAGGACGACGAGCCAGGAAAAGACTTATACAAATTGTTTGACTCATGTTTGTCGATATTTCCATCGAGGACCTCTATAGTATCGAGAAAAGGTTGGACCTATTTTCCAGACTTACCTTCTAATACGAGCTCACGCAGTCGACAATAAAGGCAAAGACGCTATGGCAAACCACAAAGAGAGCGCACAACTAAAGGCGATAATTGTATCTCTCATCTTTACGCTTCTTGGTGTCGCCTTTCTAGCAATCAGTTTTCCCTTTTGGCCTGAATGGCCGGGGCAATTCGCGAGAGCACTGGCCATTGCATTGCTTACTTCTGGACTGATAGGATGGGCGAGCCATTTTACACTTAGAAGAAGTTTCCAACATCAACTGCATCAAATCGTGTCAGATGCATTGAGTGAACAGCTAGCCGGGCTTTCGCAGCTCAAGGGCATGGGTATCACGGAAGTGTTCCCAGCCCTTCCCCCTGATCGTGTTGCAAACGAACTGAAGATTTCAAAGAAGACCGTAAGAGTGCTCGATACATTTATCAGTGATCCGAATTTCCTATTGGAATCCATAGAAGAAGCAGCCGCGCATGGCGCTAAAGTACAGGTACTAATTCTGCATCGTGAGTCCCATTCAGCCAAAACGCGCTCCAGAGACCTGGGCTACAAAGAAGCTTTCGTTCCCACATATCTTGATACAAATAGGGCTCTCCTGTTGGACCTTGTCGACAGATATCCCAATGCCATAGAAGCAAAAACCTACGACGCACTTCCCTCGACTGCACATATTTGCCGGGGATGATGCAGCATTCATCGGATTCTTCTGGCACAAAAAACCCTCTCCGAGCAGCACAAACCTTCGAATACAACTGGATTCGAAGTTCGGCAAAGAATTGCTTAAAGAGTTTGAGGTCTTGTGGGAAAGCGGGACTGCACTTGACTCACGAGACGAGCATGGCGTGAGTGCGGGCCTGCATCCACAGGATGCGGATCCCGAGCGGCCCCCACGGTGACCTGCCGAGAATCGCCAAGGTGGGCGGGGGCTCGTGGGTGTTCGAGGGGGATTCCACCACGGTGGCGAGCGTGAGACTCGTCCATCAGTTCGAGCCCGAAATGCGTGACATTTGACGGACATCGAGTGGTGTCCGGTTCGCGTTTCGCGATCTTCGCTAAACGATCTCTCTGTAGCGCACGCTGACTGGCGAACTTGGGTCGCCGAATGGTAGGAGATCCACGAGTAGCACGGCCGCTCCTGGACGCTCTCAGCGTTTTATAGCCGCTCGGGGGCCGCCCTGCGCTTGATCGCCTCCGCTGTTTGGTCGCCGAGTGCGCGGCGCACTTCCTCGGGCACATGGCCGGGGGAGACCTGCACCACCACCTCGTCAGGACGCACGGCGCGGCGCGGCATCGCGCCGCCCCCAGTGGGTGAGCCGACGTGCCAGGCGCTCAATCGCTCGCTTCACGGTCACCCCGCCGTACCGAAAATGGTCGCGATCATGCCGCGTACGGCGGCGAGCTGCTCGTCGGGCAGGTCGCCAACCTTGCTCTTGAGCCGGACGGCCGCCACCGTGCTGATCCGGTCGATCATGGCGGCGCGACCCTCGCCGACGTCGACTGCGAACGCGGTCAGCGCGCGGGCCATGTCGGCTGCCTCGACGTGCGCGGTGAGCACGTTGTCGCCGTACAGGGTGTGGTAGAAGTCGCCGGAGACGACAAGGCGGACCTCGTCGCGGTCGCCGAGTTGAACAGTCCACAGCTCGCCGAATCGGTGGCTCACGCGGCCTCGCCGTGGCGCTCATCAGCGGCCCGGGTGAGGTCCTCGGCGACGATCCGCTCGTCGGCCTCCTGAGCGGCGACCGCGCCGGCGCCGTACACCGTGGCGCGGGCAGCCGGGTTGTGATTGGCGGCGATCTCGCGCAGTGCGCCGCGCGCTAGGACGGCCGAGACGCTGAGTCCGTTCTCCTCGGCGTGCTTGCGCACCGCGTTCAAGATCCACGCTTCCATGCTGACGGAAGTCTTCTCCATAGCCATACCCCCACTGTACTCGCCCGGTATTACCCCGGGTAGGAGCACGGCGGCATCCGATACTTATTTTTTATTACCGGGAATGTCGATTCCCACCGATAAAATCGCTATGATCATCGTCCTGACGCGCTCGGGACTGTGACCCCGAGCGCGTCAGGACGTAAGCCCCAAGACGTAGAAAAGGACTCACTCATGCAACTACGGGACATTCGGCACGCAGGTCCGGTACTGGACCGGCGCCCGCCAGCATGACGGCGAGCCCGGCCAACCCGCAGTGGCACGGGCGGCGAGACCGCTACCTCCTGCGCGTGACGTTCCCGCTGAGGCCACAGTGAGCGACAACCTGCTCGTGCTCGCCACGGCGGACGGGGCCGAGGGGCTGCCCGCCGTGGTGGCGGCGGTCGATCGGGGCAAGAACCCGTACTGGGCCTACCTCGACAGCCTCGACAGTGCCGAATCCCGCCGCACCATGAAGGGCTGCCTTGACCGGATCGCCCGCCTCATGGCCGGCAAGGGCCCCGCCGGGCGCGACCCCAAGGGAAAACCGGACCCTGCCGTGCTCGCCATCACCGGGGAGACGGTCCACTGGCACCTGCTGCGGGCCGAGCACACCCAGCACATCCGCGCCCTGATCGCCGCGGCGACCACCCGCAAGAAGAACGCCGACCCCGAGCCGTGGTCGACCGCGTACCGGAACAAGCACGTCGTCGCCCTGCGCCAGGTCCTCGACCGGGCGTGGCTGCTGGGCCTGATGACCGCTGACGAGCGCGACCGCGCCCAGCGCGTCGGCCAGTTCGCGGGGACGCGTCTCCCCGCCGGGAAGCACCTGCCCGTCGAGCGGGTGGGGGCGCTGTTCGCCGCCTGCGACGCCGACCTCAACCCCGACCCCGACGACGTCGACGACGAGGCGCACCGTGAGCGGCTGCGCCGCACGGCGTTGCGGGATGCGGCCCTGCTGGCGGCCCTGTACTCGACCGGCGCCCGCCGGTCCGAGCTGGCCGGGGTGGCGCTGGCCGATTACGACCCGGCCGACCGGTCCCTGCGCATCCGCCACGGCAAACGGAACAAGCAGCGGTACGTCTACCTCACCTCCAGCGCAATCGCCCGGCTCGAGGCGTGGCTGACCGTCCGCGGCCCCGACCCGGGCGGGCTGTTCGCGCCCTTCACCCCGCGCGGCGGCCACGTGCGCCGCACCCGGACGGGCACCGTGGCGCACATGAGCGGCCAGACGGTCGGGGACGTGATCGCCAACCGCGCCGAACAGGCCGGGCTCGCCGAGGCCCCGGACGCGCACGACTTCCGCCGCACCTTCACCGGCGAACTCCTCGACGCCGGCGTGGACCTGGCCACCGCGCAAGCCCTGCTCGGCCACGCTTCCCCCGCCACCACGGCGCGGTACGACCGGCGGCCGGAGCGGGCCCGCCGCGCGGCCGTGGACAAGCTGCGCACGCCGGAGGCGACCCCGTTGCCCGGAGTCGGGAGAAGAAGGGGAAACGCTACGTAAGGGCACTCCAATCGGGTCCACCGAGCAGGGACGGCACGGCGATCACGCCCAGGCCATGACGAGCTGGGTGTGCCGCTTGCGGAAGATCCGGCCAACGGCTGGGACCGGCACCGTGACCTTGGCGGGGTAGAGGGTGAAGTCCGGGCCGGCATGGTCGCGCCAGTCGCGGTCCCAGGTCTGCACGTGGTCATGGAGCTGTCGGGCGAGTTCGCCGCCCTCGCGGCCGTGTCCGCGAACGCCGAATTCCCACCGGCGCTTCTCGGCCTCGTCGTTGGGAGAAACTTCGCGGACGGTGAGGTAAGCGAAGCTATCCGGGGTGATGAGAACCGGGCAGTACCAGCGCATCGCCAGGTCGACGAGGCCGCCGCCCCGGTCAGGGTCTCGCCAGATCATGCCGAACCTGTCATCGAGGGAAGCGATCCGCAGGTGCATCTTGTCGAACGGCTCCCCGCCAGCGACCGTCACGCCGGTCCACAGCTCGGTCCGCTCTCCGACCAACGCCCGGTCGAGCGCGGCGACGTCGAGCGCGGGACCTCTCTCGATGGTCAGCTTCACAACACCGTCCGCAAGGACGGCTTCCTGGTCGTGGTACGCCCCGACGCCCTGGATCGCGACGAACCCGCACACGGTCGGGTCGAGGCCAATGAAGCGGTCGCCGTCCCGAACGAAGGTGAACGACCTGGTGATCGTGGAGAACCGCAGAGGAACGACCATACGACCGCCCTGAGCGAGCAGGTGCCCCCAAGGGCAGTCCCATGCCCCCACGGTGACGAGGATGGCGTCGTATCCCCCCTCGGGCGCGTGCTTCTCAGCGGCGTCCTCAGCATCCCCCAGGACGACCTTCACCTGCGAGTAGCCGGTTTCTGCGAGGAATCGGGTCGCGCGCTCGGTGACGAATGGGTCGATGTCCACGGAGACCACCAGCCCCTCAGGACCGACGATCTCAGCGATGAGTGCGGCGTTGTAGCCGCCGCTGCCGATCTCCAGGACCTTCGCCCCGCATGCGAGCTGGGCAGCTTCCAGCATCTCGGCTTGGAGCCAGGGCGCACTGACCGAACTCGTCGCCCTGCCTGTAGCGTCGCGCTTGGTGACAACCACATCGCTGGGCGAGTAGGCGGCGGTGAGAGACGCTTCGGGGGCAAACCTGTCGCGCGGGACCTTCGCGAAAGCCGCTTCTACCTCCGGAGAGCGGATCGAGCCTCTTTCCATCAGCACGGCGACCATGTCGGCGCGGAGGCGTTCGGGAGACTCTGATGACAGTGTGTCGATGGTCACTCGCTCAACGTTAGCTTGGCCCTACGACAGTTCCGGGGGACGGCAAGGAGCACGCCAGCAAATGTGGGAGTTCATCGAGCAGCCCGCCGGCACGGAGCTCAACGTGCTCGCCGTGAACTGCCGCAGGTGCATGCGCCTGTCCTCGGACGCCGAGAATGAGCCGTGCACACCCGTTCCGATGCCCTGGCCAGCTAATACGACGTTAACGCTCTGATGGCCTAGCTTCCTCTCGCCCTTGAGCGAGAGGAAGCACAACCACATGGAACAGCCCCCTGACGTCGCCGCGGTGCTCCCGCCGTACAGCGGCCTTGAGCCGGTCTGCCCGAAGTGCGGGTGGATCGGCGCGACCCTCCAATTCCGGCCGACGCGCGGCCCGCTCGTCCTGCCGTGGAACTCAGACGTGCTCGTGGACGTGGCCAGGCCAGAACGGCTCGCGCGGCATTGCACGTCGTGCGGCTACCACCGGGACGAAGCCCCCTTGGATGCGCCGCCCGCCGTCCCTGCCGCCGACGCCCACGAGGGCCAGGCCGACGAGGCCCAGTGCTCCCGAAGCTACGGCGAGGGGCAAAGTAACCCGGAGGTAGATATCAACTTCAGTGCGTAACTGTCAGGGGTGGTGCATACCGGCTGGTAGCGGATGCCTGCGCCGTAATCGTGATCTCCATTCGTCAGGAAGCGGTGATCGAACAAAGGGCACGGGTGCGCACTGAGTGGGAGCCGGACGAGCTGATCGACGCCTGGACGCTGGTGGAGGACGACTGGGGCCTGATGGGCAACAAGAGCGGCGCGACTCGGCTGGGGTTCGCGCTGCTGCTGAAGTTCTACGAGATCGAGGGCCGCTTCCCCGCCTACCCCGAGGAGGTCCCACCGGCTGCGAGCGACTACGTCGCCTCGCTGGTGAAGGTCGAACCGTCCCTGTTCGCCAAGTACTCCTGGCGGGATCGTGCAAACAAGTACCACCGGGCGCAGATCCGCCAGGCGTTCGGTACCCGGCCGGCCAGCGAGGACGATGAGGAGCGGTGGGCGCGCTGGCCGGCCGCCGAGGTGTGCCCGGTCGAGACCGACTCCGGCCGCCTGGCCGAGCTGCCCGCCGTTGCGGCCGGTCGGTGAACCCATGGAAGGCCATACCGTCCCGGATGGAGGCGAAGCCAGCCTCTTCCTTGCTGAACATTGACTCATTGTGTCTAAACTATTACTCTCAGTAATAGTTTCGATTGGCGGTAGTCGCTCCCGCCCTCGGCCCGGCCGCCAACGAGACCAGCCCGATCCGTTCACGACCGTGACCGCCCCGGCAGGTGCGGAGGCAGCCCTCAGCTGCCGCCCCGTCCCCTGTCCCCTCGGTGGAAGGAGCCTGTCATGCCGGCGCCCTGCCCACTGGATCGATGACCGTGCTCTACCGCGCCGCCGGCGCCTGCTCGGCGGGCAGCGCCTCCGCGCCTCTGCCGGCCCGCGCGTCCCGACCCGAACCCTCGCCCTTCGCCGGGGAGCTTTCCCCCGCACGTGACCCGTCACCGCCGGACACCTGATCGCCGCCGCCTGGAAGGGACCCTTGCATGTACCACCGACGTGACCTGCTGCGCTGGGGCGCCGGAGCCGCCACCGCCGGACTGGCCGCCGCACTGACAGCACGTCCCGCCGCAGCCGCACCGCACCGGCCGGCTCTCGCCCCGCCGGTCGCCGAGGCGGCCTGGCGCGCGCTGGGCCGCACACTCAGCTCCGGCGCCAACCTGTACCGGCCGCACGCCGGCGGCTACAGTGGCCTGGCCGACCCGTGGAACCTGCGCTACGCCGGCGTACGCCCGGCCGGCATCGTGGCCTGCGCCACCCCCGCCGACGTGCAGGCGGCCGTGCGCTGGGCCAGCGCGCACGGCCTGCCGCTGGCGGCGCGCTCCGGCGGCCACAACTACGCCGGCTACTCCACCACGCCCGGCCTGCTGATCAGCCTGCGCCGCATGGACCAGGTACGCCCCCGCGGCCGCCGCCTGCTGGTGGGCGGCGGCGCGACCAACTCCGACGTCTACCGGGCCCGATCCAGCGGCCTGTACTTCCCCGGCGGACGCTGCCCCGGCGTCGGCGTGGCCGGCCTGGCCCTGGGCGGCGGACTGGGCTTCAACGACCGCAAATGGGGCCTGACGTGTGACCGGATGGTCTCCACCGAGCTCGTGCTGGCCGACGGCTCGCTGGTGCGTGCCTCCGGGCGCGAGCACGCCGACCTGCTGTGGGCCTGCAGCGGCGGCGCCGGCGGCAACTTCGGCATCAACACCGCCTTCGTCTTCGACGCCGTCGAGGTGGCCGACCAGGTCGCCACCGTCTTCGACCTGACCTTCGACGTACGCCGCGGGGCGGCGCTGATGGAACGGCTGCAGGAGATCCTCCAGCACGACCGGACCGGCGACGTCGACTGCCGCGCGGGTTTCTCCGTCTCCGGCACCGGACCGGCTGCGATCACGCTGCTGGGCCAGTTCCTGGGCCGTGAGGAGACGGCGCGACGCCTGCTGGCACCGCTCCTGGCCCTCTCCCCGTCCAGGAAGTTCATCGAGCAGCGGCAGTTCTGGGCGGCGCAGGACTACCTGATGATGAAGCCCGAGCGGGCGGCCATGGCCTCGGCCTCGCTGGTGCCCGACCACTGGCTGCCGCGGCAGACGGTGCAGGCGATCGTCGAGGCCGTCACCGCCTGGCAGCCCCCGGCGGGCGCCACCGGCTACGTCACCCTGTTCGCGATGGGCGGCCACATCGGCGGCGTCACCGCCACCGAGACCGCCTTCGCCCACCGCGGCGCCACGTACGTCATCGACATCGGCGCCGAATGGCGCCCGGCCGCCTCCGAGCAGGCGGTGGGGCGGCTGCGGGCGCAGACCCGAGCCCTGTACCGCAGGCTCCGCTCCGAGCTGGGCACCTCAGCGGCCTACGTCAACTTCCCCGACCCCGACCTGGCCGACTGGGAGCAGGCCTACTACGGCGCCAACTACCAGCGCCTGGTCCAGGTAAAACGCCACTACGACCCGGGCGGCGTCTTCCGCTACGGCCAGAGCATCGGCGCATCACGCCGCTGAGGCGCCTGCCACGCGCACGGACCGCCGGCCCTCGTCCTGCCCCGGCGCTCTGTCAGTGGTCCTGGGGCAGGCATCCCCGCTCGGCCAGCAGCTCCGCATCGACACCCGGCGCCGCGTCGGGACGCCCCCGCCGCGCGGGGACTTCCGCCCGGCCGACGGCGGGCCGATCCACCGAAAGGACATGCCGTGATCACTTCCCACACCCACCCGCTCACCGTCGACTCGAGGCATGTCACCGCCGGAGAGAAGGTGATCGTCAACATGCACAACGCCGGTCTGATGAGTCCCGACAGCACCAACAACGGCCGCCAGCACGTGCAGGCCTGGCGTGCTCCCCTGCTTCAGCAGCAGGGCTACCACCGGTGGAGGTTCACCCACACCGGCGACGGCTGCTTCATTGTCCAGAACGTCTCCAGCGGACGCCACCTCGAACCCCGACGCCGCGACGAGAACCAGGGCGTCTACGACGACATCAAGCCGGGAACCTGGGTATGGCTCGAATCAGGATCCCCCCACGGCGCACGGCAGGAGTGGTCCCTCATCCCGTTCGGCGACCTGTACATGTTCGTTCTCAGGGACACCGCATACGCCATCGGCCTGCGCGATCTCGGCAACCACGACAGCCACCTCGACCTGTACGACGCCCACTGCACCAGCCGCAACCTGTGGTGGATCACCGACGCCTCATGACCCTGTCGATCGCGTATGCGACCCGTTCGGGGCGCCCACCCTCCTCGGAGCCTTGTGGTCCTGTGGTCCTGTGGTCTGTGCGTCCAGGCCGGTGCCGCGCTGGTCCTGCGCGGGTGGCCAGCGCTTGCTTTCCCCGGCGTGAGCGCTCGTGATCGGCTGACCAGGACCCCCTTTCGGCGGCTGGCGCCATAGTCGCTGACGACACCTGTGATGAAGGACCTATACGCCGGCGGCGGCACGGGCCGTCTCCAGTCCCCGAAGCAGCGGTTCCAGCGGCGAATCGGCGGACCCGTCACCTTCAGCGGCATGGCGGCGAACCTCGGCGACGAGGTCGGCGACGGTGTCCGGAACCTCCCCTCCCTCGAGGTCGATGTCGAACTCGGCGCTCACGACGACCGCCAGGGCATTGAGGTCGTCTTAACCGGCTCCCCAGTCGGCCCGGAGATCGTCGTCCAGGCCGAGGGGCGCCGCGGTGGCGGCCGGTCATGTCCGCCACGATGTCCAGCACTGTGCCGACCACCTCGTCTGCTCGGTCCTGGTCTGCCGGGCTCATGCTCATCGCTCTCCCTTGCGATCGGTGCCGCTGCCTGCGGTCACCAGCAGGTTCTTGCCGGACGGCAGGGCTGCCAACCGCAGGCGGCCAAGGCATTGCCCCCACGGCGAGGCCACCCGACGATGACCTCCATACGTGCCACGCCGTACGGCAGTGGCACTTCCCGGTGACGGGCTACTTTGCCCCTCGCCGTAGCTTCGGGAGTACTGGGCCGACGAAGTGGGGCTCTCCTGATGGCCGCCCCAGAACCCCCGGCCGATGCTGTGGACGCCGCGCGGGCCTGGCTGGAGGACGTGGCCGAGAGCCACGCCAGCGGAGGAGCTGCCGAGCCGGCCCCGGCCCAAGTCCGCGAAATCTGGGTCAGTCTCGGTCCTCCACCGGAGGAGAACGTGATCGTGCCGTCGACCACGTCGCCGACCGTGCTGGGCCGGGCGCGGCCGCGCCTGATCTTCGGGGCGATCCTGTACGACGGCCGGACGGTGAGCGTGGTGCGCGAGGCGACCGACGAGCGGATGGCGAGGCACCGCTGATGCCGTACGTGCAGGTTTCGCGTGTCCGCGTAGAGCGACCGCGCGAACACTGATATGCAGGTGGCGCGGGCCGGCTGCTGGAGGGGTCGCCGGCCCGCGTCCGGCGCGAGGCGTCCCGGATGGCTCACAATCATGGGACGCCCGCGCTCCTCGATGCTGGGACGCCGGCCATGCCGCATGCCCCCGCGGGATAACGAGCGCCTGGCCTGGGGCAGGCGCACAACCTCGACCAGGGTGGCCAGATTGCCGATGTACCGCTCCACCTGGGCCACGGTGCGGCAGTCGGCCACGACGATGCGCCGCCCGTACATGCTCCACCGGTAGACGGTGAGCACCTGCCGGTCATCGAGGATGCGGCCCTCCACTTCCAGGCCGTTCTCACCCACCCACAGGACCGGCATGCCGAAAATCGTACATAACGCCACACATGTCGCATGCCGCTGCCCGTTTGGGGACCGGCCGTCCTCCTGCTGGCTCGCGGCTCCGCGCCAGCGCGTCAGTCGAAGGCGAGGGTGCGGAAGATGTTGCGGATACTCATCAGCGGCTCGCGGTCCCGTCCGTAGAACAGCTTGTTGGTGAGCAGAACAGCCCAGCGCCCCAGCTTCGGGCAGATCCACATGCCGGTCCCGGTGAAGCCGTAGTGGACGTAGATGTCCTCCTCAGGGGTGGTGCCCGCGGCGGGGTGCCAGAGAAGGCCGCGGGCTGGCGTCAGCTTGCCGGTGTGGATCTGCAGGGACTCGGCGACCCAGGCGGGCCCGAATCGGACCTCAGCGGGGTCGGGGCCGGGGGACAGGAGATGCCGCAGGAACACGGCGAGATCGTCCATGGTGGAGAAGACGCCGGCGATGCCGCACACGCCGCCGAGCAGGCGGGCGGAGTAGTCGTGGGCCACGCCCCGGAGGTGGGCGCCGGTGTCGGGGTCGAGTTCTGTCGGCGCGCACCGGGATCGATCAGGGGCTGGCAGGGGGCCGAAGCGGGTGTTCGTCATGCCGAGGGGCTGCCAGACTCGTTCGGTAGCAAGCTGATCCAGCGGGAATCCGGAGAGGTATTCGGCGAGGAAGCCCAGGATGAGGGCAGCGCGGTCGGTGTATTCGACAGCCTCTCCCGGCGGTCGATGCAGATTCTCGTGCAGGACGCCGTCACGGATGTCCTGCGGGTCGGTGCCGTAGCGGGCCTTGAGGCCGGCTCGCAGGGGCACGCCTGCGGTATGAGTGAGGAGCTGGCGGGCGGTGACCTGGCCGAGCGGGTACCCAGCGACCTCGGGCCAGAAGGCGGCGAGTGGGTCGTCCAGCGGGAGCCGCTGGTCCTCCCACACCGTCCCGATGACCGCCCACACGGCCAAGATCTTGGTCAGACTGGCGAGGTCGAAGACGGTGTCGAGCCGCATCGCCGAGGCGGGCTCGACGGGGTCGGCCATCCCGCAGGCGCCAGAGTGCTCGACGCCGTCAGCGTCGCCGACCGCCCAGACCGCGCCTGGGAACACTCGCTCGTTCATCCCCTGGTCGAGCAGGCGAGTGATGGACTCGTGGACGTCGGCCATGGTGTGTTCCCGGGGGTCTGGGTGGGTCGGGCCTGGCGGTGTGTGGTCCTCAACGTGGGACAGTTTGGGCGACACGGACGATCGCCCGCAGGTCGCCTTTGGCGATGGTCATGCGGGTGTCGTCCGGGAGGGGGCCGCTGCCGTTGGCCGGGTGGAGCTCGACCAGCAGGTGCCCGGTGCCGCCGCCTGCGTGTTGCCAGGCGTGCACGCGGTCGGCGACCTGCCGAGCCAGGGGCTCAGCGTCCTGGCCGTAGGCGGCGATCCCGATTTCGACCCCGGGCTTAGCCTCGTTCAGCGGGCGGAGGGTGAGGTAGGCCAGGGCGGTGTCGGTGGCGGCTCCCATGCTGCCCCAGCTGTGCTGCGGCGCCGCGAGACCTGCGGCGGTGGCGTGGCTCATGATCAGCACGCGGCAGAAGCTCGGAAGGTCGGCCAGCCACAGGTCCAGGTTCTCGCATTGGCCCCACGCATCGCTCACGCCGGTCCACAGCAGGGCCGGGGGACGGTCGAGGGCATCATGCAGGGCGCGGGGGTTGATCGCCCTGTTGTCATCGGTGCGCAACACCACCAGGGGCTGCCCGGCTGGGCCGATGGGGGTGTTGTGTTCGGCCACCCCACCGTGTCCGCGCATGGGGATGAAGCCGAGCTCGGCCGCTGACCGGCTGCGCCAGATGCCGTCGTCGTCGAGCTCGAAGGCCAGCGAGCGGGTCAGTCCGTTCAGGCGCAGCGGCACCACGATCCGGCCGCCGGGGGCGAGCTGGTCGCGCCAGGCGGGCGACACCTGCCAGGCGCCGGCGGTGACGATGATCCGGTCGTAGGGGGCGTGGGCGGGGTAGCCATGGTCGCCGTCCGCGCATATCACGCTCAGATGGGAAGGGCCGAACTCGGCGAGCGTCTTGGTGGCGTCCGCGGCGACTTGGGGGTCGATCTCCACCGTCGTGACGGCGCCGGTGGGGCCCACCAGATCAGCTAGCAGGAACGCGTTGTAGCCGGGGCCCGCACCGATCTCCAAGACCCGCTGTCCCGGCTGGACGTCCAGTTGCTCCAGCATGGAGGCCACCACGGCGGGCGCCGAGATGGAGCTGATCGCTGCCCCGGCCGCGTCGGTGTGGGTGACTACAAGCTCCTGGGCGTAGGCGCGGTCCAGCTCGGCGCCGTGCGAGAACAGGTGGCGCGGGACACGACGCATCGCGTGCGCGACCGGGCTGTCCGCGGTGATGACGCGCCAGTCGATGAGCTGGTCGACCATGGCGTTCCGGAGTACCTCAGCGCGGGACATCGGCTCAGTGTAGGAGGTGGTGCTGGGATCGGCGGCGGTTTCATCGGTCATCAGGTCGTCCTGTCCGTCGGCGGTGATCGCGGTGTCGGGTGTCGGGTGGCGGGCGCGGCGTCAGGACAGCAGGAGCAGGCTGTCCCAGCGGGAAGCAAGCGGGCGATGCGGCAGTTGCGCGTATTCCGCCAGGGCCAGCGCCACTCCGGCGGAGCCGGTCAGCAGGCCCGGCAGGTCGTCGGCGCGCGTCTGTTCCCAATGCTGCCAGCCGAACCGGTGATGACCGGCGAACTGGCGGGCGATCGTTTGTGCGGCGTGGTCGCGGCCCGGATGATCGAGTGGTAGGGCGGACAGCACGCCGGCGTGGCCGTGGCAGAACGTCACGCCTTCGGTGTCCCAGGTGGCCCGTGGGCGGGCGTACATGGTGGCGGTCGCGTAGTCGGCTGCCGTGCGCAGGGCGGGCTCGCAGAGCGCGGATGCGGCCAGCCGGAAGGCGTGGGCGATCCCGGGGGTGCCGTAGCACCAGGCGTGTCGTCGCCCGTGCTGGGACCCGGCGAATGCGCCGTCGAGCTGGTCGCCACAGATCAGAGGTGGCCAGGTGCCGTCGTGGCCACGCCAGGCCAGCAGCCACTGGGCGGCTGCGCTGATGGCGTGGCGCTGGGCTGGGCTGGATCGGCCGGTCAGCTCGGTGATGGCCAACAGGGCGAGCGGGCCGGCCATGCCGTGCGCCAGACCGGTGTGGGCGGCTCCGGAGGCCGGAATCCCGGCGCTGCCCGGGAGATGACCGGTGCGGGGGATCCACCAGGCCGGCCGGCCGTCATGGCGGGTGGTCAGCAGCTCGGCCAGGAAGCCGGTCGCTGCTGCCAGAGCGGGCTCGGCGTGGCTGTGGCCGGTCATGGCGGCGGCGAGCAGGACGCGGGCAGTGCCGGTCAGGCCGGTCAGGGCGTCGTAGTGACTCCAGCGCAGCGCGCCAGGCGTGCGCAGCAGGGGGCGGTAGGCGGTGGCGTATTCGCTCGTGCGCACGGCCAGCCAGGTCACTGCCTGATCGGTAGCCTCGACGAGCGGTCCGGGATCGGCCAGGTAGGGGGTTCCGACGACCAGGGAGGCGGCGATACCGCCCGGCAGGCCGCAGATGCCCACATCCTGCCCACCGGTGGTTCGGGCGGTCTCGATAGCCGCTTGCCAGTGCCGCAGGGCGGCGGCCTCGAACGCCGGGTCGATGGCGGCCAGCCGGGCATGCAGTAGTGCCGTTCCGGCCAGCCCGTGGGAGAGGGTGGGCGCGTCGTGTTCGGGCAGGGCGTGCAGGACCGTCGCAGGCTCCAGCAGGAGTTCAGCGCAGGCCAGGGCTCGTGCACGGCACGCTGCCGTCAGGGCGTCATCAGTCATGGCGCCTGTCCCGGCGGGCGATGAGGTCGGCGGCCAGGGCTCGAGCCAACGGTTCTGTCGCGGGGTCGAGGCCGAGCCGGTTGGCGTGCATGTGGATGACCGCGGAGGCGGCCCCGGCCCGCCGCTCGGGGTCCAGTCGCTCGCGGTAGCAGTTCAGCGCCGCGATCAGCGCTGGTCGGTGCGCGCCGCCGGGCAGGCCCTCGGTGCTGTGGTGGCCGGCGGGATCGTGGCCGGCTGCGCGTGCCGCCGGGCGGAGTGCGTTCACCCGGTTACGGCCGGCGCGGTCCAGGTGCCGCCCGGTCAGGGCCTGCGGATCGGTGTCGGCCAGGATCCGGGCGATGAGCGCTGCGGTGTGCGCGGCGAAGACGATCCGCTCCTGGCCACCGAGTAGCGCGGCGACGGTGGCCAGCACGAGTTGGCTGTCGGCCGCGAACACCGCCTCGGCCAGGCCGATGGCGTCCGGGCCGCCGTAGCGTTCGATTTCCGGGTCGTAGGAGGCGAGGGTCAGATCCCCCAGCAGCCGTTGGGCGATCATGTCGCTCGCCCAGGCTGATAGCGCGGGGAGCACCTGGCCGCTCAGGGCGTGCGGTTGGCCGTGGAAGCGGACCCGCAGATGCGGGCCGTGCCGCGGATCGTCGTAGCGCAGATAGAACCAGTGATCGACCAGATGGTTGACCTGCGGCAGCCACATCGACAACGCCGTCAGCAGGTCGTCGTGCTGGGCGGGCGCGGCGGGCAGCACGCACGACAGCCACGATCCGCCGGGCAGATGCAGGTGGGTGGCGCGTGGCCGGGCGGCCGCGAGCCGGTCCTGGGACAGGGGCCGGGACGCGACAGGGCGGTGGTAGGCGAGGGGGATGACCACCTCGACGGCGTGGTGGCCGTCCGGTCCGGCCACCACGGCGCGCGTGGCGGCGGGACCGCCGGGCTGTTCGGTGACCGCCGTCAGACCGCGCCGGACGTAGCGGCGCAGGAGCTGCCGATCCTCGGGGCGCTCCAGATCCAGGGGCAGGCGCCGGTCGCCGGCGGCGGTGACCACCACCCGGTCCGGCGGGTACGCCCCCTCGGCACGCCAGGCATCCAGCGCCTCTTCCCATCGGCCGGCTGAGGTGGCGCTGGCGATGAGCGCGGCGGGCAGCCGCCAGCGCGCCGGGGCCAGGATGGTGGCGCCGTACCGGACCCGGGGCTGGTACGGCAGCGCCGCCAGCGCTCCCCACTCCCAGTCCTGCCACGGGCGGCCGTGCTCTCCGATCAGCCGCAGCAGGTGGGCGGCGGGCGGCAGAAAGCGGCTGGTCAGCCGGGAGAACAACATCGGCGCCAACCGGCGGCCCAGCCGCTCCGACCAGGCATGCAGACGCGCACCGTCAGAGACGATCAGCACGTCGGCGGCCGGGATGGTGTCGGTGTCGGGACCGTCCGGCAGGTCGATGGGCAGCGCGACAGCCCAGCCGGTGGGCGGAGCCAGCGCCGCCACCTCCGCGACCCGCGTCCGGACGGTGATCTCGCAGGTCTGGCTGTCGTCCTCCCAGGCCGGGCCGGGAGGGTCGGCTGGCAGCAGGGACGCGAACCGTCCCAGGCTGGAGCCGGCAGTGTGGGTGATCGCGGTGATCGCCAGTTGGAAGCGGCCCTGGTCACGATCTTGGTCGCTGTCGGCGATGACATAGGCGTACACCTCCGCCGAGGAGGGCGGCAGTTCCTGGTCACCGGCCGGCGTCAAGCTGATGACGTCGGCGTCGGCGAGCACGATCTCCCGCTGCCCGGCGGCCAGCGCCCGGCCCAGCAGGTGCGCCAAATGCTGGAGGTGCTGGGGGCCGCGGTCGGCTCGCTGGGACAGCGTCGGGGCGCCGAGGCCGAGGGTGGGATCGACGACCTCGTGCAGCGGTACGGGCCGATGCGGCCCGTACCGCTCCACGAAACGCGCGTGGTAGTCGTCCAGCGGATCGGGGCCGGAACTGACCTGGGCCAGGACTCCGGCGGCTTGGGCTGCGTCGGCCAGCAGGCTGTCAGCGAGATGAATGCGGGCGTCGGCGACCGTGTCCACGATCAACGGCCGTTCGTACTGGATGACCTGATCGGCCACTTGACGCGCCTGCCGTAGCAGCGTGAGCCGGCCAGGGCACCCCGGCGGCTGCTGGTCCGCCCGGTGCAGCAGATCCCGCAGCCCAGTCAAGGCCTCGCGGTGGCGCGAGTGGGCGGGTAGCTGCTTGACCAGCCATGCCAGCGGGTCGTCGGTGACGTCGGCGGGCAGCAGGTCACTGAGCAGGAACCCGTCGGCGGCCAGGGTCGTGACCGTGTCGCGGATCAGCTCTGGTGTGGCCTGGGGCCAGGCGCCGCGGATCGTCTCGATCAGTTGGCCGCCCGATGCTCCCCGTCCGCAGCGGGTCAGGATCAGCTCGGTGACGGCGGTCGCGGCCACGGTGACCCGTCCAGGGCCCGCGCCGGCATCCCCTGCGGCTTGACCCTCAACCTCCAGCCGGCTTCCCCGGCGGGTTGTCGCGGGACAGGTGGTGAAGATCGCCGTGTCGAAGGTGCATTCCTCGGCCAGCAGCAGAGAGCAGGTCAAGCTCAGCCATCCCGGGGCGGGATTGGTGCGCGGCCGGTGAGCGGTGCCGACCGTCATCGAGGAGACCGGCCCACCGGCGGTAGCGGGGCTGACCCCGGCGAACACCCCGGATGGCACGCACCGATGACGGGCGCGCAGCTCATAGGCTCGGCGGGTCGCGGCCATCCGCTGGTAGGTGCTCGCCTCAGCCGCACCGTGCTGACCCTCGACCTCCAGGTGCCGCGAGGTCAGGAACAGACCTTCGGCCAGCAGCGGGCCCAGGGGCGCCGCGGCGTGGCGTTCGGTCAGCGAAGCGGCGGGCGCGAGCGGAACCCGGGCCCAGACGGCTGCTCCGGGGGCGCAGACAAAGCCCTCGCGCCGCGGGCTGGTCCTGGAGGTCATGATGTGCTCGCCTTTCCGGGCAGGGGTGGGGGTGGAGGGGCCAGGACACTTTCCTGCGCCCCTCCACCATCGGATGGCTAGCAGCCCTTGCTGCACCCGCACGAGTTACACGTCGCCGTGCAGCCGTTGTTCGTGCAGTTGTCCGAGGCATGCCGCAGCGTGCTCGATCCGGCGTCATCGACGCGGCGGTCGAGGTCGAAGAGATCGGCGACTGATGCCGTCAGGGGGGTCATGATCACTCTCTTTCGTCATGGATGGATCAGTGTGGATCGCCTGCGGGGGTGCCCCGCAGCGAGGCCCCTCAGTGAGGGGTGGGTGCGATCATCACCTCCTTGCGTGGGGAAGACCCCACCGCGCGTCGCGCACCGGTTTCGGGGAGCTCAGCGTCACGACGGCGCCCGTGTCGCGGACTGCGAATGCGCGGCCGGGACGGCATGCTGCGTGCCTCTGCCGGGTGGCCAGATGCTGTCGTACGCGGTGGGCCCACTCCAGCCCTCCGCGCGCAATTCCGACTCGCGCTGGGCCTGCCAGTGCTGCGGCGTCTGGCCGGGTTGCAGGCGGATCAGCCGGCTGTGCGCGTGCCGTGGCGGGGAGGCGCTCGTCAGGTGCTCCTCATGAAGCAAGCCACCGGCCACCGTGATGACCCAGTGCTCAATCCGGCCGCCCTGCGAACGGGTGAACACGTAGGAGGTGATCTCGCCCACACTCACCGCTCCCCACGCGGGGGAAGGATGGGGGCGGACGGGCGTGGCGTGCCGCCCGTCCGCCCTCGCTCGGCCGGCCGCGCCGACCGGCCGAGTTCATCACCGTCCGCGCGGGGATGGTCCCCGGCACGGACGGAAAGGTGGCGCGGGCCGCACCCGGTATGCATGGCGGTCACGACCGCCGCGGCCCGCGCCCGGCGCAGCCGAAGGACCCCTCCCTCAGGCTGCGCCAGCGTGGAAGGCCCGCACCCTTGGGAGCGCAGGCCGCCCACGCTCGTCATCAGCGCCCCTCTGGGCGTCGGTCGGCCCCCGTACTGCTGCCGGCGGCCGGAGCCTCGGGTAGAGCGGTGACCATGTGATGGATAAGGTCGCGATCCACCTCGTGCATGCGGCTCCACAGCTCGTCCGGAGTCTTCGCGTCCACCATGGAAGCCCTCTTGGGGTGGAAGCGGAAGAACGCGTAGTAGCAGCGGTCCCCGAGGCTCCAGTACGCCAACCAGCGGCGCCCGGTCCAGTGCCAGATGTTGGAGGCATAGGCCCTGGCCGCCGCGTCGATGGCGGCTTGGAGCGGCGGCGGAACCTCGTAGGGGGGGACAGCGGGCTGACGATGAGGAGCCGGCGCGACGGGGTGACGCCCGAACGGAAGCAAGCTCAGCAGAGTGCCGCCCGTGATCGTGCGAGTGATGGCTCCCGACCCGGCAGAGCATGAGTCGTCCCGGGGCGGGAGGGTCAGGGGGATGAACCGTGCTGTGCCGTGCTGGCGGCTCGCCGAGCGTGACCCGGCGGGGCGCAAGGGGAGGTTGGAGCTGGTCTCGTCGCCGTGCGGCATGAGGCCCTCCGGCAGTGGTTGAGGCGTGGATGGACAGGAGAGGGGGCGGCGCGGGCCGTACGGCCTTAACCCGGCTGGGGCGATGAGGTACGTACGGCCCGCGCACGTGGTGCGATCCGGCGGGAGAGTGACCATCCGGGCCGGCCGCACAGGGCGTGGCATGCAGCGCAGGAAGGAGACGCTGTACCTGCCACGTCCAGCTCAAGGGATCAGCCAGGCGACGCGAGCGGGACCACCGCGGCGTACAGGTGAGGCGTGTCGTCGTCCACCCGGGGCCGCGGCATGTCTGCCATGTCGTCGGCCAGCTCCGGCAGAGCGCGCCCCCACTCGTACGTGCGCACGAGACCCGGCCCGCCCAGCCGGCCGGGCGGAAGCAGATCGTTGATCTCCTCGGCGGTCCGCATGTGGATCGGCGAGACGTTGTCCTCGTACAGCTCCGTGGCGGCTGTGATCTTCTTTTTCGGCATGCCGTCCGGCGTGGCATGGCTGACCACGAGATTGCTACCGTGTGCCAGCCGCTCGCGCAGCACGCCAAGAACGTGCTGGACTTCGGCGTGGGTGAGGAAGTGCATCATCGATCCGAAGATCACTCCGGTCGGCATCTCGGGGTCGAGCACCGCCTGAGTCATGGGGTGGTCGAGCACCGCCTCCGGGGTGCGGATGTCGGCGAGGATGGCCGCCACGCCGGGCCCGCCGCAGTGGACGCTCAGGTGCTGGCGGGCGACGGGCTCGTAGTCGACGTACACCATTCGGGCGCACGGAGTGACCCCCTGGGCCACCTGGTGCAAGTTCGTCCCCTGGTGAGGCGGATCGGGGTAACCCGCCCCCAAGTCGAGGAACTGCCTGACACCCCGCATCGCGAGGACCTTCACCGCCCGCTGGAGGAACCGCCTGTTGTGCACGACGAGGTCCTCCAGGCCGGGGAAGATCTCCTTCAGCCCCGCCGCGATGGCCCGCTCCGCGGCCCGGGCGTCCTTGCCAGCAGCCGCCGCCTCGTAGACGCCGGCCTGCCGCGGCCCCCGATTGCGCTGTACCAGGAACGACGGTGAGCCGCCCGGCGAGGTATCTGCGTTTCCAGTAGTCATCGTTGACCTCGGGATATGTGGAACCGGAATGAACAAGTGGGGGCGAGTCACTCGGGTTGGCCGTCGCTGCGGAGCGTCACAGCCGGGGGCGTCCCGTGGACCAGGACCTCGTCGGCTTCGAGCTGCCACGCCTGTACCTGCCACACAACGGTGGGCGCGGCGGTCATGGCGGTCATCAGGAAGAGACGCGCAACCGTCTCCGGCCGGCCCGGCGGGACCGTGAGCGTGCCGCTGTTCAGCCATGTCCTGCCCTGATCGGCCGATACTTGAAGGGCCACCACGCAGGACCCGCCCGGCAGCCCGAGAGGGCTCGTCGGACGATCAAGGCCGCGGGACTCCGCGTCGAGCGCATGCATCGCCTGCCACTCCTCACATGCGGTGAAGGATCGCTTCCACCTTGGAGCGCCGTGCGGCCGGTGGCAGCACCATCGAGGCGGTCAGTCAAGGGTCAGACCCTGGTCAGCTTGGGGTCAGCTTCGCGAGTCTTCTCACGCCTTGCTGTGCGACGATGCCCGCGAAGGGAGGATGCGATGCCGGAACCGAACTTGCGGTTTCAGCGGGCGCGCGAGAGCTTGCCTTCCCCCTCAGTCCCGGGTGAGCCTGCCTCGCGCCAGGATCTAGCTGACCTGGTCAACGCCTGGATATTCGAGAAGCATCAACGAGTAAGACAGCTCGACCAGCAGTACATCGGCAAGCTGGAGCGCGGCGAAGTGCGCTGGCCCAACGCCGAATATCGCGAGGCGCTGCGCGCGATTCTCAACGTAAACCAGGACAATGACCTCGGCTTCAGCCGATCACGGCGCAGCAAACCGGCCGCTACCGTGGCAGATGTGGATCGGAAAGGGTTCCTTCGTACTGCTCTGGGGGTGGCTGCGGCGGTTCCGCTCGCCGACTTGGTGCCTGCCCGGTCGGCCAACCTGCCCGCCGTCGTATCCGCCGCCGACATCCGCGAGCTGAAGCACATGGCCAGCGTCTTCCTCACATGGGATCACACCTACGGAGGCGGTCTGGTCCGTGACGCAGTCGCCGCGCAACTGCGTTACTCGGTCGCACTGCTTGAGCACGCCCGCTGCCCTGCCGCGCTGCGCACCAACCTGTTCGTCGCGGTGGGGTGGCTGGGCCAGGTCGCCGCCGCCATGGCGTTCGACTCCTACGCCCACGACGACGCGCGCAAGATGTTCCGGCTGGCGCTGACGTGCGCGGAGGAGGCCGGCGACTGGCACCTACGAGCCAAGGTCCTGTCCTCGATGGCACGGCAAGCCATCTGGTGCGGTGACGCCGATAACGGACTCACCCTCGTCGAGCTCGCCATGGTGCGCGCGGACCGGCTTACACCGGCAGAGCGCGCCATGCTGCTGTCGGCCAGGGCGCGGGCACTGGCCAAGCTAGGCATGGTGCAGGAAACCCTGGAAACGATCGGGCACGCCGACGACCAGTTCACCCGCATCCACCCGACCGAGGAACCACCGTGGATGCGCTACTACGACGCCGCCCAGCACGCCGGCGACACCGGGCATGCCCTGTTCGACCTGGCGATCAACGGCCAGTTCATTGGGGAAGCATCCACGCGGCTGGCGAACGCGGTAGCAGGGCACAGCGCCGCCTACGTCCGATCCCGGGCGATCAGCGGCATCAAGCTGGCGTCGCTCACCATGGCGACCGGAGATCCCGAGGAGGCCGCCTTGATCGGCGCCCGCGCAGTGACGGACGCAGGAACCGTCAGATCCTGCCGAGCGCAAGACGACATGCGGGAACTCGCGCGCCTCGCCCGTCCTCACGAGACACGGACACCCGTGGCCGAGCTGCGGCACCGCATCCGAGCGGCGATCCAAGCATGACCGACGCCAGCACCGCCGAGTCGGCCGCCAGAGCAGTACTCGACATCGCCAGCCGCCGCGCCGGCCTCGATCCGAGCAGGGCCGAGCTGATGCGGCTCGGCGAGAACGCCCTCTACCGACTTCCCGGCGGCGTCATCGCCCGCATCGCCCGCCCGGGCCAACTCGCCGCCGCCGCGCGTGAGGTCGCGGTGGCGCGCTGGCTCGAAGCCAACGAGGTCGACGCGGTCCAGGCCCTGCCCGGCATTGACCAGCCCGTCGAGGTGGACGGCCGGGCGGTGACGTGGTGGCGGGAACTGCCGCCACACCGCAACGGCACCGCCCTCGAGGTCGCCGGCGCGCTACGGCGGCTGCATGACCTTCCCCTGCCGGACTTCGAGCTGGGCCACCTCGACCCCTTCGTGCGTCTGGAGGACCGGATCGACCGCGCGGTCACCCTCGACCTCGCGGATCGGGATTGGATGTGGCAACGCCTCACCGAGCTCCAGGACCGGTACGCCTCCCTGCCCGAGCGATTGCTGTCGGCCAGCGTGGTCCACGGCGACGCGTGGATCGGGAACGTCGTCGGGACCGAGGACGGCCGCGTGGTGCTGCTCGACCTGGAGCGCTGCTCTGTTGGGCCACCCGAGTGGGACCTGGTCTCCACCGCGGTCAAGGCGTACACGCTGGCCGGGATCAGCGTGGAGGACTACCAGGCGTTCGTGAAGGTGTACGGCTACGACGTCACCGGCTGGGACGGGTTCGAGATCCTCCGGGACATCCGGGAGTTCCGGATGACGTGCATGGCCGCGCAGGTGGCCGCCGAGAACCCGGCACGCCACGACGAGGTGATGCTGCGGCTGGCGTGCCTGCGTGGCGAGCGCGGACCGCGCCCTTGGCGGTGGACGGCTGTGCCATGATCAACTCAAGTTGATCAACTCTCGGTAACGGCACGAATAACTCGGCGTGTCGCACCGCAAGATCTGGCCCCGAGGATTCTGAATCCGATAATGTCGGCGGCTATGAGTGGACTGCAGACCGGCCGCCGCGGACCGGGTCGCCCCCGCAAGGGCGGCCATCGGCACAGCGTCCGATTCATGCATGACGATGTCTACAACCGTGCGTTGGAGACGTGGGAACGCCTCGGCTTCGAGTCGTTCAGCGACTACGTCGACTTCACCTTCGCACTTGCCCATGGCAAGTGGCGGGAGCTCGGTTTCGAGAGTGCCGAGGAAGGCGCGGAGTACCTCCGCGGGCTTGGCCAGGGGTCGCTCGTGGCTCCGCCACGGCTGCGTGCTCGGGCCGACAACGCACAAGAGATGCTGCCACTCACCAACGACGTCGCCGCGTAGCAGCTGCGCGGCTCACACGGAGGCTTCGTAGACGAGGAGATGTAGACGCCCAGGACGGCGTCTAGAACGCCACGAGGGCCCTCGCGCCATCCACCGCCAAGTAGGTGCGCAAGGACCCTCGAAATAGCCGCCCGGTTCCCGGCGGGCTTTCGCATGCCTGGAGCCGGTCAACCAGAAGCTGGTGACCACGATAGACGATGGCCACCCAGCTCTGCCAGTCATGCCCGAAACCGGCGTGTCGCTTTCGGGCATACCCGGCATTGCTGGTCCGCACAACCTCATACCCGCCCCACGTGGGGGGCAACCCGGTCATACCGCGGAGCGAGCTGAGGCTGCCGAAACTTGGGCGGCCCTGGTGCCGCTGCTTGCGCAGGCACCGAGGGTGCGCTACTCGGCTGATGGCGGGCAGAACTTCCCGGCCCGCTACGAGCGGCGGCTGACCCGCGCGCTGCCGAACCGGCCGACGACCATCCCGACGTTCAACCGGGCGGCCGGGACCGGCCGGATGCTGCTGACCGACCACGACGTGAGCCGGGCCCGCGCCCTGGGCGTCGCGGACCCTGTGGGGCGGGTGGCGGCCGAGGCCGCCGGCGTCGTCGCCGCGGTGGAGCGCTGCGGCGGCCGCAGCATCGTCGTCTTGTCCCCCTCCGGGGGGCGGCACACCATCACCTTGTTCGACCAGGACCGGCCGTGGACGGAGCTGTACGCGCTGGCGTGCGCGCTGGCCCGCCGCTTCCCGACGATCGACATCAGCCCCATGTCCAACGCGGCTGGGCAGGTTCGGCCGCCCGGCTCCCCGCACAAGGTGCGCGACGGCCGGTTGACCGGCTACATGCGGCTGGCCATGCCGCTGCCCGAGGCGCTCGACGTGGCCGCCCGGCCGGGCGGCGCGCGGGTGTGGGAGCGGCTGCACGACGAGCTGGCCGTCGAGCTCGGCCTGTACGCCCTGACCCGCGCGGCCGTGATCCCCGCCCCGGCGCCGCCCGGGGACGCGAGCGGCGTCGCGGTCGACGAGGAGGGGATGCCGTGGCTGCCGCGCCGTGGTGGCCGCCGAGCCCCACGCCCGGACCTGGCCCAGCGTGCCCGCACCGGGGACTGGTCGGGCTACCGCTCCCGCTCGGAGTACGTGCTGGCGCTGCTCAGCAGCTTCGCGGCGGCGAGCTGGGCCTTCGCCCAGGTGATGGGGGAGGCCGAGCACGGCATCTACGGGGGCCTGGTGGCGCTGCTGGAGCACCGTACGGCCTGCTATCGGGCCTACCGGCTGAGCGGGGAGGCTTCGCCATGATAGCCGGCGGCCACGGGGTCATGCCTGCATGCGCGGATTCAGGAACCGTGGCGTGCGGAACACCCGTACCTAAAACGCCCGGCCAGCAGCGCCAAAGCGGCGTTCGCTGGACCGTGTTTACTGGCGCGTCCAACATATCGGATCTTGCAATGCGGCCCTCGAGGGCGCTCATCGCGGCGGCGGTGCCGCGCGGGATGCGCCGGGCTAGCTCGCAGAAGGAGTGGCTGCGCGCGCTGAAGGAGGACCTGGAGGTCCTGGAGCTACGCATGGACGGCTACTCCAATCTCACCCGCGTCGCGAACAGGATCTGTTGGGCGGCCGACTGGAAGACGATGTGCTCGCGGCCGACGGTCGCGAAGATCGTGGAGCGGACTGGCCTGGGCAAAGCAACTGTGAAGCGGTGGGTCCGCTGGCTCCGAGAGCGCGGCTGGCTCGGCGTCGTGGAGCAGGGTACGACCGTCCGCTACCGCAAGGGCACGAAAGCGGGCCTGGACGACGACGGTTACGGCAACAGAGCGGCGGTCTGGGTGCTGTGCGTGCCTCGGCGCCCTTTCGCGAAACCGGAGAACGATCAGCCCGCTGACCTGCATGAAGGAACAAGTGAACCCCCTTCTGTTTCTCTCCGTAGGAGAGAAACAAAATGTCCCACGCGCGCACGCGAGGCAGATTCCTCCTCTCGTGATCATTCCCGCATTTCGCCTGCCTGGACCCTGCATGCGACGGCGAGGACCAAACGAGATCGACTTTGGGCCTGCGAGCGGCTTCGTCAGGAGTGCCTGCCGCTGCGTCGGATGACCGCCTGGTATCTGCGATGGATGCTGAAGCCCTTGTTCGAGGCGGGATGGACGGTGGCTGACGTCCTGCACGCACTCGACGTGCGTGCAGACGATAGCGTGTGGGCCTACACGTGGTCGTCGACCAGCGAGCTGCGGCATGTCCCGGGCTGGGTCCGGCATCGCCTGTCAGCGTGGCTGGACAAGGACGGCGAGGTCCTACCCTCGCGCTCACAGCGGGCAGCGGCGGCTTTGGCCGCGCAGCGGGCGGAGCAGGAGGCGCGCAGGCGGGAGTGGGAGGAGAGGGCGGCCGCGGCCGGCGTCGAGCTGGCGCCCGGGCCCCGGGTGAGTCGCGAGGAGGCGCTGGCCCCTGTTCCTGTCGCGGTGCGGGCGGAGGGACCGAATGAGGCGTTCAGGCGGGCCCGCGCGGAGTTGGAGCGACGCCGTCAAGAGCGGGAGGCGCAGACCATCGCCTCAGCACTGGCGCGGGCGCGATGACACCCGAGCAGGGGGTGGCCATGCTGCGCTCTGGGCTGGCGCAGGCCTCGCCCCGGGCGGCGGCAGCAATGCGCGAGCAGGAGTGGGAGCGGGCCGTCGACGGCGGGTGGCGTGGGATCCAAGCCGGTGGCGAGTGGCGGACGCGGCGGGGGAGGAGGCGATCGCGCGGGCGGCCATCGAGCGCGAGATGCACGTGCTGGTGCAGCAGGTGCAGGCCCAGGATGCGGAGCACGTCGAGGAGGAAGCGCGCCAGCGTGCGGTGTCGCCGGCCCGGGCCCGGGCGCGTGCTCGGGCCGAACGCGCCGCGCGTGACTGAGATGGTTCTCGCGCAATGGGTGTGAGCACCGCGCGGGGGTGCGATCGTTGAAGGCATTATGAGGAGTTCGGCTATCGAGGCATGCCTGACCCGGCACGCAGCCCCCCGCGAGCGCACCATGGACGACCACATGTTCGTCGTCGAACCTCGCGGGTCCACGGCCAACCTTCCGGCTGCAGTTGTTCACAGCGTCCGGCGTTGTGCCGGTCGCGGTGGCCACCCAGACCGATCAGGAGGGTCCCTCCCTGGTCAACGCTGCGGAAGACTATGCGGCGGCGGCCTGGCGCCGGCTGTGCCCCAACGAGATCGAGCCGCCCATTTGGATACAGCGTCAGCTTTTGTCCAGTGGAAGCTTCGACCGCTTCGCTCTGGTTACCTTCAGCCGGACCGGTCCGTTCGAGCTGACGGAGCCCCAGTGGTCCGAGATCACCGAGGTCGAGCTGACGAGACTCGTTGGCGTTGCGGTGGATCCCGGCCGCGGGGATGGTTACGTGCCGCGCCCGGCGGAACCGGAGCTTGAACCGCGTTACCGCACCTTCTGGACGGTCCGGCTTCCGCGCCCTGAGCCGTTCCGGGCCAAGGCCTGCATGCCCACGGGGATCAGTTGGGGCGACCGAGGCCTGCGCCAGCTCACTCCCCGCCGCCAGGCACGTCGGTGCTGCTGGTACCACGGCGGAGACTGGCATCGCGTTTGCGCCGCCGCGATCCGCCTGGTGCGACAGGCCGAGCGCGCGGGCGTGGCCGGTCATGGTGGCAATGACTCCGTCCATGATGCTGCTCGGGGCGAGGGCCTCGGTGGTTGGGAGTTGGACGCGCTGGATGCGCTCATCAATCCGGTCGATGGGATTGAGGCGCCCAGCAGATTCCGGACAGTCGGCTACATAAGCTGACAGAAGTCTGGAAGAGGTAGGTACGTGACGAGGCGTCGCAGGCAGTTCTCGCCGGAGTTCAAGGAAGAAGCCATCCGCATGGTGCTGGAGGGCGATCGGACGGTCGCGTCCGTGGCGCGGGAGTTCGACATCAACGCCAGCACGCTGGGCAGCTGGGTGAACCGGCATCGGATCGCGAGCGCGCAGGAGGAGCGGCAGGCGCTCTCCGGGCCGGAGCGGGCGCGGATCCGGGAGTTGGAGCGGGAGAACGCCGAGCTGCGCGAGAAGCTGATCTTCCTGAAAAAAGCGGCCGCCTTCTTCGCTTCCGAGACTCGATGACGCTCGCCAAGTACGAGCTGATCGACGCGGAGAAGGCGCATCACCCGATCGCGCGGATGTGTGCCTGGCTGGGCGTGTCCCGCTCGGGCTACTACGAATGGCGCGAGCGGCCGGCCTCGGCCACCGCGCAACGCCGGACGCTGCTGGCCGCGTCGGTCGCCGAGATCTTCGCCGGCTCGCACGAGACCTACGGCTACCGGCGGGTGCACGCCGCCCTGGCCCGCCGCGGTGAGCACTGCTCGGCCGAGTTGGTGCGTGCCCTAATGCGGCAGCAGGGCCTGGTCCCGGCCCAGGTGCGGGCGTTCCGGCCCGCCACAACGATGCAGGGCGACTACCGTGGCATCCCTGACCTGGTCAGCCGTGACTTCACCGCCGCCCGTCCGGGCACCAAGCTGGTCGGCGACATCACCTACGTCCGCACCTGGGAGGGCTTCCTCTACCTGGCCACCGTGATCGACTGCCACAGCAAGGCGGTGCTGGGCTGGGCGATGGCCGACCACTACCGCACCGACCTGGTCAAGGACGCGATCCGGATGGCCGCCGGCACCGGCCTGCTCCAGCCCGGTGCCCTGTTCCACACCGACCGCGGCTCGAACTACACCAGCGACGAGTTCGGCCGCTTCCTGACCGGCCTGGGCATCCGCCGCTCGGTCGGCCGCACCGGCGTCTGCTACGACAACGCGATGGCCGAGTCGTTCTTCAGCGCCCTCAAGAACGAATGGCTGCACCGCTTCGTCTTCACCACCCGAGCCAAGGCAAAACGGCAGGTCATCCGCTACATCGAAGGGTTCTACAACCACCGGCGCCTGCATTCGGCGCTCGGCTACCGACCACCTTTCGAAGTGCTCAACGAGTCCCTTTCAACCCCGGCGGCCGCATAAGCTACGCCCACAAGACGGCTGTCCGGAATCTCCATGGCCCCTCAGATCCAGCTCATCGCGCTGGCTGGGCATCGACGCTCCTCATACATCAACGGCCAGCACAGCCATGTTGGACGCAGGCGTCCGACGCACCATTGTGATCGACTGGGTGATACCCATGGCGACAGAACGATCCATGCGTGAGAACAATGGAGCGGTATGGCGCGGAGTAAGGCAGGTCAGGCGCGCTGAGCCTGGAGTCGTTCGCCGGACGCCCGCGCCGCTCGGGTGCGAGGATGAGTCGATCCGCCCCGGCAGTGAAGGAGCGCGCGCCCGTGTCTGCTTTGTCTCGCCACAGGAAAGTCAGAGCGGCTCGTGAGCGGCTTGCTTCGCGGTTCGGCGACGAGGCGACTAAGCGTCTGGCCGCGAAATTTGCGTACGAGCTGCCCGCGGTCGAGGCTGTCACGAAGGTGGCGGACGTGATCCGGCTTCCGGACCGCGACGAGACCGTCGATCCGTGGCCCGTGCCGACGCCGGAAGACGTCGATGACGCGCTGCTCGCGGTGAGTGGAGCTCGGGTGCAGCTACTGGTGGACGAGGAGACACTGATCCAGGCGGCGCTGGCGAACGGCCGGTCGTGGGTTCAGATCGGCAAGATGCTCGGCTTGAGCGAAGCGGTGGCGGAGGCCCGCCCGGAAGCGATCAGGCGTGCTATCGCGGACCTGACCCAGCGCGACCCCGGCTCGATCACCTGGCGCTGATGCGGGGACTCAGGCGGGGTGCCAGGAGGCACTCTGACCAGGTGCGGCTAAGCGCCGCGCGTCTGACGCTACAGCGGCCAGTTCACCCCCACTCACTGCACATCTACGACCCGACGTAAGACCCACTCCGGTACGCGGCCGGCATGTCACGCGCGTGCCAGGGAGCGCTCATACGAGCATGGCAGGAGGGCATGGTTGCTGGATGAGCTATCGCAGCAGTTCACCCACGGGTGCACGGTGAACAGCGGGAAGGACCTCGTCCCGAAGTGTCGCGACGAGCCTCGGTTCATGCGCCACGACATGATTCAATGCCGCAGCCAGGACCTGCGCCGCCTGGTCATCTTCGAGGGCAGTCCGTAGCTCCACGGTGAGGATAGCCTCCGCGTCCGGTGCGGATCCGCCGCCTTGACTGAATTGGCGGATGGCGGTCGCAGCAGCCGTCACCTTGAGGAGCGAGTCCCCCGACAGGGGAGAGGTCTGAATCTCTTCCTCGAAATCAGCCCAGCCATCCGGGGGCGGCTCCGGCGTGTTCATGCTCGCCCGTGGGACGATCTTCGACAGCGCTAGTGCCTTCGGCAATGCGTCAGGCTCCTTGGCTAAGGCGCTGAGTAGGGTCAGGAAGTCCACAGCCGTGGCCTGAGCGGTTGGCGTGCCGCCTAGGGCGTCGCGCACCCCTTCGGCAACCAGGTGATGTTGCGTGTCGCCAGAGCCGGCGGCACGCACGAGGATGCGTGCGATCGCGAGGAAATCGAGATCAGCCGGCCCAGGTCCCTGGAGAACGCTCAGCCCGCAGGCGATGAGGCGGTCGCGCCATTTGGGCCACGAGCGCGCCATCCCGTCGTCGATGAGATCTAAGGCCAGCCTCGGCCCGATGGGGACGACGGTGCCCAGCCGGGCTTCGGCTCCCTCGTCGATTGTTTCTACGAGTTCGACCACGGCCTGGTGCTGATGGTCTTGCGGAGTGGAGTACAAGCGGCCGGCGGCGAAGATCCAGGTGTTGCGCCAGTGTGGACTGGCGGCTGCGGTGCGTAGGCGCTGTGTCACACGCTCCAGTGGGCCGGTGGTCAGGTGCATCGCGGCCATGAGTTCCTGCAGGGAGCGCACGTCGAAGCCGTAACCCTCATCGCTGCGGGGCGCGATGAGCACCAGGCGCCGGGTGGCCGCCGTGACGATCTTGACGCGAAGATCGGCGTCGGCTCCGGAGGGTTTGAAACCTGCTTCGTCCAGCACCTGCCAGGTGAGGTTCTCCAGCTCCTGATGGGTCAGGACGGCGTTAGAGCGGTCGCCAGATTCGCTGCGGGCCTGGAGTTCGAACCCGATGCGTTCATGCAGCTGCTGGATCTGCAGCCCGTGCTCCTGCAGGATCCGGTTGAAGCTGGTCTGCTTGTCTCGCTCGCGTCTGAAGACGATCTCGTAGTACGTCCAGAACAGGCTGAAGCGATCCGGCGCGAGGCTGCCCGCCCCGCCGAGGATGATCGTCATGATCAGTACTTGCAGCGGTGTCCGCAGCAGATTGCGCAGCCCCTCGTCGTCAGCGGCCTGGCGCAACTGTGTGGCAATCTTCTCGACCCGGTCCTGGTCCTTGCCAAGCCGCACCGTTGTCACCAGCGTGCCGTAACGCACGGCCTCGTCGGGCTGGAGATAGTCCAGGTCGATGCGCTCGAACTGGGTGGGGGCGATGTTCTCGGTGTAGCCCATCGGGCGGGTGGTCAGCACGACGAACAGGTCACAGTCGTCACCTTCAGCGGTGGTCACCAGTTCGGTGACCCGCTCGATAAGCCGCTTGCGCACGGTCGGCTCGGTGACCTCGTCCAGCCCGTCCAGCACTAGGAACCAGGGCCAGCGGCGCATCCACGCCGACAGCGCGCTGGGCATGACGTTGCCCAGATCGGAACGCTTGGAGACCCGCTCGGCGATGTAGCGGATCAGGGTGGTGTCTTCCTCGGTCCCGTGCTCGTGGGCGTACTCGGCCAGGTCGACGCGCATGGCCCAGCGCCGGTGGTGAGGCAGCGCGGCGCCGAGCCGCGCCAGCGCCTGCTCCATTCCCGAGATCACGTCCTGGTGTTCCCCGCTGAGGTTGCTCGCTCCGGCGAGCATGGCCGCCCGGTAGGCCTGCACCAGGAACTTGGAAATGGTGGTCTTGCCGTTGCCTGGGGCGCCGGCCACGATGAGATGGCGCGGGCCCCGGCGCGTGGTGAGAGTGGGCCGCAGCATGTGCTCGCCGCGGTCGAGCACATGCCGGATCACACTGCCGCGCTCGGCTCCGCCTCCGGCGGTGACAGGCAGGTCGATGGCGACCTCGTGGACGGGCAGGCCCTTGCCGTCGCTGCTGCCGGCTTCGTCGAAGTAGATGGTCCCTTCGCCGATCAAGGTGGTGCGAGCGTGGGCGCGCAGGCCCGGTTCGAGCTGATCCAGCGGCAGGGAGCCAGCGATCTCGGCCAGGTTGGCGAACACGTCGGTGGCGGTGAGGAAGCCGGGAAAAGCCTGCCGCACGCCCGGGTGGCGGTGCAGCAAGGCCTGGATCTGGTTGCCGTCCCACAGCCGCCACTTGCGCAGCCGGGACAGGCGGGCGAGCTTGGCCTTGCGTTCGGCGCCGTCACCGATGTCGCGGCTGTCGTCGGCCAGGGCGTCGAGATAGCGCTGGATGTTGTCGTTCAGGGTGTCATGGCCGCCGGAGCCGGGAACCGGGGTCAGCGGTACGTTGGTGATGATCACGAGGTGATCGGGGACCGGATTTCTGCCCTTGGCTGGGTCGGCCCACGCGTCGAGTTCCTTGCGGACATGCCCCCATAGCCAGGACGTATCGTCCTGAGGCCGAGCCGCCAACTGGTCCTTGTGCTTGACCTGGAACACCGTGTACCCGTCCCAGACCTCGCTGGACTGGTCCTCGGCCGACTGCCAGATGAGTGGGCCCTTGAAGTACAGGTCACGGCCGCCGTCGCGGCCGGCGCCCATCACCTGCACGCCCGCGCCGAACGTTTGCATGGCCAGCGCAGCCGCGAGATCTTGGAAGCCGATGGGGCCCAGCTGCTCCAGGTTGTAGACCACCCCATGCCCTTTCTGCGATCTCGTGAGGCTCGCGCTGAGTTGTGCTGGCGAAGATCTAACGTACCCCTGACGCCCCTGCGCTGTGGTGCCGAGCGGCCGAGGCCCACAATGCGCGGCTCAGCTCGTCCACGTGACGTCGCCGCGAGCACGTGATCGTCACCGGCCAGCCGGCCCAGAACGGGCCACACGCTCGAACGTGTGACCAATCACGGGTGGCGGTCCGGCTGGCCCGACACCCGCCTTCTCCACCGCGTGCTGCGTTGGGGCCTCCGGGCACCGGCGCGCAGCGATGCTTCGCTGCCGGGCCTTGCCTTGGACCCCTCTCCTCACGTGGTCAGCCCTCCGTGCTGTTCGGCGAGGACTTCGGCTGGATCTCGAGGACCTGATCGTCGGGACAGGTGAAGTGGGCGATGACGCTGGCGTGGTCGGAGGAGCGGGCCGCCTCGAGTTCAGCACGATTGATCAGACGAACGCGTTGTCCGTAGACCCTGACGTCGACGGGGGGAAAGCTGTGCCCGGCACAGCTCTGCTCCCACCTCATATCGATGGCCAGAGCGCAGTCGCTGTTGTCATTGGTTGTTTCCAGGAGCTTGACCCTCCCCTGCTCGTTGATCTCCGCGGAGATCGTTCCGCGGGGCATGACGGCCTTGCCGTCGGCGTGTAGTTCCCGCAGCGCGGTCAACATCGCCACCTCGGCTGGCGCGACCGCGGCGGGGGTGGGGAAGTGGATTCCGGTCAGCATTCGCAGATCGTCCAGGAGGATGACGAGCCGTGCGGCATCCAGAACCGAGGCCGAAAGCGGTTCATGCGCGTGGCCACGGGCCACAGGCTTGTCTCCAAGGTGCACCTCGATCACATCGTGCGCCTCGGCGGCGATGAGCAGTTCGGCAACCGGCCTGATCGCTGATGGCCAGTGCCCGGCCAGGCCGGACAGGTGCATATCCATGCCGCCACTCAACGGAGCGCCGTCTTTCGGATGGTCGATGCGGAGGCTCATCTGGACGACTCCGTGCAGATCGGTCCCGTGAACGGACGTTCCCGCATGCCCGGCGGTGCGGGTCGTCAACGAGATGTCCAAGGCTGCGGCGGCATGCCCGTCGGTGGTGAGCACCAGGAGGCGGCAGGGCACGGGCGCAGTGTCCTGGTGGGGAGTCATGACGTGGAGGTGGTTGCCGCTGCCGAACGGTTCGAGCTTCTCGACGAGGGAGTCGGCGTCGAAGACGTTCAGCGCCTCGACGAACCTGCCCTCGATGGCCGTCTTGCCTCCGTAGGCAAGAACCTTTTCCAGGTCGCGCCGAGCCTGGACCCCGTCGGGGTCGTCGGGATCGTCCTGCAACTGAGGGATGATCGAGACCTGTCCAGTGGCCGGGAACGGGGTCATCGTGATCTGCCGGCGGTCGCCGTGAGCGGTGAAGCCGATGCGGTAGAAGGGGGAGATCTCCTGGGCGCGGCCGTGGAGCGTGACGAGCCGGGCGTCCAGGTCGGGAATCCGCGCGAGTGCGGCCTGCTCCAGATGCATCTCCTGGCTGCGGGCGAGCAGTCCGTAGTCGCCGCCCTCCACGTAGCGGCGCAGATCATCGTGTTTGGCGAACTGCTCGTCAAGCCAGTCGATGCCCTGCCAGGCGAGCAGAATCGTGGGGTACTGCGCCTGGAGTCCGTCGAACCATGCCTTCTCGGGCGGGGTGTGTTCCAGCGGCAGGATCAGCCGCCAGGCGATCGGCTTGTGCCGCGCCGCGGTGGCGAGCGACTTCTCGATCTGCCGCTTCCGCGAGGGGGTGAGGCGCGTGGTGAACGACTTGACCTCGAAGATGACAGATCCGTGCTCTGTCTGCAGCAAGCTGTCGACGCCGCCGTCGCCACCGCTCCCGTCCATGCCCTGTGCTGTGGGATACAACCGCCGGATGAGAAGCTTCACGGCGCGTTCGAAGCGCGCCGGATCCTCCGCGACCGACTTCCACTGGATCACGTGTCCTCCCCGGACAGCGGTTCTGATCGTCAACAGCGCCGAGGCTACGCTTCGTGGCCGCTTGCGTCCGTCTGCGCCGGGAACGCAGCCCCTTGGAATCGCCACAAGGCCGATGAGGGCGTGCCGCACAGTGGCGCCCACCAGGAAGTCACTTCTACCGGTTGGCGGTCACGACGACCCTCAGGGGATGAGGTCGAGTTCCACGTCGCCGCTGATTGAGCGGCAGGCTGGCAGCAATTAGCCCCTGGAGTGTCTGGAAATCTTTAGGTGCACTTCCGAACACTGGTACCGGAAGTTGCTGGATCGTCGCAAGAGTATTCATTGCGAGTTGCGGGCCGTTGTAATACCCGGCATCGATATACAATTCTTCTAGATAAGTAAGCAACAGCTTTTCGCTGATCTTGTATTCCTGGCCCTCACCGTGAGCCTCCGCATGTGCGGTCACGACCAACTGCGCATAGATTGACGGCCTGCCTTCCTCCTCGTCCCCTTCTGCGTCAAGGCACACCTCGGTGGCGACAAGCCAACTGGCATCGATCGTCTCCATGTAACTCGTTGCCTGCATCCCCGTCCCCTTGTAGAGCTAGCCACATCCTCTGGCAGGTCGCGAAGGACATGTTGGAGGCACCACCAACACGCTCAGAATCGGGTTGTTGGGCTGCTTCGTCCGGGCCGACCGATGTGCTTCTTGCCGTGCAGCATCTGCCCGGACTCTTGGCGGCGCTTGGCTGCGGCGATACCTTCGACCTGCCGTTCGGCGTGCAGTTCCAGTTCATACTCGGCGGCCGCGGCCAGGATCGCGGACATGAAGCGGACTTCCTTAGTGTCCAGATCGAAGTTTTCCAGGACGGCTCACGTAAAGACGGTTCTCCATCGCCCAGGGACGATCTTTACACGCTTGGAGTGACAAGCTTCCTTGCCGGCGACCGAGGGGAAGCGTAGAAAAGTAACGCGTCAAAATCGGAGGTCTGACCGTGACTGAGCTGTCCCGTTTCTCGGACGCCTACGCGTCGATGACGGTCGCGGTCTATCAGCCGCTCACCGTCCGGTGGGTCTCCGGCTGGACGCTCGGCACGACGGTCGATCTGCTCGTGCCGCGCTTCGAGAAGGCGCGTTCGCTGGACGCGCGGACTCCGTTCTCCACCGCCGCGTCGCTGCTGACGGCCCGGAACTCGCGGCTGCCCGATCGGGTGCCGGTCGCGGACCCGGGCAAGTTTCCGGCACAGCGGCCGGTGGACCCCGCGGGCAATCCGCTCACGTCCGAGGTGCGGCCGGTCGAGCTCGCCGGCTTTCCCGACGCCGTGCTGGTGGCGGGTCGCGTCCATCCGTACGGGATCGTCGACGTCTCCGGCGAGGAGACGGGAAACGTCCGCGCCGGGGTGTTCACCGTTCCGGTCGTGGTCAACCGGCGGATCGGCTTCGCCGACCAGCGTGTGGACCCGCATCGGCACCGCGCTGAGCTGTTGAAGAACCTCATGGGCGCGGTCAACGCTCACATCGACGCCTCGGATGAGGTCTTCGCCGCGGCCGTGGCTGACAACCTCCTGATCGGCAACACAAAGCTGTACGAGTTCTTCCCGGTGCTGACCGTGCGGGAGGCCCTTTCGCCCATCGGGATCGCGCACTACTACCGCCAGCTGTACTTCCACACCGAAGAGGGGGTCGGGCCGCTGGAGGAGGCGTTCACGATCGCCCCGAACGAGACCCTCGAGATCATGTACGAGTCGGTCCGCCGCCAGGTGCACGAGGAACTGGTGGAGCACGGGTCCGAGTTCGTCAGCGAGTCGGCGATCGAGGCCAGGAATACCGACGAGGTGTCCGACAAGACCTCCTCGATGGTCCAGCGCGACAGTTCGGCCGCGATGTCGGCGAACGCGTCCGGTTCGATCGGGGTCTACTCGGCCGGTGCCACGGCGACCGCGAGCTTCGCCCTCTCGGCGCAGCAGGCGAAGGAGCAGGTGACCCGGCGGCTGAAGGACGTGACGACGCGGGCGTCGGAACGCATCACCAAGAGCTTGACGGTGCGCACGCGGTCACTGGACGAGGTGACCTCGACGAACATGAGCCGGCGGGTCATCCAGAACACGAGTTCCGTCCCGGTGAGCTACGGGCTGCGTCGGGTGCTGCGCAAGGTCAACGTCAAAGTCCAGGAACTGGGACCGCGCCTGGTATGGCAGCTCTATCTCCGAAACCCTGGCAGCGGCCTGGCCCGCAGCAGGTTCGTCCACTTCCGGGAGGCGGAGCCGATCACGGTGCCCGATCTGCCACCGGGCGTCCGGCCACGGCCGAAGGGCGGGACCGACACCGGCACCATCACCACCCACCTGGAGTCCCATGGCGACGCGGGCTACTACGCGAAGCTGCGGATCACCACCACGGGCGACCGGAAAATCACGGGGGTGACGGTCGACTCGGTGACCGATCTCGAGGGCGGCGGGAAGGACGACGAGGCGCCCGCTCCTCGGAACGAACCACCGCGCAACGCCTTCTGGCACTCGGCCACCCACACCTATACGGCCGACGTTGCGATAGCACCCGGCGACTCCGACGCGATCGCCATCACCTACACCTACGCCTACGAGCCGTCCGCCGCGGCGCTGGCGGAGTGGAACGCTGAACGCAAGGCGGCCGTCGCGGCGATCACCGAACAGCTCCTGAACGAGCAGTTCGAACGACAGAAAGCGATCATCACCGAGCGGAGCAAGATCCGGCCGCGGCCCGCGAACGAGCTGCGCGTCGAGGAGCGCTACGAGGCGATGAACCGGCTCGTGTCGAGCCTGTTCGGCCGTGGCGACGATCCGTCCGAGCCCACGCCGCTCGAGATCGAGTACTTCCACCGGTACTTCGACATCGATGGGATGTTCGTGTACATGCATCCGTCGTGGTGGGTCCCCCGGTTCACGGCCAACAGTGACGGCTTTCCCCGGCCCGCCTACGAGATCACCGCCGATTCCGAGCCCGCGCCGCTGGGTCGATCGCTCGGCTGGTGCATCCAGCTCGACGGCGACAACCGGCGGAACGAGTTCCTGAACAGCCCGTGGTACCGCATCTGCCTGCCTATCCGAGCAGGCCGGGAGCGTGAGGCGATTGCCTGGCTCGCCTCCCATGTGGAGGGCGAGATCGGCTACGACCCGACGAAGGAACCCCTGTCGGGGCTGCTGGCCGCGATGGATGGCCGCCGGGCCAACGAGGCTGGTCTGGGAGTCGATGGGCCCGACTGGGTCACCGTCGACGCCACCGTCGGCGCGCCGCCGAACCCGCTGTCGCCCGAGGGCGTGTATCCCGTGGTCCAGACGTTCGACGTCACGGTTCCCACCGAGGGTTTCGTCTACGACGAGATCACGATCAGCACGAGTTGACATCGAGGCCTCGCCATGACCCGGCTCGCCGACCTTTCGGGCACCCGGCTCGGAACGCTCGTCTTCGTCGGCGACGACCCCGCCACCGGGAGGCTGGAGTTCGATCTCACCCTCGGCCAGGAGATCGTTCCCTTTGATATGACGATCGCCGGGCGGAACGGGTGGACCACTGTCCTGGCCGCGGTGTCACTCGGGTGGTCGAGTAAGCGGATCACGGCGGTGATCCGCGACCGGGACGGCCGCTACCACGCCATGGAGACGAACGTCCCGCGCGTGATCTTTGACGCGCGGACGAGATTCCAGCCGGTCGACGGCGATTTTCCCTTTGAGCTCGTCAGGCTGGTCATCATCCCTATCAACTTTGCCGGCCCTGTGCGCCGGGATCGGACCGACGGCGAATGCCTGGTCGAGACCAACACCGTCGCCGGGCTCCCGTCGACGGTGAAGAGCATCCGGCTCGCGCAGAGCACGAAGGCCGCCGTCGAAAGGTGGAACACCTGGTGGACGGCGCATGTCGGCACGTTGCGCAGCCCCGAGCCGCCACCCGTGGAGATCAGCAGGCCGTTCGTCGAGGTGGCCAGGATCATCTTCGATCTCCCATCCGCGGAGATCGCGGTCATGCGGTCCAAGGACGAACAGGCACCGGACCGGCTTTCGCTCGACTTCTTCGACCGCACCATCCGCGGGGAGGCTGGAGCGCCGAAGAGGCAGTACGAGGACCGGCTGAGCGGCGGCGGCCGCGGGGCCGTCAAGGGGGTGCTGAGACTGAAGATCGAGTCCTTCGTAGGCTCTCAACTGCGGACGGTGCTGGCCACCGGCATCCATGAAGCGGCGCACTACCGGCATCATCTGCTCACGTCTGACCTGATCGAGCAGTGGCGTCGAGGTTCGGGTTCCCGATCGAGGGGACGCCGCGCGTTCTTCGAGTTCCTGGATCGCGAGAAGCGGGAGAAGCGTCTGTCGGCGATTGAGCGTGCGATCGTCCACGGCACGTTCGGCCCCATCGAGGCGACCCACCCCCTCTCCCAGGTTCATGCCTTCATCGGCGTCTATCCCTTGTACCTGCGCGAGCGGACGTCCTCCCGCGCGCCGCGGAAGCTGGTCGGCCAGGAGCGGTTCGGGCAACTGGCTGCGGCGGCGAGCTACTGGAGAAACGTCTCCTCGCCCGACGTCGCCGAGCTTGCCGTTCGTGCCGTGACGGACTTCGCCCACTCCGACGGCGCGTGCACCGTCGAAGACCTCAACGAGCTGGCCAAGGAGATCGCCGCGCTGCCGCACTACGGCTATCCCGAGTACTTCAAGGCGATGGCGAAGGGGCTACAGGCCGAATGAAGTCGGCTTGGTTGGTCGTCGCGTGGTCGGAGCATGCCGTGGGGAGCTACATTCACCAGTCGGCAACGACCATGAACCGCAATGGCGATCTCTCGCCCGGCTACCTGACGGCTGCGGCACGTTCGGGAGCGGAGGGCCAGATCGGTTGACTCAGCCTCTCCGAAGGCCGCAGTGCGCCGGGACGCTCCACAGAAAATCTACATAGTAAAGCCGCCGGGATCGCCTAGCCCTCCGCAACCGCCCATTGGTGCTGCTCCCCCTACCGGTGATACCGGACATGCGGGCAGAATTCCGGCTCTCGATGATAAGGAGCCGCGCCCAGTGCGGCGGGGGAGAGCCGTCCGGCTGGAGGTGGTTCGTTTGGTGGAGAAGAACCGGCCCCTTTACAAAGTAGATTGATTGCGTCTGCTCGGACCGACGGCACGCTGGGCGGCCCTCGAGTCAACCAGCCAACCACCGAGAACGCGCGGCCTGACCCATCGCCCGGCGACGCATAACCTCCGCAGCCCGCGGACTCGCAGACGCCAGCAAAGCCCGCGCACGAGCCGCCGGACCGGCCGCGTCCACGGCCACGGCCCGCAACGCCGCACGCTCGGCCGCCACCCTCGCTTGCTCGGCAGCCCGGCGCGCAGCCGCCTCCGCCAGACGCTGGGAGCGCGACGGCAACGGGACGCCGGTGTCCGCGTCGAGCCAGACGGCCAGCCGGTGACGGGCCCAGCCAGCGGGATGCTTCGCACTGCCCGCATACGGCCAGCAGCCGCCGTCGGGGTGGTGGTCCAAGGCATAGAGCACGTCGGTGGCGCTCCAGCCGGCCATCACCAGCGGCATGATCAGATGGCGGACGTGCTCAGCCGACAGCCGGCGCAGATCCAAGCTCGCGGCGCGGACCCGCTCAGCGACGACCAGGGCCCGCTCGCGCTCCCGCCGCCGAGCCCTGCGAGCCTCTCGGACCCGTCGATCTTCCAGGGGCCGATCTGTTGCCGCCCTCGTGACGGTGATCAGCCGATGATCATCAGCGATCGTGAGCTGTTGGAGGGAAGCGGCCTCGCGCGCGCGCGTGCGTGGCGAGGGTTCCCCTCCTGCGGAGGGGAACCCAGGGGGGGTCCGAGATTCCTCCACAGGAGAGAAGACGGCCTTCTGAGATCGGGACGCGGGCAGCTGCCGAGGCTCGGCGACGGTCGCGTCGTCGTCCGGGGCGGCCGGGACGGCCGGGACCGCGAGCACGTACTCGGCGGCGATGTTGCCCAACCCATCGTCGATCGCGCCGCACTGTGTGCCCTTGCGAAAACGCACCGTGGATCCTGGCGTCACGGTGCCCAGCAACCCGCGCTCGCGTAGCCAGCGCAGCCACAGCGCCACCGTGGAGCGCGAGCGGCCACTGCGCTCGATCAGCACCGCCCAGGTAGGCCGGCTCGTCATCGACGTCCAGTCCGCGCAGCGCGCCAGCACCCACGCGATCGCCATCAAGCTGGCGTAGGCGTCGCGCCGCAGCACCGCGGTGTCCGGGTGCTCGCGCACCGCCGCGATCCACGCGCCCTGCGAGCGGGCCCGCTTCGAGCCGTCCGGTAACGCGCCGAAGATGGCCAGCCGCCGCGGTGACCACCACGCGGGCAGCCCAGCGCCACACCTACCCTCCGGACGGCGGGCAGATCGGGAAGCGGAACGCCTCGGCCCCGGCGTGTCGTCGTCAGGGCATAGTGGGCTAACCGCTTGGCGCGATGCTATGGTCGTCTCCAAGCATGAAAGCCAGACGACGCGAGAAGGCCGATCAGCTCACCTCGGCGGCCAAACCTTGGAGCTGACGGCGGATTCGCATCATCTGAGTTATTTGGTTGGGAAGCGCCCCCTCTGGGGGCGTTTTCTTTTGGGCTGAGTGCCTCCTGGCCGTGTCCGGGACTTCAACGACGCATCCTTCCACGATCAAGAGCCCAGCGGGAGCGCCCACGCGCCCAACAGGTCCGGGCGTGTCGCGATCCGCGGGCACATCCGCCCCCGAAGGCAGGTCCAACGCCCACACAGCCGCCAGGAGTGGGGCGTGCGTGCGTGCTCGGATGAACGCCGCGGGCTTAGGGATAGCGGGGTGCCCGGGCCGGGCGCTCCGGGCACCCCGCCAGGCGGGGACCCGCAGCGCCCGCGTCCTCACGCGGCGCTCTCGGCACGGATGTCGGTCTCGGCGAGAGTGTCCAGGGAAGCGATCCGCTCTTCGGCCAGCGCCGCCTGCTGGTGCGCCTCGGTGACCACCTCGACCAGCCGATGGCGCAGCGCGGCCAAGCGGTCCTCCACGCGCCCCGCACGCACGCGGCGGGGCAGGTACGGGCGAGCTCGACCAGCTCGCCAGCGTCGGCGACGGGCAGCCGGGCCAGCAGCGCGGCGATCGCCTGCTCCTCCGAAACGTCGAACTGCGAGAGCTCGACCTCGGGCGTGTCCGGCGCGCTCACGCCGCGCTCCCCAGGGCCAGCGGCAGCGTGATGGCCAGCGCGACCAGCGCGAGCAGCATCAGGTCCACCGCCAGGCGGACCACGGTGTACTTGCTCAACGTGATCCGCGAGAGGCGGTGCAGGTCATCGGCCGCCCGCTTCTCCGGCCGGGCCGGTGGCCAGGGCGGTCAGCAGCTCGTCGCCACCGCTGGTGCGGGCGTGAGCGACGAACCCCATCCCGCCAGCGCGTGGGATGCGTGGCCGTACGACCGTCAGCAGCACCGCGGCGGCGCCGGTCAGAGGCAGCGTGGCCAGCAGCACCACCGCCGCCTCGGCGGCGCTCAGGCGGGGTCCGGTGGGCGGCCTTGGCGTCGACACGGGCCAACTCGGCGCGGGCGGCGTCAGCCTCGCGCTCCAGCGTGGCGACCAGGTACCGGCGGGCGTCGGGGGAGGCCCGGTGCTCGCCGGGTAAGGGCGGCGCATTACTGCGCCGCCCTCCCCTCAGAACCGTGCGTGCAACTCGTCGCTGCACACGGCTCAAGCAAGCCCCGTGGGGCGGTTCAGATCCGTGGAGCTGGACCTCTGCGTTGGCGGGCGAGATGCCCACGATGGCATGAGGCGTGAACAAGACGGGTTTGATCACCGTCCGGTGCGCCGGGACGCCCGTGATGGACGAGGTAGTCGCTGGCGATCGCTCGCCGGGCGACATGCAGCCACCAACGTTCCCACTGGCTGGGGGTCTGGGGCGGCTGCTCGGCGGTCAGCAGGTGGTCCCCACAAAGCGGGCAACGCGCGTCCTGCCTGGTGAGCAGGCGCAACGTATACCTGTCGATGGGGGGCTTGACCCGCTTGCGCCGTTCGGCCCAATACTCGGCCTGGGCAGGGTCATCGGGGGATGCCCCGCCTCTGACCAGGGTGTGCCGGACGATGTTGGTCCAGGAGAACTTGGGCAGGTAGGCGCCGCTGTCGCGGTCGCCGAACACCCACCGGTCGTTCCTGAACTTGTTGAACTTGCCGAAATGCTGATCGACGACCCAGTACGTCGGCTTGTTCGGATGGCTGTGCGTAGCCCATTTGAACGTGAGCTGCCACACGTAGTGGTCCAGAGCGGCGAACACTCTGGACGACACCATGCTGCGGTAGTACGCGGCCCAGCCCCGCACGATGGGGTCGAGCCGGGCGATGACCGCTTTGGCGTTCGAGCCGCGCAAGGAGCGCATCTCGGTCGCGAGCCGCAGTTTCAACCGCCTGACCGCCGGGGTGCTCGGTTTGGTCATCAGCCTGCCGTGGGAGTAGCGGCGGATGTTCACCCCGAGAAAATCGAACCCCTCGGAGAGGTGCACGATCTTCGTCTTGTCTTCGTTGAAGACAAGACCCCGGGGTTCCAGCCACTCGGCGAGCTTCGCCTTGACCTGCTGCGCCTGCCGCTGGCTATGGCAGAGCGCGATCATGTCATCGGCGTATCTGACCACGATCGGGCAGTCCGCCACCGTGTCACCCGCCCGTGATCAGTGAGGCGCCGGTCTCGCCCCAGGTCCGTGCCGCCGCCTATCGAGCGCTCGCCTCACGACCGGGAGTCGTCGATCTCGGCAAGACCGATGGGGGGCGACGCCTGCAGGTCCCGGTGGTTTCCGGCAAGGGCATCGGCAAGGGCATCATGGTCGTCGACCCGGACACCGGGCGGATCCGCGAAACCTCCGTATGGGCTCCCCTCTCAGGCGGAATCGCTTATACCGACAGCATGGTGACGATCGATACTGAATGGACGGACCAGCTCCCGCCCGGGTGAAATGTGCTTCTGCTCCCTGCAGGAGCGACCACCTGGCGATGCGCCCGGCTACAGGCCCGATCTCCGATGGTCGTCGAAACGAGCCGCAACGGGTTCGAGGAGCGGGCCTCGAAGTGGGAGGCACTCGGCGTGCTGGCCATCGAGATCAAGCTCATCGAACCCATCACCGCGTGAGTATCTAGGGTGCCTAGAAGGCAGCAGGCATGTGAGGCAAGTGGGGCTTCTGGAACTTGCCTGAGCAGTATTCAGGAGTTGTCAGGTCACGTAGGTCACCTGTGGAAACGAGCGAGCGTCCACACCTCAGCCCGACGAGCGCCCGTCGAAGGATCGTCCTATCGGATCTGGCCGCACTACCCTCACGTCCATGATCGCTACCATGATCGAGTTGGATGACGGTGCACAGCTACGTACGTGGACCGCGGGCTCGGCGATCCCGCAGAGATACCCCGTGGTCATCGTGCACGGCGGTCCAGGCGTCCCCGACTATCTCGCCCCGGTCGCCGACATCATCGACGACCTATGCCTGATCCACCGCTACGACCAGCGCGGCACCGGCGGTTCGTGCTGGGAGGGAGAGCACACGATCGGTCGCCACGTTCACGACTTGGCGTTGTTGCTCGATGCGTGGGGACACGACCGGGTTGTTCTGGTGGGGCATTCGTTTGGAACCAATATGGCCGGCTACTTCTTGCTGGCCCATCCCGAGCGCGTGGCCGGACTGATCCAGATTGCCGGGCCCTTCTTGGATCCATGGCGGGAAGCCGACCAAGCAGCACAGCGAGCACGACGCACTAACGAGGACCAGACCAGGCTCGATGAACTCGATGCGATCGAATCGCGCACGGACGCCGAGGAGATCGAGTACCTCACGCTGTCGTGGGTTACTGACTACGCCGACCGAACTCAGGCGTGGGATTGGGCGCTGGCATCGGCTCGCGCGCTGCGGCCCATCAACTACGCGATGAACACCCAGCTCAACGCAGCGAAGAAGGCCAACCCGCTCGAATCACACGTGGACGAACTCCGCGAGCACCTACCGCCAGGCGCGGTGATCATCGGTGGGGCCGGCGACAGCCGCCCTGCTGATGCCCTGCAACGTCTCGGAACACGCCTCAACTGCGAGGTCATCATCATCCCAAACGCGGGGCACCATCCATGGCTGGACGCATCAGACCAGTTCGGTCTCGTGCTCCGCACTGCAGTAGAGAGGCAGACCCAAAGAGCCAGTCAATTCGACTGACTCTCGGGGGATTTCAGGCATGTCGGGTCATGCCAGGGACGCTTGATCGGTACTACCGAGCCGAGCGGGCGGTGGCCGCTGACGAGTCGGTGTCGTGGGTGGTGGTCGATGAGGACCTTGAACTCCACGTCGAGGGTCGGCATACCTGGCGGGCTGCGCGGAGCGGGCCGGGCATTCAACACCGAGAGGACCTACGCCGGCCGGATCGCCTTATACCTGTCCTACTGCCGCGGTCACGGCGTGGATTGGGCGCGGCCGGGCCTGGCACAGCTGATGGCGATGATGCGCTGGCTGGCGGATGAACCAGTGCCGTCGCGCTCGCGCAAGCCGGGGACGGCTGCGCGCTATCGCAGTGAGGCCACCGCGAACGCGAACCGTCGGGGAATTCCTGTCGTGGTGCTGCCTGCAGGGCTGGGTGCCGGCGACCGTGGTCAACGTGTGAAGGACATGCACCTGCTGCCGGATTCGCGGGCGCTGGGCTGCCGGCATGAGGGGCCGCACGTCCACGTCCGGCGGCGGCTGAACGCCAACGGCGCGTTTGCCAAGGCCCGTGAGCCGCGGGTGATCCCGGTGGGCGAGAACACGATCGAGTGCTATGCGCGCTACCAATACGAGCGGGACGAGGTCGAGCAGGCCGCTGGGGGTGGACCTGGTGTTCGTGAACCTGTTCCATGCCCTGCTGGGTCGGCCGATGAAGTACGGCAGCGCCTATGAGCTGTTTTGCCGGTTGGCCGCCCGGGCCGGGTTCCGGGCCTGACCCCATATGCTCCGCCACTCGGCGATCACGAGGATGCGCCAGGCCGTCCGGGTCGCCTGGGTGGTCGCGGCCAACCGCGGTGATCGTCTGGGCGTTCTCCTCCCGAGCGTGGCCCCAGCCCCAAGGTGGAGTGATCGTCGCAGATCACCCCTCGTGACGGCTTCTCATGGCAGGTGCGGGTTTCGGTCGGGACAGCCGGGGATGAGTCCGGCGGCTTGTGTCGCGATAACGATGACGGGCACGTTTCCGCAGGTCGTGGTGCTCGCTAACTACTTTTATGTCAAGCCGCCCGGGAGTTCCCGGTTACTCAGTGCTACCTGGCGGCTTGGGACATGCTCGGGAGCGGAGAGCCGTTTTCGCAGGACGGCCGAAAAACATGACACAAGGCGTCGGGTTTTAGAGCGATCATCGGTTCACCGGTCAGCGCCGATGTGAGTGTGGACCGGGGCCTCACAGATAGACAAGGACCTCAATGCGCGAAACCCCCGAGGAGCTCAAGGAACTTCAGGCTCTCCTCGAAGCCTCCCTTTCCCGCTCTACCTTGCACCTCCGCTCGATCGTCACCGAGAACACCCTGACCGCGGAGCAGCTCACCCGGATCCTGACCGGAATGTGCACCCTCGCCCTGTCCACCGTGACGGCGAAGGGCGAGCCGCGGATCAGCGGTGTGGACGGGCACTTCCTGCACGGCAAGTGGCACTTCGGCACGGCGCGCGGCGCCGCTAAGGCCCGCCACCTGGCCGCCCGCCCCGCCGTCAGCGCCGCGCACATGCGCGGTGAGGACCTGGGCGTGTTCACCCACGGCACGGTGGAGATCCTCAACCCTGAGGACAGCGAACCGGCCGAGGACTGGCCGGACCTGCTCGCCTACTTCAAGGATTTCTACGGCGACTTCTCCGACTGGGACAACGACGTGGTCTACTACCGGCTGCATCCGCACTGGATGACCGCCTACGCCCCCGGCGTCGACAAGCTCACTTCGGTGCTGCGGTCCTGATCTGCAGCACGGGCCGCATCGAAACCGGCCACCCTGCCTGACCTGCGGTAGAGGCTTATCGTTCAATTCCGGCCATATAGCCCCAAGACCCCGGTACCAGCGCCGTGAGGCAGGGAGACGTCGCCTCGGCCGTGAGCCCCTCCCGGACACCAGCCGCAGGCCGACCACCAGTAGATGGAGTCACGATCTTCCATCGTTAGTTGAAGATCCCGCACGCAGAGCATGATCATCAGATTTTTGGACGATTGGATCCGGCTCGTTCTCGGCCCGTTCCCCGAACCCGATCAAACCTACTTTGGGGCTGGGGTCAGCTTCGGGAGCGGAGGGCCGTCTGGAAAGGTTCATGCCCTCGACCGACCCTGGCCGGCGCAGCGATCTGCGCAGGGTCTGGGTCACCCGCTACATGCGCAACGGGCTCGGTGATGAGTTCAGCGCCCGCGACGCGATGTCCGCCTCCCGGAACGCGATGACGGCCATGAAGGACATGCACCGAGCCATCACCTTTGCCTCCGGCAGCCCTGGCTCGATCGCCCGGCAGGAGTTCGACACCATGGCCAAGCCGCCGAATGCATCAGAAGATCGCCGCATCGACACGATCGGCCCCGAGATGGTCCGGCACTACAAGGCCTCCCTGTAGTCCCGGGAAATTTTGGTCGGATTTCGCTGACCTGCGCTGATGCGGGCAGGTTCCGTTGGTTGATCACTTCGGCTACGGTTCGTACGGTCCTGACCGGGTTGCGGTGTGGAGGTGGTCGATGTCGACCCGGATGTCCTCCGAGGACCAGCTGGAGCGGCTGCGGTCCTATCCCGACATCAGCCGCGAGGACCTGATCCGGTACTTCACCCTGACACCCGCCGACGTCGCCTTCATCAATCCGGGCCGCGGCCGCGGCCCGGATGACCGATTGGGGCTTGCCGTTCAACTGGGTCTGTCGTCAACGAAGCTGTCACCAAGTACATGCGAGCGCGTTTGACCTGGTCATTAACCCCGTCGCTGCCTGCGCACAAGACCCAGGCCGGCCTCCGAGGAGTCTGAGTGCAGAAATTGGCGGTAGCGGTGATCAGAGGTTGCTACCACGGCGGCAGTCCTCGGGTTAGCCGTTGACGCCCGTACGGCCCGCGACGCGCCGGGCGCCTGGGCGGCAACGTGCGGAGTTTTGGTCCCGGACGACCAAAAGTGTCCGACCTGGGTGCGGTAGCCAGGCGATCACCAGATGGTGTTTGAGCCCTAGATTGATCATGGTCTGGTCGCCGCGCATGAACAGTCGTCTCGATCTCGGGACCGCCGTGCAGTGATTGCCCGGGGGCTCGGAGCGGTCGTGCGAAGGCCGGGTGAAGGGGGTGATGTTGTTGACCTTCCCCTTGGGTGAAGCCACAGCATCGTTGACATCGGTCGTTGCGGTCGGGACGAGGAGGAGCGGTGCGGGAGCTGTTGACGATCGGAGCGTTCGCTCGGGCGGCTCAGCTGTCGCCGAAGGCCTTGCGGCTCTACGACGAGCTCGGGCTCCTGCGGCCGGCTGCGGTGGACGGTGATTCCGGATACCGGTTCTACGATCTGGAGCAGTTGGAGCGAGCCCGGTTGATCGCCTGGCTGCGGCGTCTGGGCATGCCCTTGGCCCGTATCCGGCGGGTGTGTGATCTCCCTGCGGAGGCGGCGGCCGAGGATATCGCCGCCTACTGGGAGGAAGTCCTGGCCGAGACCGCCGCTCGCGGCCGGTTGGCGACCTTCCTCGTCGACTACCTGACGGGAAGAGGCAGCTCTGTGGACGATTCCGCGACGGTGCTCGGGATCCGTTATGTCGCCCGCTCGGAGTTGGGTCTGGTGCGGACGAGCAACGAGGACGCCGCCTATGCGGGCCCCCGTTTGCTGGCGGTGGCCGACGGTGGTGGCGGGGCCGGGGACCTGGCGAGCGCTACCGCTATCGAGGCGCTCAAGCCGCTGGAGGCTCTCGCCATGCCCGCCGAAGACCTCCTCGGCGCGCTGGCTGACGCGGTGCACGATGCCGACGCAGAGATCGGGAAGATCGCCGCGGCGTCATCGGATGGCGAGGCGATCACCACCCTGACCGCGCTGCTGTGGTCAGGGTCTCAGCTGGCGATGGTGCACATCGGCGACACCCGCGTCTACCGCCTGCGGGACGGGGAGCTCTTCCAGATCACCCATGACCACACCCTCGTCCAGTCACTGGTCGACGAGGGACGGCTGACCACCGACGAAGCGGCCTGTCACCCGCAGCGCTCGTTGCTGGTACAGGCACTGACCGGCACAGGCGGGGCACATCCGGACCTGGCACTCCACCAAGCCGCCGCCGGCGACCGCTACCTCCTGTGCTCCGACGGGCTGTCGGCCGTGGTCTCGGCCGCGTCACTACAGCAGGTGCTGGCTGAGCAGGACGGACCGCAACAGGCGCTCGACGAACTGATCACACAAGCGTACGCCGCGGGCGCTCCCGACAACATCGCCTGCGTCGTCGCCGACGTCGTGCCGCTCGATGCCGCGGATGCGGCCCGAAAGGCTCCCAGCCGGTGATGCGCGCTCCAGGGCTCAAGCCAAGACGCGCCATCACCGTCGATCGTCGGCCACTGGAGGTCGACGCATTCCGGCGGTTGTGGCTGGCGTCGGTGGTGTGCGCGGTGGGCGGGTCGTTCAGCCTTGCCGCGATCCCGACGCAGTTGTTCACCATGACCGGGTCGTCGGCGACCGTAGGCGCCTCCGCTGTCGTGTCGTTCGTCGCGCTGGTCGTGGCGGCCTTGTGGACTGGTGCTCTCGCCGACGTCAAAGACCGGCGGTTGGTACTCCTGGCGGCGCATTGCGGCCTCACATTGACCTACGCGGCCTTATGGACCCAGTCCGTGCTGAACCTGCGATCCGTTCCGATCCTGATGCTGCTGGTGGCCTGCCAGGGACTGACCTTCGGAGCGATCATGACCACGATGGGTGCCGTCGTGCCCCGCCTGGTCCCGGTCGAGCTGCTCCCCGCGGCCAACAGCCTCAGCTCGCTGGTCCGCTACGCCGGGTCGATTGTGGGCCCCGTGCTCGCCGGTCTGCTGATCCCGCTCGTCGGGCTCGGCACCCTGTACCTGTTCGACGCCCTCGCATTGCTGGCCGTCGTGTGGGCGGTCGCCAAGTTGCCCCGCCTGGAGCCGGCCCGAGCATCAGGAATTTCCGCCGCACCGCGGCGAGGGGGACATCCGACCATCGCACAGATCCTGGCTGGATTTCGGTACCTGGCCACCAGCCGCCTGCTCGTGGCCGTGCTGGCGGTTGACCTGTCGGCCATGGTCTTCGGCATGCCGGTCGCGCTCTTCCCCGAACTCGCCCAGCGCACCTACGGCGATCCGGCCGGCGGCGGCCCGGCACTGGGCCTGCTCTACGCCGCCTACCCGGCCGGGGTGTTCGCGGTCGGCCTGCTGTCGGGCACCTTCACTCGCGCGCGCCGCCATGGCGCTTTCATGGCGGCGGCCGCGGCCGCATGGGGTGTCACCGTGGTCGTACTCGGCTTGGCGGCACAGCTGTGGATCGCGCTGATGGCGCTGGTCCTCGGCGGAGCCGTGAACTTCGTGCTCAGTACCTTCCGCAACGCCATCTCCCAAGCCCTTACCGATGACGCCATGCGCGGCCGGATCCAAGGAGGACTCACCGTCGTCCTCATCGGTGGACCGCAGCTTGCGAACCTGCTGCACGGGACCGCTGCGTCGATCTTCGGGCCCCGAACAGTGATCTGTTTCGGAGGTCTACTGACCACAGTGGCCGTCGCCTCTATCGCGTGGAGATTTCCCGAGCTACGTTCCTACACGGTGTCCACCCCCGAACAGCGGCCTGCGCCAGAACGCTCAGCGTGATCAGTACCTGCATTGCCCCAGCTCCCTTCTAAAAGGGCGCGCGCATCCGCGACCGCAGTGCAGGGTCGCACCCGCCACGGCGGCCACGGATGAGCCGCAATTGACCGGATCTACACCACGTCAAACTCGTTGCCCTCCGGGTCGGTCATCGCCACTGCGTAGTGGTCAAGGCCGGGCTGCGACAGCACCCGCACCATGGCTGCGCCTGCGTCGACGAGGCGCTCCACCTCGGCGTCCACCCGTGCTCGGCGGGTCTCCAGCGGCACGTCCTCCCGCTTTCCGCCCACCTTGATGTCGAAGTGGAGCCGGTTCTTGACCGCCTTGCCCTCGGGCACCTGCTGGAACCAGATCCGCGGGCCGCTGCCTTCGGGATCGACGATGCTGTCATCGCCGTCGCCCTCGCCCAGCTCGTCCTCCGGCACGCCGATACTCCGCCAATATTCTCGCCACGTGCCGAAACCGCCCGGCGGCTGCTCCAGCGTGTAGCGCAGGGCGTCCGCCCAGAAACGCGCCATCCGGTCAGGGGCGGCGCAGTCGACGACCAACTGATACGAAACCATGGACCCATCCTTCACGACGCGTACGACAGATTCGCCGAGGGCGTCCGCGCTCCGGCCCCTTACGTGATCTTGAAGGAAGATCGCCGGTTCAGGAAGGCACTAACTGACATCGCGAGCGCATCCCGGCCAGGATTGACATAGCGACGCCCGTGTCTGGGGTGCCGACCGCGTGTGCATGCGCCTACTTCGTGACAGTCCGCGTCCGAGCGGAGAGAACATCCGGTTGGCACCCCAAGCAAAGGCGGCGCATAGTCATCGGGCCGGGATGGGCTGCGGGTCACTGGGCTCCGTCTGACTCCTTGGCAGCCCGCAGCAGGAGCGGGCGCTTGCCGAGCGTTCGGACGAACATACGACACAGATGAGCACCTGTTCGATGCGATTCATGCTGGCGCGTCGGGATTCTTGGGGAAGAACGCAGCACCCGACGAATTGCGCGCCGCCGTGCGGACTGTGGCGAGGGTGAGGCGCTGCTGTCGCCCGCGGTCACCCGGGGGTGATGGCGGGGGGCGGCGGCCCGTCGATGAGCGGCTGCTGCGGCGGCTTGACGGGCGGGAGCGGGAGCAGCTGACCGAGATCGCGGCGGGGCTCGCCGACGACGAGATCTCCCGGCGCTTGTTCCTGAGCCTGGCGGCCACGCGGACGTATGTGAGCAGGCCGCTGACCAAGCTGGATGCCCGGGATCGGGCGCGTATGGTGTACGACTCCGACTTTCGGCGTAGGAGTGCGCGAAAGTCCTACCCGCCGGGTGCCTTTTCGGCCGAGGTGCGCGGCGGCCGGATGCCGCGAGGATGATCCGCATGTCACGATCACTACGTCGCGGCGCCCTGGCGGCCGCCGTCGCATTCGCCGCCCTCGCCGCCTCTGCCGCCGCTTGCGCCACGGCTGGGGCCCCGTCCACGCCCACCACCACACTCGTCACGAGCGTGCCCGCTCCGGCCGGTGCGCTCGCCCTGCCCCGGCTGACAGGACCGCACGCGGTGGCCATGACGACGCTGCACCTGGTGGACGGCTCCCGCCCCGACCCGTGGGCACCCGAGCAGAAGACCCGCGAGCTCATGGTCTCGATCTGGTACCCCACCAGGCCCGCCAAGACGCGACCGGCGCCGTACACGAGCCTCAAGGAGGCGGAGCTGCTGCTGCAGGGGCAGGGCATCGACGGGCTGGGAGAGCCACTGAGCCGGACGCGCACCAACGCGGTCGTCGACGCCGCGCCGCTCGGCCGCCAGCGCGGTCTGCCCCTCGTGCGGTTCGCACCGCTGTCCGCGCCCGACCGCGACGCGTTGACCGGCGAGGGCAGCGGACTTCTGGACTTCCTCGCCCCTGACACCTCACACGAAATCCGCTTCACCGTCCCGGGGCGCCAAGGCCACAGCAATCTGAGCACCCGATAGCTGGCGGGGTTCTCACTGCTGCGGAGCTTGCCCTGAATGCCATGGCTCTTGCTCCGCCGCGTTCAGGACACATCGCAAGGAGGTCGGTGCCTGGCTCCCAAGCGGCGATCGCGGGACTGCCGCGGCTGTGGCGGCTGACCACCGGGGACGAGCGGGTGACGGTGGCCGTGGTGGACGGACTGGTCGAGCAGGATCACCCTGCCTTGGCCGGGGTGAAACTGAGCGAGCTGCGTGAGGTGTGGCCGGGCGGGCCGGCGTCGGGGCGCACGGTACGGCGGTGGCCAGCGTGCTGTTCGGCCGCCACGACGGCCCTGCCCTCGGGGTGGCGCCGGGCTGCCGGGCGGTGAGCGTGCCGGTGTTCGCCGAGGGGCGGCGCGTCGCGCAGCTGGATCTGGCCCGTGCCATCGAGCTGGCTGCCGACGCCGGCGCCTATGTGATCAATGTCAGCGGCGGGCAGCTGGCCGACGCGGGCGAGGCCGAGGATGCCCTGGCCCGGGCGGTGCGCCGCTGCCGCGAGCAGAACGTGCTGATCGTGGCCGCCGCCGGCAATGACGGCTGCCTGTGCGATCACGTGCCCGCCGCGCTGGAGGGTGTGCTGGCGGTCGGTGCCTGTGACGAGGCCGGCCGGCCGCTGGCGTGCAGCAATTTCGGGCCGGGCAGCCGCCGCCAGGGTCTGCTGGCGCCCGGCGACAACGTGCTGGTGGCGAGGTCGGCGTCGGCAAGGCCGTCGCACCAGAGCCGCGATCGCCTCCCTGGATCCCGCCCGGCACATCCCGATCTATATCGGCAACCCGGACGTTGGCGTCCGCGGCATCCACACCGCCATCGTCACCGCGCTGGGCGGCGTCCCCAAACCGCACAAGGCCACCCTGATCCCGCAGGCCAACGACGCGCTGGCGACCGAACTGGCCGAACGCGGTCGCACCCCGGTGCTCATCCTGGACGAGGCGCACCTGCTGGGCCACGACCAACTGGAGTCGGTCCGCATGCTGACTAACCACGAGATGGACTCCTCCAGCCCATTCGCCTGCCTGTTGATCGGGCAGCCGACCCTGCGCCGCAAGATCAAGCTCGGCGTGCTGGCCGCGCTGAACCAACGCATAGCAGTCCGCTACCACATGAACGGCATGACCTGCGAGGAGGCCTTCGACTACCTCCGCCACCACCTCGCCCTGGCCTGCCGCACTGACCCGCTGTTCACCGAAGACGCCGCCACGCTGATCCACACCGCCAGCCGCGGCTATCCCCGCGCGATCAACAACCTGGCCATCCAGGCCCTGCTGGCCACCTTCATCGCCGACAAGACCATCGTCGACGAATCCTCAGCCCGCGCCGCCGTCAACGAAGTCATCGCCTCCGAATAGATCGGCTGGTACTTTGCGGATCATGATTGTCCCGTGAGGGAACAGGATGTGAGCGTGGAAACGCTGGAAGCGCTGTTACGAGCAGGCTTGCCCGCCAAGCATGAGCAGGCACGCTTGGAGCTTGCCGAGCCCGGCCTCTTTCTCGCGAGCGACGGATCCCTCGGCGTGAGGTTGTGCCTGCATAACGACGACACCGGCGAATGCGCAGAGCAGACTGTCCAGCTGGTTCCGGCAGGGCAGACACTCGGCCGAACCTACGCCTATATTCAGGGGTGGGTTCGGTCGCTGCCGTCCCTACTGGCCTGCGTCGTCGACCGGACAGGCGGACTGTCCATGACGCCCGGCATGCTGGGGTTCTCCCAGGTTGTGCTGAAAGACGACCAGGCACAGACCACGACGCAGTTTCTCGAGCGGTTCGCCGATCCGCACACCATGCAGGCGTGGGCCGCGGAGGCCGAGGCCGCCAACGACGAGCACTGGATCCGGGCTGTGTGCCAGGACCTCAGGCTAGGCGAGCACGCGGACGCGCTGGTGGCTTTGCGCCGGACCGGGATCGCCCTGATTCCCCGCCGCGACGGCATGACCGCAGGTCGCACCCACCTGGGCGGCGTCCCCGAGCTGCCGCCGGGCGCACTCTGGCCACACCGCCGAAACCACCCCATGACCCTCCTGGCGCAGATCGATCTGGCCGAGACGAGTCGCTGCGATGACGAGCGAGTGCTACCCCCGGCCGGACTGCTGCAGATCTTCGCCGACCTCACTGGTGACATCGCCTGGGATGACATGACCTACGGCTCAGGAGTCCTGGTCATGACCCAGCCGCCCCAGGCCCACGACCTGATCGTCACAGAACCGCCCGCAGGAGCCGAGACACTCCCGCACCGTGTGATGATCCCGGCAGTGGATCCCACGTTGCCCCCACTGGACAGCCCCTTCTACCACGACCTCACCGGCTTGGACCTCAGCGGCGATGACCCGACCCATCCGAGCGAGGAATTCGCGGCGTTCATAGAGTTCCTCAACGAGTTCCATCCCCCGTTAGATGAGGATGACCGGCCCCGGCACCGCCTGCTCGGCTACGCCGACCCCCTGCAGGACGATCCGTGGCGACACTGCGCAACCGCCGAACCGAGCACGCCACCTACTCAATGGCAGCTCCTGGCCCAGATCGACTCCGAACCGGACGCTCAACTCGGCGACAACGGCCTGGTCTACATCTTCATCCCACGCGACGCGCTGGCAGCACGCGACTTCACCCGAGCTCACGGTGTGTGGCAAATGCATTGACTGCCTTCAGGTCTCTGCCGTTCTCAGTCGGAACGACATGATGCACATCAAGCCGTCAGCCTGCACACCAAGGCCCCAGCAGCTTCACGCTGTTGGGGCCTTCTTATGCGTGCCCGTCCTCACGTTGAATGACATGTTCGTCACCAAGTTGAGTGTCCGCGAACAGCCTTTTGCTGACACTGAACCTTTTTCAGGCTTCCCAGCGAGTGCCCGGGGTCACAGCATGATCGCGATGCCGGTGTTTGGCCGGTGACGTGAAGAAGCTCCTGGTAGACGGGTTGATCACCACAACCCCCACCGTCGTGATCGGGTCGATCTGGCGGCGGCTCAACCCGGACGGCAGGCTCTGCTGGTGTTGGTCTACTTGCGCAAGGGCGAGACCTATGCCGAGCTCGCGGCCGGTTTCGGGGTGTCGACGGCGACCGCGTGGCGGTACGTGGAGGAGACGGTGGCACTGTTGTCGGCGGGCTCGCCCAAGCTGGGCCCGGCGCTGCGCAAGGCGAAGCGAGACGGGCTGCACTACCTGGTACTGGACGGCACGCTGATCCGCACCGATCGGGTCAAGGCCGACCGTCCCTACTTCTCCGGCAAGCACCGCGTGCATGGCATGCATGTGCAGGTCATCGCCTTTCGGGACGGAACGATCCTGTGGACGTCCGGAGCCCTGCCCGGCATGGCCCATGATCTGAGTGCCGCCCGCATCTGGGGCATCCTGCGCGCGCTGGAGCAGGCGGGCATCGTCACCTTGGCGGATAAGGCGGATCAAGGGGCCGAAGGCCCGGTTCTTACCCCGTACAAGGGCAAGCACAAGCCAGAGTCCCAGAAACGGGCCAACCGCGCCCACGCCAAGCTCCGCGGACCCGGCGAACGCGCGAACGCCCAGCTGAAGAGCTGGAAGATCCTCCGCAAGCTACGCTGCAGCCCGTCCAAGGCCGGCCACCTGTGCAAGGCCATCGCCGTCCTTCAAAACCACCGCGTCGCACAGGCAGCCTGAGGTGAAAGGAACCGATGATCGTGCAGGTGAAGATCACCATTCACCGAGTGCAGCTGGGAGCCTCGGAATTCCGGGTGATCCGCCCGGCCAGACCATTGGCCAATGGGGCACTCTACGATACCGGCAAGCGGTATGACATGTATGTGGACCGGCCCGATGGCCGACGGATCGGCGCGCTATGGCTGCTCGCAGCCCGATCGCCACGCTCTCTGGTCTACCTGCCGATGCGCGCCACTCCGCCCGCCCCTGGGATCAACCCCGACTGGGACAAAGAGGAGAGGTGCCCGGACCGGCCGCTTGATCTCGTGCTGGTCCACCACTCGCTGCAGTTCCCGCCCTCCCGCTGGAAGCAGGTACGCAAGCGGATCACCGCGGGAAGCCCTCCAGGCGAAACACGGACGGCACGTGTGCCGGACACCGACCTGCCCGCCGACGAGGAGATCGACTACCGAGCCCTGAACTACCAGGAGAACAAGGACACACTCCACCAGCGCGTGCACGCCGAGACGCTGTTTCTGACCGGGAGCGCTGCGGCTTTTCGGCAGCCGGCCCGTCACTTCTTCGCCGTGGCGAAGGAAGGGCCGCCCGCTGCCGCGACCTCGTTGTACATCTCGGGCGGCTGCAACTATCACGTCTGCCGGCTGTTCTACTGGCCGAATCTGGATCCAGGTGGCGGGCAGGACATCCACCTGGAGTACGCCCCGCGATGGACGGTCTGACAAACCCACGAGCTGCGACTTCAGTTTGGAAAACCCTCACTCTTGCTAACAGGGGCACCGTGCCGGGCCTTGTATGTCCTATGAGACCCTCTGCTATGCCCGTAACCAATGAATGGCTGGCTGGTCCGTCACCAACCAAGCGCCTGGACAGAGAGCTGCTGGAAGAGCGCATCCTGAACCTGCTCTCATCGCAGAACATGTGCGTCCTGGCGACATCGGGAGCTGACGGGCCGCTGGCGACCCCCGTGCGCTACTTCCACCTCGGCTTCGCGCTCATGTTCACGGCGGTGCCCACGTCTCCCAAGATGCGGAACGTAGCCGCAGACCCCAGGGTCTCGATCGGCATATTCGCTCCGCTGGTGGGACAGGCCAGCAGCCGAGGCGCCCAGGTCTTCGGACGAGCCCGCGTTCTCGGTATCGATGACCCGGAGTTCTCGCACTACTGGCCCGCGTTCAGGTGGCAGTCGGATCATGTGGAGCGTTCGCGTCCGCTCGACGAACCCCCGTCCGGCCCTCTGACCGTTGTCGAAGCTGATCGGATCGTCTACACAGAACACTGGCTTCGACGAAGCGGGTATGCACCGCGTCAGTTCTGGAAGCGGCAGGAGGACTGAGGCTGAAAGCAAGAAGGGTGTAGCTCTTCCGCAGTGACTGGTTGAGCTGGGTGTCTGGCTGTATGACGACGGCTAAGAGCGCAACGTGCGCGATGACGGAGTGCCGTGTCGATCACCCTGACCGAGGCGTGAGCCTTGGGGAGAGGGCTGCTGGCCGGTTAGGGCGCGGGGTCGATGAGGGTGCGGAAGGTTATGGACACACGCCGCGTGCGCAGGATGCGGCCTGCCGCAGTGGGGTCGCTCTTGCGCGCGGTAATGCTGTGACGCCAGGTGTATCGGGCAGGTCCTGACATGACGCACAGGCTGCCGGGAGCGAGAGACATCGGCACCTTCGTACCGTCTGCAGGATGGGTGAAGTCCATGACGCAAGCGGAGCCCAGAGAGATCGCGGCGACGACCGGGCCAAAGCAGGGCACGCAGTCGACGTGTGCGCTGATGCCCTGCCCCGGCTGATACTCATTGATGATCACTTGGTTGGCTTCGCTGTCCATGATTCCTTCGCGGACCAGGCGCATGGCCTGCTGTTGTGCCCATGCCGGGATCGGTGGAGCAGCGGCGACCAGGGGATTCCTCGCCACACTTCGGCGGCCGTAGTCGTAGCGGTGGCCGTAGTGCTGCACGCGTCGTCGCAGTTGTGTCGACCACTCGGCGGCGTCGATGAATGAAAGTAACGACGCGCAGGCGTCGGGAGCAAGCCAGCCGGCGATGTAGCGCAATCCCGGCACCATCTCATCGCGAGATGCTGCCGGGAGACCGTCACCAGCGTCAAAGGACAGTTGATCGAAAGACTCCGGCATACCGGAAACAGTAGCCAGCACGACTGTCAGACTGTGCCGTTATGCAGCCGACCACGAAGAGGGCGCCCTCACGGTGATTGGCGAGCAGGTCGCTGATGGCCGGCTCCCGCCACATCCAATCAGTGATCCATCCGACAGGGTCACCCAGTGGCTCCACTGGTCGGTATCAGTATCGACGGCGCGATGACCCCGGGCCGCCAGAATCTCTAACGCCGTGGACTTGCCGGTGCCCAACATCCCGGTGACCAAGATCTTCGCCATCAGCCGAGACTACCGGTCCGGCCTGATCGTGCTCGGCTTCGTGTCCCCCACGCGGGCGTTCTTCTCGCCTGCGACCCCGGGTTTCCTTATCCCCGCAACCTCGGGGGATACGGAACCCCAGTCGGCTCGCTATGCTGGCCGCCGCCAGTAAGCGATCACCGTGTTGCGACGGAATCCGCCCGTGCGAGGTTCTGGTGACCCCGACCTCGGACCAACTCGTCTTCGGCGCTGGCCTGCGGCATGCCACCCTCAGATGGATTTGGGGTCGTCCCGGCCCCGCTGGCGGCTGGCATCCGAGCTTGCCCGGCGCTGCGGAGGGCGAAGTGCTGCGGCCCCCGAGGGACGGTATGTCGCCAGAGGAGGTCGCCGTCTGGCTGGAGGAGGTGCTTGCCGAGCACGGCTGGGTCAACATAATCCCGGAGCCTGGCGTCCGCGGTCGCCCATGCCGGTCTCACGGATCGCGGTGCTGCCCATCTGACATGCCGAGGGCGCGTGCCGTACGGCACGCGCCCTTCGCGTTTGCCGACTACAGGCTGTGCGGCGGCGTGCCCTCCAGCACGGCTTTCTCCAACTTGGCGCGCAGTTCATCCGGCAGGTCGTCTTTGATCTCCTCAAACGCCCGGGCCAGATCGAACGCCAGCTCCATGCTGCGCTCCGGCGCTTCACGGGTTAGATCCGCCAAGGCACGCAGGTCACGCACCACCGGTAGTACTGGCTCGAACCGCTTCCACACCGCGGGCTTCTCCGGGGGCGCGGGCGGGGCTGCGGGCTCCTCGTCCTCTGGCTGGGCGTCGAGATAGCCCTTATCGCGGGCCGCCCGCTCCAGTGCCTTCGCCGAAGGGTAACCGGAGCGTGCGGCTGCGTCCCACACCTCCCGCACGGCGTGCTCGCCGTGCTTGAGCACCGGCACCAGAACGCGGGCCTGCCCCTCCTTGATCTCCCGGTCGGTGCGTCCCTCGAGAGCTTCCACGACCGGGACGGCCTGGATGAGGCGGGTAGCCTGCGGCGCTCCCATGTCGAGCCGGTGACGCAGGTAGGACCCGAACGAGTCGAACCCGGCCTGACTGTACAGCTCGTGGTCGCGGATTGCCCGCAGTGCGCGGCCGACGCCGATCAACCACTGGGTGGTGACGGTGCGGATGTGCTGCTCGCACTCCTCCAGCGTGGGCGGCTCCAGCTCGTTGCCAAATTTGGCAACAGCCGGGGCAGGCACAACGGTGCCGGTGATCTCACCTTCGGAGGCGACCGGCGCGGCCTGGGTGGGCACCTTGCCGATCAGCTCGTCCAGGACGCTGGTGGCGGCGGTCGGCTTCGTGGATCCGATGTTGAAACGCGGCCCTGACGATTTGCTACTCATGCGGCGCCCGCCTCCACGAGCTGTGCGGCTAGGTACTGGAAGTCCTTGCGGACCGTCGCGCTGGGCGCGTACTCGTGCAGCGGCAGCCGGATGGACTCTAGGGACGCCTCCCGCGCCTTGACCGACTGCCGGATACCCATGACGAGCGAGCCGGGGTAGTCGTTGCACAGAGCGTCGAACACCTCGCTGGTGAGGTTCGACTTGAGCACTTCCGACAGCAGGACGGCAACGACCTGAAGTTGCGGGGCAAGCCGCTGCTTGGTGAGGGCGAGGGTGCGGTTCAGCTCGGTAAGGGCGTTCAGGTCGAACCCCGACGCCTTGAGCGGGATGACAACGTTCGGCGCGCCGACGAGCGCCGCCACCGAGAGCTGTCCGAGCGCGGGCCCGCAGTCGGTGATCTCGACATCGAACGGCTCGCTGGTGTGGTTGATAGCCCAGTCGATGACTTGCTCGACGCCCGGCGGCGGGGCGAGCTCCACCTGCTTGAGCGACGTGTACGACGGCACGACGTACAAGCCCGGCACGCGCGTCGGGTAGGTCACCTGGTCAGGCGACGCCTCGCCCATGAAGAGGTGAAGCAGGTTCGCAGGCTCGCCGGCACCGTCATCAACCTGCGGCCTGAGCCAGTGTGTGGTGCCGCCGAGCTGAGCATCCACGTCCCAGATGCGGACGCGCAGGCCCTTCAACGCGAGCTCGCAGGCGAGACAGACTGCGGTAGTGGACTTCCCAGAGCCGCCCTTCTGCATGATGCAGCACAACCGGGCCGGTGTGGCGAGGCGCTTGAACCCTGCGGGAACTCGGGGCTGGAGCCATTCGGGGAGTTCGTCCCCTGTAGGAGGAGGAGGCGCTGCCGTGTCGGCAAGACTCATTGTGACCACCCGCCCGTGTGCAACATCTTCATCGTTCGTCTCCTGCGAGGTCGTGCGCGCCCGGGGCGGCACGCGGCACCATCCTAGAGACACCGGGACGAAAACACCGGGAACAAAAGGCTGAAGGGCCACCATCGGTAATGGCGGCTCTTCAGCGGCCTTCGTGGCGACAAGTCAGTCGCGCGGCAACCCCCGGTCGATGGCCGCAGCGTCCGCCCGGTAGAACACCTTGGTCGGAAGCTGGACTTGGTCCAGCGCCTCATAGAACGCCTGGGCGCCAGCGTTGCCCGCGTCCGTGGTCCATTCCACGCGACTGCACTCGTACTTGGTTGCCAGCTCGAACAGCGCCTCCATCAGCGCTACGCCAACGCCGCGGCGCTGCGCCGACTCGCGGACGTACAACTCCTTGAGGTACAGAGAGCGAGTGAGACCCTCGGCCGGCCACAGGAAGGCATAGGCGGCCATGCCGACCAATTCGTCATCGTCCCAGGCGAGAAGGGCGTAGCCGGCGGGCAAGTCTGAGAACAGGGCTTGTTGGATCTGCCTAGTGCGGACGTCGAGCGGGTCGAACTCTGCCGCTCCGTAGAAGCGGTCCATTTCCTCGAGCAGACCGGCGATGGCAGGGAGCTGGTCGGGGGTTGCGGGCTTCACCGTGATGGTCACGTCGGGGGCTGTACCTTTCGTCGGCGTCCTGATGGCGCCACGTCTGCCACGCGGGCCCGAGTGGAGCGTCGAGCAGGTCGTTCGCTCGGCCTTGAGCCGCTCACGACACCATCAGAGGGTGGGCTCGGGCAGGGACAGGTCCTTGCGGGCTTGCTCCAGGTCGGTGGCCCAGATCCACAGCCGCTGGGCGGGCGGGACCTGGTGGTAGCCGTACAGGCCGACTTCGGTCAGGGTGCGCAGGTCCACGCACACCCGTTGGAAGGCGCTGGCGATCGTCTCTGCGGGGTCGTCGAGGTGGCGGGTGCCGAGTTTGATGCAGGTCCGGTACTCATAGCCCAGCAGCAGATCCGGCCCGAACTGGGCCCAGGCGCCGCGCTGCTGCTGCCAGGCCTGCTCGGCCTCCTCCAGCAGCAGGTTCAGGTCGGCGGTGCGTGGGATGGATGGGTAGATGATGAAGGTGGCTGCCCAGCCGAGCGCGACCATGTCGAGGTTGAAGGTCCTGCGGTCCGGGTGGTCGCGGGGCGGCAGCGGGTCCGACGGCGTGCGGGAGAACCAGGGGGCGGTGTAGGCGAGCAGCCGGCCGTTCTTCTCCACCAGCTCGCCGGTGGCGATGACGGCCATCTTGCGTTGTGAGCCGTCCGGCCGCGCCAGTCTGGTGGTGACCATGGTTTTGTGGGCTTCGGCGGCCAGCTTGCCGGCGGTCAGGTGCCGCTGGGCGGCGTCGGGCGTGATGCGGGCGATGAGGTAGTCGCGCAGGTCTTGGGGGAGGGCGTCGTAGGCGCTGTCCTGCAGCCGGGCCTTGGCCCGCTCCAGGGTGGCCTGGGCGGTGGGCGGGCTGCCGCCGTACTCGCTTTCCGGGGTGTCGATGGACACCATCCGGATCGACATCTCGATCGCTGGGGTGTCGCCATCGGTCACCTTGAGGAAGCGGTAGTCCTGCGCGGGGCGGTTGGGGCCGACGAATCCGAGATCCACCATCACTGCGCTCCTGCACCATCGAAGGCTGAAAACCTGCCAGCAGCAACATCGCAGCTGATCAACCTTTCGTTGCCTAGTGACACGCATGCCTCAGGGTTACTGCTCAGTAGCCTCAGACCGGGGCTGCCATGTCAGATATGACATCGCCGGAACGATCGCACTATCTAGAGCATGATGGTCAGCGCCACGGGCCTGCAGATCGGCGACGCACAGATGGGCTAGGTCACGATCCCGACAGATCCAGGCAAGCGTCCCCAATTAGGCTCCTTGACCTCTGGCACGGGTCCGGCCAACTCCAGGTGTCGGCAACGATGTCGGGCGTCGGCCGTCAGCCGCAGATCTAGCAGCCGCAGATGTCCTGCGCCCTCTCGGTGATCTGAGCGGTGGTGTAGGCCACGGAGGCGCTCCTTGCGGTGGGGGTAGGTCAGGTGCGTCCGCCGTCGTAGCGGAAGCGTTCGATCGGGTCGCCCATGCCGTTGAGCCGGTCGACGGTGCGCCGGTAGGCGTCTTCTTCGGCCGGGGTGAGGACGACGTCGTCGGCGGGGCCGGCGGCGGCCAGGCGCTCGCGCAGCAGCGCGGTGTCGGGGGTGTCGTCCAGGTCCAGCAGGCCGGCGAGCCGTGCGGCGCGCATGATGAGTTCGCCGGCGGGCATGTCGGCGCGGCCGAGTTCCAAGGTGTCGCGGACGGCGTCGCTGGGGTGAGGGGCGCCGAGCGCGCGGGCGGCGGCCGACAGGGTGGCGACGTCGTCCTGGTCAACGTCGACCAGGCGCAGCGGGACGAACTCGTAGCCGTCGGCGGCGACGAGGCGGCCGGTGAGGCCCGCCGCGATGGCGCGCTGGCCCTGGGTGGGGGCGATCGCGTCCCACAGCCGCCGCAGCGCCTCCAGGGCCGTGTCGTCGGCGAGTGGCGCGGGCAGCTCACCGGGCTCGACGTCGTCTTCGTCGGGGAGTCCCAGCAGGAGCTCCTCCAGCTGCGTCATGGCGTGGGTGTGGTCGTCGTCCAGGTCCGGCAGCAGGACGCGGCGCGCGGTCATCAGTCGCTCTCCTTCTCGGCTGGGATTGAGGTGCCGATCCAGACGTTGCAGTGGGCGCACCAGTCGCGGGCGCTGGCCAGGTCGGGGAAGAGCCGGTAGGGCCCCCAGATCTCTTTCGGCCATCGCTGGGCGTGCTCGGCGGCGTGGCCGGCGGGGGTCTGGGTGTCGGCGATGGCCTTGAGGTGGGCGTCTTGGGCGCGGTAGGTGGCGGCGCGCTCGCGGGCCTGGGCCGCGTGTTTGGTGGCATCGCGGGCCGAGCGGCCGCCGGCGGCGGCGATGCGCTCCCAGAGGACCGCCTCTCGCTCCTGGATCTCGGCCATCAGGTGCGGCGGGGGTGCCATGAACTCCTCCCGGATGGCGGCTGAACGGTCGGTGAGCGTCATCAGCTCCGTCAGCGGATCCATCCGGACCATGCGTCCCGACACCGGCCGGTCGTCGATGTCGCGGCCGTCGGCGGCCGCGTGCGCGATGGCCCACCGGTCCAACCTGGCGGCGGTCTCCTGCGGGCTGGCGGTGCCGGCGGGCATCCGGTTGTCGACGTAGGTCTCCAGCCTGCCTGTGATTCCGTACATCTCGGAGACCACCTCGGGGCGCTTGATCGCGGCGTCCCATTCCTCGGAGGCCTTGCGGAACCTGGCGTGAGCGGACTGCTTGGTGATCTCCAGGGCGGCGCCGATGTCCTCCCACGAGTCGCCGGCGGCTCGCTGCGCGATGACCGCACGCTCCAGCAGCTCCTGGGCGCGGGCGAGGCACCGGGCGGCATCCTCCACCGCGTCCGGGCGGCCCGGGTACACCGCGACGAATGAGGCGGCGAACTCGGCGAGCTCCTGCGCGGTGGCGGCCAGGGCGAGCTTGGCCAGGGACAGCTCGGTGTACGGGGCGTCTTCATAGGTCGGTTCCGATGTGTCGCTCATACGCACCTCCAGATCGTCAGCCTAAGGCTGACATCTCGATTCGTCAGCTATTTACTGACGAAGGGCGCGTTGGTGCGAAGTCGGCGGGGGATGGTTGTCCGTCTTCCCGCGCCAATACAGCGCGGCACCCCGACGCTGACCGGGCGGGAGGCGGTCCGGAGGGGCCGGACGATAACTTGCGAGAGCGACGTTTCATGCAGGTCCGGCTAGGGCGGCGTAACGACCTCCCTACCTGCACGTATGGGCCTATATGGGCGAGATGGAAAAGCCGGTGGGGAGCGGGAGACCGGCGCGGCGTCGAGAGGCGGGGCAGGATCTCCCGGGCCTGCGGTTGATGCCGGTGGGACCGGCGCTCGCCCTTGTGGGCGGCGCGGCGGCCGTGCTGCTGACGGCTGTGATCGTCGGCGGGCTGGTGTTGCTGGGCGCGGAAGGGATGAAGCCCGAGGCGCAGGTCAGCGCGGCCACCCTGTTCGACCTGCTGAAGATCGCTTTTGCGGTGGTGGCCGGGCTGGGCGGCCTGGTGGCGCTGGTGGTGGCCTACCGACGGCAGAAGGTGGCCGAGGCGGCGCAGCAGCTCGCCGAGGCCGCGCACGTGCTGGCCCGGCAGGGCGAGGAGCGGGCCCACCGGGGCGAGGCGCGCGAGGCCACCAAGCTACACAACGACCGCTTCACCACCGCGGCCGGCCAGCTCGGCCACGACTCGCCCGCGGTGCGGCTGGCCGGCGTGCACGCGCTGGCCGGGCTGGCCGACGACGCGCCCACCCGGGAGCTGCGGCAGACCTGCATCGACGTGCTGTGCGCCTACCTGCGGATGCCGTACGCCCCTCAGCCGGCCGACGACGCCCCGCAGGACGAGGGGCTGGCCTTCGCCGGGATGCGTGAGGTCCGCCACACCATCATCCGCCTCATCGCCGCCCATCTCCGCGACGGTGCCGGCGTCTCCTGGCAGGGCCACGACCTCGACTTCACCGGCGTCGTCTTCGACGGCGGCGACTTCACCCGCGCGAGGTTCTCCGGCGGCCGGGCCTCCTTCGACGCCGCGATCTTCTCCGCCGGCCGGGTCTTCTTCGGCGGCGCGACGTTCTCCGGCGCCCGCGTCTCGTTCAACAACGCCACGTTCTCCGGCGGCCTCGTCTTCTTCGGCGGCGCGACGTTCTCCGGCGGCCACGTCTCCTTCGACCAGGCGGAGTTCTCCGGCGGTGGCGTCTTCTTCGGTCGTTCGACGTTCTCCGGCGGCGACGTCTCCTTCAGCTTCGCGAAGTTCTCCGGCGGCCAAGTCGCCTTCACCCAGGCGACGTTCTCCGGCGGCAGGGTCTCCTTCATCACGGCGTTGGTCTTTGGCGGCCAGGTCGCCTTCAACCAGGCGAAGTTCTCCGGCGGCCAGGTCGCCTTCGGCTTCGCGAAGTTCTCCGGCGGCCACGTCGCCTTCAACCAGGCGACGTTCTCCGGCGGCCACGTCGCCTTCGACCAGGCGGACTTCTCCGGCGGCCAGGTCGCCTTCAACGACGCGGAGTTCTCCGGCGGCCGGGTGAACCTGTCGAGCCCCGAGGAGTGGAGCGTGCCGCCGATGGGATTGCCGCGGCCGGCGCCGGCCGGGCTGGTGCTTCCGGCGGGGTGGCCCGACGCCGGAGCGACGCGGGACCCGGCCGGCGCCGGCCGGGCGGACGGGGCTGCGGAGGGGCCGGGCAGTAACTTGCGGGAGCGTTAGCGCGACTGAGCTAGTACAAGCGTAGGTCAAAGCCTCGGCCGGCGTGGCATTGAACACCGGCCCGCCGCAGCCCTCCGAACATCGCGCCCGCCGAAGGTGATGTTGAACGACAACGGATGATGTCGCTCGGCGTCGCCTGGTGTCGCCTGGTGTCGATTGACCGGAGCGACGAACCCTTTCGCTCCGGGTCGCATGTGACGAACGCCACATCACAACGTCATCTTCAATACGCCCAGGGCATGGCTCACTCGCCCGCCTCGTGATGCGTTTACCCGGTGACGCCGGGCTTCCCCGCGCGCTGCTCATGTGCGACAGCTGGCCACCTTCGCCCGCCTGGCCGCCGAGCTCGACCAAGCCGCCGCCCACCTCGCGGCCGCGCGCCGGGTGCGGGCCGGCGGCCCCTCCAGCGACCGGCCCGCGCCTCCTGCATACCAGTGATCGCTCGGTCACTCTGCGCGGACACGAGAACCGTCCGGACCGGGACGCACCCTGCCGTGCGGCCCTGTCAGCGCGGCGGGCGCTCCCGGGGGTCCGCAGCTCGACCGGGGCGCCCCGGGCCTCGGCGAACCGGCTCCCCCAGCCGGGCCGCACAGGCACCTGAATACCAGTAACCGGCCAGGCACGCAGGGTAAATGGCCGGTATCGCCGCGCAGGCGGCCCGCTTTCAGCGCAGCCGGGTGATGACGATGATGTCGCCGCTGCCGGGGTCTTGGGTGATGGTGTGCCCAGCCTGGGCCAGCAGGCCCACCAGGGCCAGGTGAACAGCGGTGCGCAGCGTCTGCTCGGCGGGCTCGGCCCCGTCGCCCCGGCTGGGCAGAGCGCCCACGTGGTCGGAGGGCCGCCAGTGGACCACCACCCCGCTGTCGACGGCGTACACGTGCAGACCGGCCCGCACGGAGGTGCCGCTCTCCGGGTCGTCCAGGTGGAAACCGGCCCGGATGAGGTCTTCGCGCACGCGGACGATCAGGTCAGGGCCGGACTCGGACATGTCGGCACGTTACCCCGTGGCGCATCCGTCAGCCCCGATGTGGCGGACTCGTTCATCTGATCCGCGCGGGCCCATCGATGACCGCGCCGGCCCGATCCACGGGACCACAGGATGCCCGTGGTCCCGTGCCATGTTCGGCCAGGTCAGCGGCCGGTGTAGCGGTGTTCCGGCTCCAGCTCCAGGTCTTCGAGCCATTCGCCTACCGCGTGCGCGCCGGCGTGGTCGGCGAACAGGCTGCAGCCCTCGTCGTCGACGCCCTTGGGGTCCGGCCCGCGTCGCACGGCTCTGCAGTTGGGCAGCTCGACCAGTTCCCGGGTGCCGTCGCCCCAGCGCAGCCATGTGTCCCGAGACGGCGCTTCGCCTTGCGCCTGGGCGGCATGCATGCCCGGGTGTCCGGGCTGCAGCTCGCAGCCGTAGGCCAGTCGGCGGGCGAGGGCGCCGTCGGCCAGCGGCTCCCACTCGGCATCGGTGAGCAGGTTGTAGGCCGGGCACCTCGCGGGGCGGGGGTGCCGGTGCCAGGCCGACGGCGACGGCGAGGGCCTGTGAGGCCGTCTCGGTGACCGCGTAGATGGCGTCCTGGACTCGGGCGGCGTCCTCGCCGACCAGGTGGG
>NZ_JBFAHO010000031.1:0-87207 GCF_040654215.1 Nonomuraea sp. NPDC050733 | reverse complement strand
AACACCCCCCTTGCCCCAAACACTTCCCCACCCCCCGCACCCCCCCTTCGGCCCGGCACCCCCCCCCCCCCCGGGCCCCGGGTCGGGCCGCCGGTCCAGGAAGGACCGGCGGCCCGGGTGGTCAGTGAGTCAGCGAGCGGTCCTCGCCGGACTCGACCGCGGCGTGCTCCTCGTCGTGGCCGTGACCGTGGCCCTCGTCGAGGGCGATCTTCTCGCCGCCGTACGCGCGGGACATGCGGGCCCGGAGCTTGCCGAGCGGACCGCGCATGCCCTTGGGCGGGATGCCGGCGCCGTCCGCCTCGACGGGCAGCATGGGCACCGCCTCCTTGCCGCGCACGTGAGCCTCGATGTCGTCCGCCGGGGGCGTGTGGACCTCGATGAACTCACCGTGCGGCAGCCGCTTGATGACACCCGACTCGACGCCGTGCGAGACGACGCCCGCGTCGTGGCGCTGCAGGCCGAGGCAGATGCGGTACGTGATGACGTACGCCAGCGCCGGCAGCAGGAACACCAGCACGCGACCGGCGTACGTCGTCCAGTTGAGCGAGATCTGGAAGTTCGCCGAGAGCTCGTCGTTGGCGCCGAGCAGCCACAGCACACCGTAGAACACGATGGCGGCCATGCCGATCGAGGTGCGGTGCGGGTTGTTGCGCGGGCGGTCGGCGACGTGGTGCTCGCGGTGGTCGCCGGTGATCCAGCGCTCCAGGAACGGGTACAGGGCGAGTCCCGTCATGACCAGGCCCAGCGGCACGAGCGCCGGGATGATCACGCTGAGCGGCAGCGTGCCCGCGTGGGCGGTGCCGAACATGTTGATCTCCCACGACGGCATGAGCCGCAGCGAGCCTTCGAGGAAGCCCATGTACCAGTCGGGCTGCGAGCCCGCCGAGATGTCCGCCGGCGTGTACGGGCCGAACAGCCAGATCGGGTTGATCTGGGTGAACGTCGCCAGCCCGGCGACCACTCCGAACGTGAACAGCGTGTACGCGCCGGCCTTGGCCATGAAGGCCGGGTAGAACGGCGCGCCCACCACGTTCTTGTTGGTGCGGGCCTTGCCGGGCATCTGGGTGTGCTTCTGCACCCACATGAGCACCAGGTGGGCCGACACGAGCGCCAGGATGAGGCCGGGGATGAGCAGGATGTGCAGCGAGTAGAACCGGGAGATGATGTCCTCGCCGGGATACTCGCCACCGAACAGGAAGAACGTGATGTACGTGCCGACCAGCGGCAGCGAGATCGCCACGCCCTCGGTGATCCGCAGACCGGCGCCGGACAGCAGGTCGTCGGGCAGGGAGTAGCCGGTGAGGCCCTCGACCAGCGCCAGCGTCAGCAGCAGGACGCCGATCAGCCAGTTGAGCTCGCGGGGCTTGCGGTAGGCGCCGGTGAAGAACACCCGGAGCATGTGCACCATCATGCCGGACACGAACAGCAGGGCCGCCCAGTGGTGCATCTGCCGCATGAGCAGGCCGCCGCGCACGTCGAAGCTGATCTCCAGCGACGACGCGTACGCCTCCGACATCATGACGCCCTTGAGCGGGGCGTAGGAGCCGTTGTAGGCGATCTCCCCCATGCTGGGCTTGAACCAGAGCGTCAGGAACGTGCCGGTCAGCAGCAGCAGGATGAAGGCGTAGAGCGCGATCTCACCGAGCAGGAACGACCAGTGGTCGGGAAAGACCTTCCGCAGGTTGCGCTTGAGGAAGTTGGCCCCCCCGATGCGCTCGTCGAGGAAGTTCGACGGACCGGCGATGCCCTTGGGAACCGTTGTCAGGTCGCTGCTCATGCGTGACCTCCCTTGGACCTGGCCTCGGCCTCGGCGTCGCCGCGCTCCCAGTAGCTGGGGCCGACGGGCACCGCGAAGTCGCCCTTGGCGATGAGGTAGCCCTGGTCGTCGACCGTGATCGGCAGCTGCGGCAGCGGCCGGGCGGCCGGGCCGAAGATGACCTTGGCGCCGTCGGCGGCGTCGAAGGTCGACTGGTGGCAGGGGCACAGGATGTGGTGGGTGGTCTGCTCGTACAGGGCCGCCGGGCAGCCCACATGCGTGCAGATCTTGGAGTAGGCCACGATGCCGTCGTGCGTCCAGTTGCTGTTGACGCCCGACTTGATCTCTTCCGGCCGGAACTTGATCAGGATCAGCGTGGCCTTGGCGAGGGCGTTGAGGTCATGCTGGTAGCCCTCGGGGACGACCGAGAGGATGCCGCCCGGCGAGTTGAAGTCCGCCGCGCGGATCGGCTGGCCGGTGCCCTCGACGACGAGGCGCAGCGGCTTGCCCTCCTTGGTCTTCTCGCCCCAGACCGTGTGGCGGAGCGTCTCGTTGAACTTCGCGCCGGGCATCTTCGAGTTGTCGAGGTCGCGCAGGAGGACCAGCGGGACCAGGCCCAGCGGAGCCGCCGCAAGCAGCAGGGTGCGGCGCAGCAGCGGGCGCTTGACGAACCCGCTCTCGTTGGCGCCCTGGATGAAGGTCTCGGCGACCACCTCACGGCTGTCCTCGTCGGAGGCCATCGTGTGGCGCTCCTGGATGAGGGAGTACTTCGGCATGATCTGGCGGACCCAGACCACGATGCCGACGGCCAGCCCCAGCAGCGCGAGCGTGAGAGTTCCGCCCAGCGCGAGGTTGGAGACCGCGGTGGCCTCCGGGCTGCCCACCTGGAAGACCACGTACGAGATGATGAACGCGATCGCCGCGAGGAAGGTGATCGTGAAGCAGAGCGCCACGATCTTCTCGGCCTTGCGAGCCTTGTTCGGGTCCTGGTACGTGACGCCGGGGACCTCGGTGTCGCCCCGGGCGGGCTCCACTCCGTCGCCGAGCATCGAGGTGCCCGGGGCGGGGGTGCCGATGACGCGCTTGGGTACGCGCTCGTCGGGCTGCTCGGTCTCGTGCTCGATGTCTGTCATGACTTCTGTCGCTTCTTCGCGGTGATCCAGATGGATGCGAGGATGAGGGCCACGATGCCCACCACCCAACCTACGAGACCCTCGGTCACGGGGCCGATCCGGCCCAGGCCGAAGCCTCCCGGGTCCTTCTGCTCGCGCACCTGGGTGATGTAGGCGATCATGCTGCGCTTCTCTTCGGGCGTGATCGTGGTGTCGTTGAACACCGGCATGGCCTGCGGCCCGGTGACCATCGCCTCGTAGATCTGCGCCGGAGTGGCCTGGTTGAGGTTCGGCGCGTACTTGCCCTGCGTCAGCGCGCCGCCCGCGCCTGCCCAGTTGTGGCACTGGATGCAGTTGGCGCGGAAGAGCTCGCCGCCCTTGCCGGCGTCACCGAGCGCGGGGTCGACCTGCTCCTTGCCGGGCACCTGCGGGCCGCCGCCGAGCGACTGCACGTAGGCGCCGATCTGGCGGATCTTGTCCGGCGTCACCCAGCCGGCGAGCGGCTTGCGCGGCACCTGTGCGCCCGGGTTGGAGGCCGGCATGCGGCCGGTGCTCATCTGGAAGTCGACGGCCGCGGCGCCCACGCCGATCAGCGTCGGCCCGGTCGACGTGCCCTGCGCGTTCATGCCGTGGCAGCTCGCGCAGTGGACCTCGAAGAGGCTCTTGCCCTCCGCGACGTCGTCCAGCTTGCCCGAGGCGAGAGCCGCGTCGGCGGGCCGGCCGGCCTGCACGAAGGCGGTATAAACCATCCCGACCAGCGCCAACGCCAAAATCAGGACGGCGTATCTCGCGAGGGGATGCCGCCGCCAAGCGGTGATCCTAGTCACAGAGATCCCGTTCCTTAACGAATGATGTAGATGGTCGCGAAAAGACCGATCCAGACGACGTCGACGAAGTGCCAGTAGTAGGACACGACGATCGCGCTGGTGGCCTGCTCATGCGTGAAGCGCTTCGCGGCGTACGTGCGTCCCAGCATGAACAGGAACGCGATCAGGCCACCGGTCACGTGCAGGCCGTGGAAGCCCGTCGTGAGGTAGAACACCGACGTGAATGCGTTGGCGGACAGGGTGGCGCCCTCGCTCGCCAGCTCGCCGTACTCGTACAGCTGACCGCCGACGAACACGGCGCCCATCAGGAAGCTGACGAGGTACCAGAAGCGGAGCTTGCCGACCTGTCCCTTCTCAGCGGCCCACACGCCCAGCTGGCACGTCACACTCGACAGCACCAGGATGATCGTGTTGGCCGTCGCGAACGGGATGTTCAGGTGAGCGCCTTCGGCGGTCGCGCCCTTCGGCAGCAGCGCAGGCCCCCATTCGAGGCCGTGGCCCTCGCTCACCGACCGGATGGTGAAGTACATCGCGAACAGCGCCGCGAAGAACATGAGCTCAGAGGACAGCCACACGATCGTCCCGACGCTGACCAGGTTGGGTCTGCGGGACGGATGTGCTGTCGTCGTCGAAGTTATTGCGGATGCTGTCGCCACGGGCAGCATTATTGCGGCTCCGGGTGTCGGTCCGGCGCACGACCCCCCGTTAGCGGGGGTCCGGAGACCACCAAGCTGGGATGATTCCCGCAAATCACGCGCCTGGGACGGCTCCCTGGGACTGCACGCCGTCGCACCGGTACGATCCCAGGTGACCATATACCGCTTCGACCGATAGTGAGCGCGACCGTGAGCACCGACGACACCATGAAGGTCCTCGTCTACAGCGACGACGCCACCACCCGCGAGGAGGTGCGGCTGGCGCTCGGCCGCCGTCCGGCCGCCGACGTGCCGTTCGTGGAGGTCGTCGAGTGCGCCACCGAGCCCAAGGTCCACCAGTGGCTCGCCTCCGGCGAGATCGACGTCGCCGTGCTCGACGGCGAGACCCAGCCGGCCGGCGGCATGGGCGTGAGCCGGCAGGCCAAGGACGAGGTCTACGACTGCCCGCCGATCTGCCTGATCATCGCCAGGCGCGACGACCGCTGGCTGGCCGAGTGGTCGAAGGCCGACGCCGTCGTCCCGCAGCCGCTGGAGCCCCTGGTGGTCGCCGAGACCGTCGCCGACCTCATGCGCCGCCGTTCCTCGACCCGACTCAACGCTAAGTAGGTGCCCTCCGTGGATGCCCGGACCACCTGGCCGGCCCTGCTGTCGGCGCTCCTCGCCGGGGAGCACCTCACCGCCGACGAGACCGCATGGGCGATGAGAGAGATCATGTCCGGCTCCGCGACGCCCGCGCAGATCGCCGGCTTCGCCGTGGCGCTGCGCGCCAAGGGCGAGACCGTGGCAGAGGTGGCCGGGCTGGCCCGCACCATGCTGGAGCTGGCCACGCCGCTGGTCGTGGAGGGCCCGGTGGTCGACGTCGTCGGCACCGGCGGCGACCGCGCCCACACGGTCAACGTCTCCACGATGGCGGCGATCGTGGCCGCCGCCGCGGGGGCGCGCGTGGTCAAGCACGGCAACCGCGCCGCCAGCTCCTCGTGCGGCGCCGCCGACGTCCTGGAGCACCTCGGCATCCGCCTCGACCTCACGCCCGAGCAGACCGCCCGGGTCGCGCGGGAGGCGGGCATCGCGTTCTGCTTCGCGCCCGTCTACCACCCGGCGCTGCGCTTCGCCGGTCCGCCGCGCAAGGAGATCGGCGTCCCGACGGTCTTCAACTTCCTCGGTCCGCTCACCAACCCGGCCCGGCCGGCGGCCCAGGCGATCGGCGTCTACGACGCGGGCATGCTGCCGGTGCTGGCGGGGGTCTTCGCCGAGCGAGGCGTGTCGGCGCTGGTGTTCCGCGGCGACGACGGCCTCGACGAGCTGACGATCTCCACCACCTCGACGGTGTGGACGGTCCGCGACGGCGCCGCCACGCAGACGGTGTTCGACCCGGCGGTCCTGGGCATCCCGCGCGCCGACGCGGCCGCGCTGCGGGGCGGCGACGTGACGTTCAACGCCCAGGCGGTGCGCGACCTGGTCCGCGGCGTGACCGGGCCGGTGCGCGACGCGGTGCTGCTCAACGCCGCCGCCGCGCTGGTCGCGCTCGACGGGCCCGGCGACGACCTCGACTCGGCCATGATCGACGCGTACGCGCGGGCGACGCAGGCGGTCGACTCCGGCCGGGCCGCCGCGACCCTCGACCGCTGGGTCGAGGTGAGCCGCGCCGCCTGACGGCGCCCCCACGCGACCGGACGCGGCCCGGGACGTCCACGGCTTCACCAGCCGGCACGCCCCGGGCCGCGTCCGCAAGGTCCCTACGCCGGCCGAGGGCCCGCCCTTACGCCCTGACCGCGTTCGCGTCCATACGGCCCGCACACGACCGATGGCCTGCCCTGACACCCCTGCCGCGTTCGCGTCTGTACGGCCCACACACGGCCGATGGCCTGCCCCTACGCCCTCTGCGTCACCCGCGGCCCATCGGCCGCGGGGAACACCTCACAGCGCCGCGCGGAGCCTCTGCACGGCGCTGCCGGAGACGTTCGTCAGAACCCCACGGTGGGCCCGTCCTTGATCGAGCTCCACTTGAGCCATTCCTTCCAGTTCTCCTGCCAGTGCCCCCAGCCGTTGGTGGGCTCCAGCACCCGCGGCGATCCCGTGATGATGATCGGGTCGCCGATCAGGGTGTTGTCCAGGAACCACTTGGCGTTCTCCGGGCTGACGTTCACGCAGCCGTGGCTGACGTTGGAGTTGCCCTGCGCCCCCACCGACCAGGGCGCGCTGTGCACGTACTCGCCGCTGTTGGAGATCCGGACCGTGTTGTAGACCGTGAGCTGGTAGTAGCCGGACTCGCCGGGACCGATGCCGGGCGAGGTCATGACCGTCACGGGCTCCCGGGACATGGCCAGGTGGATGCCGGAGGTCGTGTAGAACTTCCAGGCGCCGCCCTGCCCCGCGCTCATCGGCATGGTGCGGATCACCTTGCCGTCGCGCTTGACGGTCAGGACGTGGTTCTGGGTGGTGCCGCGGGTGATCTGCTCGCGGCCGATGCGGAAGTCGAGCCGCACGTCGCGCTTGCCGTACATGCCCTCGCCGCCGCGCACGCCGGCCAGCCGGGCGTCCAGGCGGACCTTGGTGCGGGCGGGCCAGTACTCGGTCGGCCGGAAGTCGACGTGCCGGTCGTCGAACCAGTGCCACGCGCCCTGAACGGGCTTGGAGCTCTGCACGGTGAGGTTGCGCTCGATCGCGACCCGGTCGGTGATCGGCTTGTCGAAGGTGATCATGATCGGCATGCCGACGCCCACCGTGGTGCCGGTGTCGGTGCTGTTGGGGGTGATGTACTCGATGTCGAAGGTCTGGGTCGCCTTGACCGTGGTGAAGGTGCTGGTGGTCTCCTTGCGCTTGCCGTCGGCGTTGACGGCGACGGTCCGCACCGTGTATTTCGTGCCGGGCCTGGCGGTCTGGTTGCTGCGCCAGCGGGTGCCGTCGGCGCTGATGACGCCGGGCAGGTCGCCCTGGTCGCTGGTGACGTGGACGCTGGTGAGCCGGCCGGCGTCGGCGGCCACGACGACGGGCTCCTCGGTCTGCACGTCCCGGGCCCGGTCGCCCGGGACGACGGCCACAGAGACGGCCGGGGCGGCGGCGGGTTTGACGGCCTGTTTGGTCGCGGTGGTGGCGGTACACGCCGTCAGCAGTGACAGCGAGAGCAGACCAACCGATCCATACGTGAAGCGCCCCACGAGTACTCCCCCGTCCCGTTCGGTCCCTTCGCCTCCTGTTTTACCCTGAGTGATGGATTCGCCACTTTGTGTGGCGGTAAAGATCATCAAAAAGCGGGCGCCCTCCCCCAAGGAGGACACCCGCTTCGACGGCTCGTGTCAGTGCGAGAAGTTGCCCCGGTAGTACTGGAACACGAAGCCGATCATGGCCATGATGACCAGGAAGATTCCGATCATGAACATCCAGAGGCCGACGACGAACCCGGCGAAGGCGAAGGCCGCCGCCAGGCAGAGGAACAGCGGCCACCAGCTGCTCGGGCTGAAGAAGCCGATCTCACCCGCGCCGTCGCTGATGTCGGCCTGCTTGTTGTCCTCCGGCTGGGCGCCGATGCGCCGCGCCGTGAACATCAGGTAGTAGCCGATCATGAACGCGAAGCCCACCGAGATGGCCATGGCGGTGGTGCCCACCGGCTCACCGTGGCCCGTCGCGGCCTTCGTCCAGAACCAGTAGGCGACGTCGACTCCGGCGAAGAAGACGCCGCACAGCAGGAACAGCCAACCCTGGACCTTCATCAGGCCTCGACCTCCTGGGCGGACTTGGCGGACGTGTGCGGGTAGTGCAGGTCGAACGCCGGGCGCTCCGAGCGGATGCGCGGCAGCGACGTGAAGTTGTGCCGCGGCGGCGGGCAGGAGGTCGCCCATTCGAGCGAGCCGCCGAAGCCCCACGGGTCGTCCACGGTGACCTTGGGAGCGCTGCGCCAGGTCTTCCACACGTTGTAGAAGAACGGCAGCGTGGAGGCGCCGAGCACGAAGGCGCCCACCGACGAGATCATGTTGAGGTCGGTGAAGCCGTCGAGCGGGCTGTAGTCGGCGTAGCGGCGCGGGAAGCCCGCCACGCCCAGCCAGTGCTGGATGAGGAAGGTCGTGTGGAAGCCGATGAACAGCAGCCAGAAGTGGACCTTGCCGAGCCGGTCGTCGAGCATCTTGCCGGTGAACTTCGGCCACCAGAAGTAGAAGCCCGCGAACATCGCGAACACGACCGTGCCGAACACCACGTAGTGGAAGTGGGCCACCACGAAGTAGGTGTCGCTGATGTGGAAGTCCAGCGGCGGGGAGGCCAGGATGACGCCGGTCAGGCCGCCGAGGAGGAAGGTGATGAGGAAGCCGATCGAGAACAGCATCGGCGCCTCGAAGCTCAGATGGCCTCGCCACATCGTGCCGATCCAGTTGAAGAACTTCACGCCCGTCGGCACCGCGATGAGGAACGTCATGAACGAGAAGAACGGCAACAGGACTTGCCCGGTGGGGAACATGTGGTGCGCCCACACCGTGATCGACAGGCCGGCGATCGCGATGGTCGCCCCGATCAGGCTGATGTAACCGAAGATCGGCTTACGGCTGAAGACCGGCAGGATCTCCGTCACGATGCCGAAGAACGGCAGCGCGATGATGTACACCTCGGGATGGCCGAAGAACCAGAACAGGTGCTGCCACAGGATCGGCCCGGCGTTCGCCGAGTCGAAGATGTGGGTGCCGAGCTTGCGGTCGGCCTCCAGGGCGAGCAGCGCGGCGGCCAGCACCGGGAACGCCATGAGCACGAGCATGCTGGTCAGCAGGATGTTCCAGGTGAAGATCGGCATGCGGAACATCGTCATGCCGGGAGCGCGCATGCAGATGATCGTGGTGATGAAGTTGACCGCGCCCAGGATGGTGCCGAGGCCCGACAGCGCCAGACCCATGATCCACAGGTCGCCGCCCATGCCGGGCGAGTAGACCACGCTGGACAGCGGGGTGTAGGCGAACCAGCCGAAGGAGGCGGCGCCGTTGGGGGTGAAGAAGCCCGACACGGCGATGGTGCTGCCGAACAGGTAGAGCCAGTAGCTCACCATGTTGAGGCGCGGGAAGGCGACGTCGGGGGCGCCGATCTGCAGCGGCATCAGCTCGTTGGCGAAGCCGGCGAACAGCGGCGTCGCGAACATCAGCAGCATGATCGTGCCGTGCATGGTGAACAGCTGGTTGAACTGCTCGTTGCTGGTGAACTGCAGGCCCGGCTGCGCCAGCTCCGCCCGCATCACCAGCGCCATGACGCCGCCGATGAGGAAGAAGATGAACGACGTGATCAGGTACAGGTGACCGATGATCTTGTGGTCGGTGGAGGACAGCCACTTGGCGATGATCCGGCCCTTGGGTGTGGGCCTTGCCGTCGTCCGGAGGGGCTCTTGGATGGCGGTCACTGGGCGCTCCCAGTCTGGGTCGCGATGTACTGGTCGTACTCGGCCTGCGGAACGAGCTTGACGTTGAACAGCATGCGGCTGTGGTCCACTCCGCACAGCTCGGCGCAGCGGCCGGCGTAGACGCCGGGCTTGTTCAACGTGGTGATCTCGAACTTCCGGCCCTTGTCGTTCTCCAGGAGGCCGGGGATCACGTCACGCTTGAACAGGAACGCCGGCACCCAGAAGGAGTGGATGACGTCGGGGGAGGACAGGTCGAACTCCACGCGCTTGTTCACGGGCAGGACGAGCTGGGGACCCTGGTGGTAGTCGCTGACCGGCTGGCCGGTGACGGGCTTGAGCGTCTTGCCGCCGACGGTCGTGGTGAAGCGCCAGCTCCACTGGAACGCCTCGACCTTGACCTGGACATCCGGATTGCCCGGCAGGGCCTGCAGGTCGCGGGTGTCACGGGCGGTGAAGAAGAAGAACACCGACACCATGACGAGCGGCACCAGGGTGTAGAAGATCTCGATCGGCAGGTTGTAGCGAACCTGCGGAGGCAGCTCTGCCTTGGCCCGTCGCCGGGTGTGGAAGATGCACGCCCACACGATCAGGACGATGACCACGAGACCCGTGGCGAGCGCGGCGATCCAGGCGCCGTTCCACAGATTGGTGATGGTGTCACCCTGGGTGGTGATGCTCGTCGGAAGGAGGCCACGAGACCAGTCGGCCTTGGGAACGTCATTAGCACACGCCGTCACGGTGGCCAGCAGCAACGCCAAAGCGGCGGCGCGCGGCACCCCGCGCCGGGCCAACGAACGCCGTGTCGAACGGCGAGTCGGACTCACGGATCGCCTACCCCACAGATGAAGCCCAAGAGTCACTCTTGGGCGCTCGTATTTCCAAATGCACAGCTGATTGCAGACACATTAGCGTGCAAGGGCCCCGCCCTCCCGCGCGCCCCCTCGGATGGCGCGCCCCTGGCGGGGCCCGGTGTCTCCTGCCGGAGACGGCCGGGCGGCCCGGGAGCCGGCCGCGAGCGGACCGGCGCGGGTGGGACGATGGTCACGTGGCGTACTTCGACGCGGCCTCGACCGAGCCGCTGCACCCCCGGGCGCGCGAGGCGCTCCTGGCGGCGATCGACGTCGGCTGGGCCGACCCCGCGAGGCCGTACACCCAGGCCCGCCGGGCGCATCTGCTGCTGGAGCAGGCGCGCTCGGAGGTGGCCGAGGTGCTGGGCGCGCGTCCCGACGAGGTGTCGTTCACCTCTTCGGGCACGCAGGCCGTGCATCTCGGCGTCCTCGGCACCCTACACGGCAGGCGCAGGGCCGGACGCCACCTCGTCACGGCCGCGGTGGAGCACTCCAGCGTGCTCCACGCCGCCCAGCTGCACGAACGCGACGGCGGCACGGTCGAGACGGTCGGCGTGAGCCTGACCGGCCGGGTCGACCCGGCCGCCTTCGAGGCCGCCGTGGCGCGGGAGGGCACCGCGCTGGCGTGCCTGCAGACCGCCAACCACGAGGTGGGCACGCTGCAGCCGGTGGCCGAGGCCGCCGAGGCGTGCCGGCGGCTCGGGGTCCCGCTGCTGGTCGACGCGGCGCAGACCGCCGGCCGGCTGCCGGTTCCCCCGGGGTGGTCGGTCCTGACGGCCAGCGCCCACAAGTGGGGCGGCCCGGCCGGGGTGGGCGTGCTGGCCGTGCGCAAGGGCACGAGGTTCCGCTCGTTCCTGCCGGAGGACGAGCGGGAGCGCCGCCGCGTGCCGGGCTTCGAGAACGTGCCGGCGGCCGTGGCCGCCGCGGCGGCGCTGCGCGCCATGGCCGAGGAGGCCGCCGTGGAGCAGCGGCGCCTGTCGGAGCTGGTCGGGCGGATCAGGGAGACGGTTCCGAAGATCGTCCCGGACGTCGAGGTGATCGGCGAGCCCGTCGAGCGGGCGCCGCACATCGTGACGTTCTCGTGCCTGTACGTGGACGGCGAGGTGCTCCTCGGCGAGCTGGACAAGGCGGGGTTCGCGGTCTCGTCCGGCAGCTCCTGCACCGCTAGTACGCTTCGTCCATCGCACGTCCTGGAAGCGATGGGCGTGCTCACCCATGGCAACGTGCGGGTCTCCCTGCCCAGGGGCGCCACCGCGGACGAGGTCGACAGGTTCCTCGCCGTGCTGCCCGAGCTGGTGCGCCGGATCCGCCACGACGCAGGAGTCGCATGACCGAGGTCACCACGCCGGCACTGACGATCGACGCACTCGGGAAGAAGTGCCCGATCCCGATCATCATGCTCGCCGAGCAGATCAACCACGTGCCGCTCAACTCCGTGGTGGCCGTCCTGGCCGACGACCCGGCCGCCTACGCGGACGTGCCGGCCTGGTGCCGCCTCAAGTCGCACCGCCACGTCGGCTCGTACGAGCTGCCGGGCGGTGGCTGGTCGATCCACGTCCGGCGCAACTACTGACCCCCGCCCCCGTGGTCGTTCCATGTGGCTTGTGACCCGATCTGGGTAGGGCCACTGCGGACCGGAGACGGCTCACCGACCGCTCAAGGGGGAGAGATGACCGAAGGACACCCGCACGAGACCGCACGCGACGTGATGAACCCGGGCGCCGAGTGCCTGCCGGCCCACGAGTCACTCGACCGGGCCGCGCAGCTCATGCGCAACGGCAACATCGGGGCGCTGCCCGTCTGCGACTCCGACGGGCGGGTCATCGGGATCATCACCGACCGCGACATCGTGATCAAGTGTGTGGCCGAGGGCCGCGACCCCGCGCAGGTGCGGGCCGGCGACCTCACGGCGGACCTGGTGGCGGTGACACCCGACGCCCCGCTGGCGGAGGCGCTGTCGCGCATGGAGGAGCACCAGATCAAGCGGCTGCCGGTGGTCGAGGGCGACCACGTGGTGGGCATGATCAGCGAGGCCGACCTGGCCAGGCACCTGCCGGACGCCCAGCTCGCGGAGTTCGTCCACCGCGTCTACGCGCACGGCTGACGACAGGACGGGGACCCGCGAGCCGGCGGTGCGCTCGGCCTCGCGGGTCCGTCCGTGCCGGGGCCTCTAGGGGTGGTGGCAGCGCACGTGGGCGCCGACCTCGGCGGCGGCCTCGGCGCCGTAGGCGGCGGCGAAGCGCTCCAGGAAGACCTTCTGGCCCAGCTCGTACTCCTGGCCGCCGACGTTCTCCAGCACGTGGGTGGCCGTCAGGTTGCCGATCTGGCCGCAGCGCTCCAGCGACACGCCCCAGGCCAGGCCGGCCAGGAAGCCGGCGCGGAAGGCGTCGCCGACGCCCGTCGGGTCGACCTTGCCCCGCTCCGGGGCGGGGGCGACGTGGATGGGCGGCTCGCCGTGGCGGTCGATGACCGCGCCCTTGGGGCCGAGCGTGATGACGCGGACGCCGACGCGGGACAGGATCTCCTCGTCGGACCAGCCGGTCTTCTGCTCGATGAGCCCCTTCTCGTAGTCGTTGGAGAACAGGTAGGCGGCGCCGTCGACGAGGTCGCGGATCTGGTCGTCGGCCATGCGCGCGAGCTGCTGGGACGGGTCGGCGGCGAACGGGATCCCGCGCTGGCGGCACTCGTCGGTGTGGCGCAGCATCGCGTCGGGGTCGTTGGGGCTGACCAGCACGAGGTCGAGACCGCCCACCCGGGCGGCGACCGGCTGCAGCTCGATGAGCCGCGCCTCGGCCATCGCCCCGGTGTAGAAGGAGGCGATCTGGTTGTGGTGCTCGTCGGTGGTGCACAGGAAACGGGCCGTGTGGCGGCTCTCGGAGACGTGCACCGAGCCGCAGTCGACGCCGTGGCGCTCCAGCCAGGAGTGGTAGTCGGCGAAGTCGTTGCCGACCGCGCCCACCAGGACCGGCTTCAGGCCCAGGCAGCCCATGCCGAAGGCGATGTTCGCCGCGCACCCGCCGCGGCGGATCTGCAGGTCGTCGACCAGGAACGAGAGTGACACCCGGTCGAGCTGCTCGGCGATGAGCTGGTCACCGAAACTTCCGGGGAACGTCATCAGTTGGTCGGTCGCGATGGAGCCGGTGACGGCGATGCGCACGGGATTCTTCTTCCTCGTTGTCAGCAAGCCAAATGAGCCCCCCGAGAATACGCGAAGGTCCCGCACGCACAAAGGCGAGCGGGACCGTGTCGGTGACTACCCGTCAGACGACTAGTTGAAGGAGTCGCCGCACGCGCACGAGCCGGTGGCGTTGGGGTTGTCGATGGTGAAACCCTGCTTCTCGATCGTGTCGACGAAGTCGATGGACGCGCCCATGAGGTACGGGGCGCTCATCCTGTCGGTCACGACGCTCACGCCGCCGAAGTCGGTGACGACGTCACCGTCCATCGAGCGGTCGTCGAAGAAGAGCTGGTAGCGCAGGCCGGAGCAGCCACCCGGCTGCACGGCCACGCGCAGCTGCAGGCCTTCCTCGCCCTGCTGCTCGAGCAGGCTCTTGACCTTGGCGGCGGCCGCGTCAGTCAGGATCAGGCCCTGCGTCGTGGTCTCGCTGCTCTCAACCGTCATCTGCTGACTCCCTAACCCGGCTGTCTCTTTCTGACGTCCTACTCAGACGCTACCAACACCTCGGGGATGCCCGGCATTCCCCTGCCTCCCCTGGTTCTTTCCACCCCCTACCCACCCGGGACGCGACCATCGCGCGCCGTGTGCCATCATCAGTATCGTCAGTCCGACGATAAGGGGGTGTGGCCGTGGCCACCCAGACTGGTCTGCCGCTCTTCGTCCTCGGCAGGGGCGCCGATCCGCACGCCGAGCGGGGGGTGGACTGCCCCGGCGAGCTGCCGCCCGCCTCCGACCCCGGCCTGGTGGACCGGGCGCGTAAGGCCAAGGAGGCGCTGGGCGACCGGCTGTTCGTGCTGGGCCACCACTACCAGCGCGACGAGGTCATCCAGTTCGCCGACGTGACCGGTGACTCCTTCAAGCTGGCGCAGCAGGCCGCCGCCCGGCCGGAGGCGGAGTACATCGTCTTCTGCGGCGTGCACTTCATGGCCGAGTCGGCCGACATCCTCACCGGCGACGCCCAGAAGGTGATCCTCCCGGACCTCGCCGCCGGGTGCTCGATGGCCGACATGGCCACGTTCGACCAGGTGGAGGAGTGCTGGGAGGCGCTGGAGGACGCGGGCCTGGCCGGCGAGGTGATCCCCGTCACGTACATGAACTCCAGCGCGGACATCAAGGCGTTCTGCGGTCGCAACGGCGGCGCGGTCTGCACCTCCTCCAACGCGCGCCGCGCGCTGGAGTGGGCGTTCGGGCAGCGCGGCAAGGTGCTGTTCCTGCCCGACCAGCACCTCGGCCGCAACACGGCCGTGCTGGAGATGGGCATGTCGCTGGACGACTGCGTGGTGTGGAACCCGCACCGCCCCAACGGGGGCCTGACGCGCGAGCAGCTCGAGCGCGCCAAGATGATCCTCTGGAAGGGCCACTGCTCGGTGCACGGCCGCTTCACGGCCGACTCGGTCGACGACGTACGGCGGCGCGTGCCGGGCGTGAACGTGCTCGTCCACCCGGAGTGCCGGCACGAGGTGGTGCTCAAGGCCGACCACGTCGGCTCCACCGAGCACATCATCAAGACGCTGGAGGCGGCGCCCGCCGGGTCGAGCTGGGCGATCGGCACCGAGCTGAACCTGGTCAAGCGGCTCGCCGGGATGTTCCCGGACAAGAACGTCTCGTTCCTGGACCGGACGGTCTGCTACTGCTCCACCATGAACCGCATCGACCTGCCGCACCTGGTGTGGGCGCTGGAGTCGCTGGCGCTGGGCGAGGTGGTCAACCAGATCACGGTGGACGAGGACACCGCGCACTGGGCGCGGGTCGCCCTCGACCGCATGCTGGCCCTCCCCTAGCGCCCGCTAGAACTCGGGAGCGACGGGAACGGTGTCGCCGAACGCGTAGACCACCCGGACGCCGACCGACAAGGTCTGGCGCCCGGGGCTGACCGACGAGCGGTCCTCGGCCGCCATGGCGGCGAACGCCATCGGCTGGGGGCCGCCCCTCGCCTCCTCGGTGACCGACACGACCCGGCCGAGGGGTCTCCCGGCCAGCCGGGCGTACTCGGCGGCCTTGGCGGCGGCGTCACGGAACGCCCGCTCCCGGGCCTGCGCCAGCGCCTCGGACGGGTCGGACAGCTCGAAGGACACGCCGCCGAGCCGCGCCTCCTCCCCCACCCCGGCGGCCGCGTCGACGACCCGGTCGGCCCTGGCCAGGTCGCGCACCACGGCCTCGACCCCCTGGGCCGCCCGGTACCCGGACACCTTGGGGTAGGCCTCGTACTCGGGGCCGAGAGACAGCTCGCTCGTACGCAGGTCCTCCCGGGCGACGCCGGCCCCGCGCAGGGCGGCCTCCAGCCGGGCGGCGGCGGTCCTGACGGCGGCGAACGCCTGCGCGGCCGAGGCGCCGCGCACCTCGACACCGGCGCTCAGCCGCATGACGTCGGGCGCGGCGGAGGCGGACCCCTCACCGGCGACCGCGATCTGTTCGTGTTCGGTGGTCACACGCGCCCCTTCGTGGACGTGTTACGCGGACAGGCCTTCGTGGACGTGTTCGTCTTGCGTGTGCGGTTCCGGGTGTGCCGTCCTTCCCGCCATTCTGCTGGCCGCCCGAGGGTCATGCCAGGGTCGTCAGCGCCACCGGGTCCCGGAGCAGGGCCCGGCGCGGAACGCGGACCAGCTCGGCCCGCAGCGGGGCGGCCACCCGCTCGCCGCGGGAGCGCCACCGGCTCGTGCTGACCACGACGACCGGGACGGCCGGCATGGGTTGCCCGGCGCGCAGGCGGCGCAGCCCGGCGGCCATGTCGCGGCGGGCCAGCCACTCCCCCGCCATCGCGGCCGCCGTCCTCCCCAGCCGGCCGGCACCCGGACGGGCGGGCGAGACCGGGGCGTACAGGCGGGCCAGGACCGGGGCGGCCAGCTCGGCGAGGGCCGCGGCGCCCCACGTGCCGCCCAGGGCGGGCAGCCAGCGGGCCGCCTCCCGGACCGGCTCCGACGGGCCGCGCGGACCCGGCGCCACGGGGGCCGGGTCCACGAGGACCAGCCCGGCCACCCGCAGCGGGTGCAGCCGGGCGAACGCCTCCGCGTGCCAGGCGGCGTGTCCATGGGCGACGACTGTGACGCGCTCGGGGTGCGCGGGGGCGAGCGCCGCCAGGCGGGCCGCCTCGCCGTACAGGGTGGGCGGCACGGGCGAGGCGGGGGCGTCGCCCAGTCCGGGGCGGTCGAAACGGATCACCCTGCGCCCGCGCGCCGACGCGCCCGCCAACCGCTCCCACGACAGCCACGCGCCGCCGAGACCGGAGGTGAGGATCACGGCGGGCCCGGCGCCGGCCCCGTACCCCGGTGCGGGTCCGGCCACCGGCGCCTGGCCCGGTGGGGCGGCGAGGAGCAGCCTGAGCCCCGCGTACACGAGCCAGCCCGCGAGGAGCGCGACCTGGACGCGTTGTACGGCCCCCGCGCCGGGCGGAAGCCCCAGGACGGCCGGAGCCGCGCCCGGGGCGAGCGTGAGGGCGGTCGCGGCGCCGGAGGCGAGCGTGAGGGCGGCCGGGGCCGCGCCGGGGGCGAGAACGAGGAACGGGACGACCAGCACGCCGGCGGCGGCCGTGAGGACGGCCGCCCCCAGGGACGCGCCCGCCAGCAGCGCGGCCGGCCAGGTGTGCCAGCGCAGGCTCAGCAGCACCATGGCGGCCACCCCGCACGCCACGGACGGCACCCCGGCCACGACGTGGACGTGGTGGGCCAGCGACCGCGCCCGGTGCGCGCACGACGGGTCGCTCAGCACCGCGCAGTCCAGCGGCAACGCGGCACCGGCGATCGTCAGCACCGCGAAGACGGCCAGCAGCAGCCAGCCCGCTCCCTCGCCGTCCGTCCGGGGCGCGAGGGCCACGCCGAGCAGGCAGGCCAGGCCGGCCAGCGCGTCGGTGGCCCGGAACAGGCGCGTCCATGGCTGGTCGCGGGCGGCCAGCTCGCTCACGTAGCCGGCGGCGCCGCCCAGGGCGGGGGTGGTGAACTGCCCGGTCACCCAGGCGCTGGCGAGCACGGCGGCCACGATGAAGGCAGAAGCCGCAAATACCGACAATTGTCGCTCCACGCGACAATTACATCACTCTCCGTGTTCAGAGCCCCGGGGCGCCCCACACCGGGAACCAGCGGGCGAGGTCGGACTCCAGCGGGAGGTCGTTCGCGAGCGCCCCCCGCGCCTGGAGTTCGAGCGCGTTGTCGCGCCGCCGGCCGGGCAGGGGCGCGAACGGGTAGAAGGTGCCGCGCTTGTACAGGTAGACGACCGCCAGCCGCCGCCCGTCCTGCCCGGCGAACGACACGAGCGAGCACAGCAGCGACGGGCCGAACCCGGCGCCCTCCAGCGTGGAGTTGACCGCGTGCAGCTCCGTCACCAGGTCACCGGACGCCTCGGACGGGCGGCGCACCAGGAGCCACGTGTAGCCGTAGCCGTCGTCCGACTCCTCGACCCGGTCGCCGAGCAGCGCCTTGGCATCCCGCTCCGCCGCCGCGAACGCGCCGCCCTCCGCGGCGCGGAACGCGACCGAGCCCAGCCCGGTCGGCGTCAGGCCGGTGGCGGCCTCCAGCGTCACGGCGGCGGACGGCAGCGCGAACAGCGCGTCGAGGTTCGGCCTGACCGGTTTCGAGCGGCCCAGGAGGGCGTCCAGCCAGCCCACGCTCATCCCCGCCCGAGCTGGTCGGAGATCTCCGAGAGCTGCCGGAGGCGGCGGTCGAGCGGCGGGTGGGTGGAGAAGAGGTTCGCCAGCGTCGCGCCAGGCGCGGCGGCCGGGGCGAAGTAGAAGGCGTTGAACGGCGCCGCCTCACGCAGGTCGCGCGTGGGTATCCGGGCCATCTCCCCGCTGATCTTCACGAGGGCGCTGGCCAGCACCGAGGGCCGCTGCGTGAGCAGGGCGCCGGCCCGGTCCGCGGACAGCTCGCGGTAGCGCGACAGGGCCCGGGTCAGCAGGAAGCTCACCGCGTACACGAGGATGGAGACCAGCATGACGATCAGCCCGATCGGCAGGCCGCCCTGGTTGTCGGAGCGGCGCGCGCCCAGCCCGCTGTAGAGGGCGAAGCGCGTCATGAGCCCCGCGACGACGCCGAGGAACGAGGCGATCGTCATGACCGCGACGTCGCGGTGGGCGACGTGCGAGAGCTCGTGGGCCAGCACTCCCTCGAGCTCCCGCGCGTCCAGGCGGCGCAGGATGCCCGTCGTCACGCAGACGACGGCGTGCTTCTGGTCACGGCCGGTGGCGAACGCGTTGGGGACGTCCGAATCCGCGATGGCCACCCTGGGCTTGGGCATGTCCGCCATGGCGCACAGCCGGTCGATCAGGCCGTGCAGCTCAGGAGCCTCCCGCGGCGACACCTCGCGCCCGCCCATCCCGTACAACGCGATGCGGTCGGACAGGAAGTACTGCGCCAGCAGCAGGGCCCCCGCGACCAGCAGCACCGTCAGCGCCCGCACCCCCAGGGCGACGAGGGCGCCGACGAACACCACGTAGAGCAACCCGAGCAGGAACATCGTCACGACCATCCGGCCGGTCAGGCCGCGATCGGACGCGAACCGCGTGCGCACGGGGTCAGCCCGGGATGAGGCCCTGATCGCCCAGCATCTCCCGGACCTCCTCGATCGAGGCGTCCGCGGGGGGAAGGATCAGCTCTGACGGCTCAAGGCTGTCGTCGGGAAGCGCCTTGCCCACGTGGCGCACCTTGTCGAGGAGCGCGTGCAGCTTGACGCGGAAGGCGGCCTCGTCACCGGACTCGATCGCCGACTCAAGCTCGCTGTCCAGCTCGTTGAGCAGGGCTATGTCGGACGGCGAGATCTCGATCTGGCCCTCGCCCATGATCCTGACGATCATGCGCCCTCCCCCGGCTGACGCAGCTGCTGCGTGTGCTGCTGCGGCTGGCCCTGCTGCTGCGGCTGGGGCTGCGCCTGCTGCTGCTGGCGGCCCTGCTCGATCGCGCTCTGCGGCGCGGGCCCCTGGCCGAGCTCGGCCTTCATGCGGGCCAGCTCCAGCTCGACGTCCATGCCGCCGCCCATGCGGTCGAGCTCGGCCTGGATGTCGTCGCCGCGGGTGCCGCTGAAGTCGTCGAGCGCGCCGCTGGCCAGCAGCTCGTCGATGGCGCCGGCGCGAGCCTGCATCTGCGCGGTCTTGTCCTCGGCCCGCTGGATCGCCAGGCCGACGTCGCCCATCTCCTCGGAGATGCCGGAGAACGCCTCGTTGATGCGCGTCTGCGCCTCGGCGGCGGTGTAGGTCGCCTTGATGGTCTCCTTCTTGGTGCGGAAGGAGTCAACCTTGGCCTGCAGCCGCTGGGAGGCCAGCGTGAGCTTCTCCTCCTCGGCCTGCAGGTTGTCGTGCTGAACCTTCAGGTCCGCCATCTGCGTCTGCAGGCCGGCCCGGCGCTCAAGCGCGGTGCGGGCCAGGTCCTCGCGGCCGACGGACAGCGCCTTGCGGCCCTGCTCCTCATACCGCCTGGCCTGCTGCTCCAGACCGTTGATCTGCAGCTCGACCCGCTTGCGGGAGGTGGCGACGTCGGCCACGCCCCTGCGCACCTTCTGCAGCAGCTCCAGCTGCCGCTGGTAGGAGTAGTCGAGGGTCTCGCGCGGATCCTCCATCTTGTCCAGGGCCTTGTTGGCCTTGGACTTGAAGATCATCGAAAGTCTCTTCATCACGCTCATGCGCGTCGGCCGTCCCCTTCTTAGGTCGTGCTGGTGGTCACCCAGTGCAGCGCAGCCGCCCTGGGATTACCCTACGCATAACGCACGAGGGCGTCACTAAGTTGCAGTCCAGGTAGGGTTGACGTCGTGTTGCGACGCCGTTCCCAAACCTCCGTGGACGACACTCCCGTCCCCGTTGACGATCCTAAGCCTCAGGGCAAGGGTCGTCCCACACCCAAGCGCCGAGACGCCGAAGGCAGGCGGCGCCAGCCGGTCAGCGCTCCGAAGGATCGCAAGGAGGCCTACCGGCAGATGCGGGCCAAGCAGGCCGCGGAGCGCGAGCGGGCCCGTAAGGGCATGCTGGCGGGAGAGGAGCGTTTCCTCCCGGCTCGTGACAAGGGCCCGGCCCGTAAGTTCGCCCGCGACTGGGTCGACTCGCGGCGGCTGCCGAGCCAGTACTTCCTGCCGTTCTCGCTGGTGATCCTGCTGGCGACGTGGATCCCGTGGCCGCCCGACATCCGGGGCATGGTCCTGGGCTACGTCATCACGATCGGCTGGCCGATCATGATGATCGGCGTCGTGGCCACCTCGATCTACGTGGCGTGGCGGGTCAAGCGGGTGGCGGCCGAGAAGCTGCCGAACGAGAGCATGCGCGGCGTCGGGTTCTACGCGGCGATGCGCGCGCTGCAGATCCGCAAGCTCCGCTTCCCGCCGCCCACGGTGCGGCCGGGCGGCAAGCCGGTGACGCCCAAGAAGTAGGCCCCAAGCAGGCCAAGAGGCGGCCCTGCAGCAGGACGGCCGCGGCGCGCCACCCGGGGATGGGCGCGTCGCAGACGTCTACTCCCAGGTGAGCACGCCACTACTCCCAGGTGAGCACGCTGCGGACGACGCGTGGCCGCCACTGTCCCAGCCGGCCCCGCTCCAGGCCGTCGGCCGTGGCCTTCAGCAACGCGTAGTACGACCTGACCCGCAGGCCGCCGGGCCGGGTCGACACATACTCGTCGCCGATCTCGAAGACGGTGCCGGAGTCCTCGCCGGAGACGAGCAGAACCCCCTCCAGCTGGCCCCCGACCGGGATCAGCCTGTCGTCCCAGTCCTCCCCCGGCAGGATCCCGCCGCCGTCGCGGCAGTACTCCCGCCAGAGGGCGCGGATCTGCCGGACGCCGAACAGCCGCTCGCCGAGGATCCCGAAACCCGCCGCCCCGTCATGCCGCAGGAGGGAGGCGCGCAGGGCGTCGGGGAATTCCACGCCCATCTGCGCCTCCGCGAGCGCGATGGCCCTGGGCCTGCTCCGGGCGCCGAGCGTCAGGTACGTCCGCGGCGCGTTCTGCCTCAGCCACCGTTCGATGCGCCGCCACTGGCGGTTGACGGCACGCCGGACGCGCGGGTCGATCGGCCGTACCACCGCCGGACGCGCCGTGGGACGGCAGACCAGGTCCGAAGGCGTGAGGAGCTCGGGGCTCAGGCTCGGGCTCGGGGAGGCGCCGGCGGGGATCGGGGTGGGTGGGACCGCGGCGACAGGAGTCGCGCCCCGGATCGCGCCGTCGCGTCCCATGACGGTCTCGGGGGCGGCGCCGCTCCCGCGGCCCGGGGCGGCGGGCCCCGCGAGCGCGACCGCGGCCACGAGCGCCACCGCCACGAGCGCGCCGGCGCCGAGCACCAGCGGCGTGACCCGCCCCGCCCGCCGTGCGCCGCGAGCGGACGGGCCCGTCCCGGCGTACCGGCCGGGACGCCTCACCCGGAAAGTCGCGTGATCGGGCGTCCGACCGGCCGTCTCACCAGCCGTCTCACCGGCCGTCTCACTGGCCGTCTCACTGGCCGTCTCCCGGTGCGACCGGCGGCGCAGCCGTACGGCGATCGCGGTCAGGATCGCCGCCGTCAGCGCCGTCCGTACGAGCTTCAGCACGTCGCGCACCCTATCCCGAATCCGGTCACATCACGTGACCGCCTAGGGTCGGGTGCATGGAATTCCGTCACCTCGGCCGCAGCGGTCTCAAGGTCAGCGAGATCAGCTACGGTAACTGGCTCACCCATGGCTCCCAGGTCGAGGAGGAGGCCGCCAAGCAGTGCGTGCAGGCCGCCCTCGACGAGGGGATCACCACGTTCGACACCGCCGACGTCTACGCCGGCACCAAGGCCGAAGAGGTCCTCGGCCGGGCGCTGAAGGGCGTGCGCCGGGAGTCGCTGGAGATCTTCACCAAGGTCTACTGGCCCACCGGACCGGGCCAGAACGACCGCGGGCTGTCCCGCAAGCACATCACCGAGTCGATCAACGGCTCCCTGCGCCGCCTGCAGACCGACTACGTCGACCTCTACCAGGCGCACCGGTTCGACGCCGAGACGCCGCTCGAGGAGACCCTGAAGACGTTCGACGACCTCGTACGGCAGGGCAAGGTCCTCTACATCGGCGTCAGCGAGTGGACCGCCGACCAGATCGCCCGGGCGCTGAAGATCTCCGACGAGATGGGCTTCGACCGGATCGTGTCCAACCAGCCGCAGTACTCCGCGCTGTGGCGGGTCATCGAGGCCGAGATCGTGCCGCTGTCCGAGCGTGAGGGCATCGGCCAGATCGTCTGGTCGCCGATCGCGCAGGGCGTGCTCACCGGCAAGTACCTGCCCGGCCAGCAGCCCCCGGAGGGCTCACGCGCCACCGACCCGAGCGGCAGCGGCATGATCGCCCGGTTCATGAACGACGACGTGCTCACCCGCGTCCAGAACCTCAAGCCGATCGCGGCCGACCTCGGGCTCAGCATGGCGCAGCTCGCCGTCGCCTGGGTGCTGCAGAACCCGAACGTGTCCAGCGCGATCATCGGCGCCTCCCGGCCCGAGCAGGTGCGCGACAACGTGAAGGCGGCCGGCGTCAAGCTGGACCCCGAGGTGCTCAAGCAGATCGACGACGTCCTCGGCTCCGTCGTCGAGCGCGACCCCGCCAAGACCGTCAGCCCCGCCAAGCGCCCCTGACCCGTACCGGATCGTTCCTCCGCGTGCGGCGGCCGGCGGGACCCCGCGCGTGAGCCCCTGACACACGAGACCCCTTGAGCCCATGACCGCCGGCTCAAGGGGTCTCGCGTCTCACCGTCCGTGATCTACGTGCACGCCACGGCCGTCACTCCGCGCGCAGGGACATCCCCTGGTATTCGACACGGTCCTCGTCGAGCAGCGCGACCTGCTCCACACCGGACTCGAGCAGCTCACGCCAGTTCTCGCCGAGCCAGGACTCCGCGTCGGCCTGGCTCGGGAACACCTCTCGCGGCAACGGGCGGTCTGTCACCTCACTGCCATGCGCGTTCTCGTAACGCCACCGCCATGTCATGCCATTCGCTCCTTTTCCGCGGGTTCGCCGGCGCACCCTCCGGCGGCACTGGCACCCTACTCCCGCGCCCCGGCAAGGGCCCGCACCCCGCACCCGCCGTCCGCCCGCCTGCCGCCCGCCCTGCCGCCCGTCCGGCCCGGGACGGGCGTGCCGCCGCGGGCCGCCGGGGCGCGTACCCTCGGCGCGGTGAAGGTCTTTCTCCCCGGTACGGCGGGTGGCGCGGGCTGGCCGGAGCCGGGCTGCCGGTGCGCCTCCTGCGGGCGTCTTCCCGCCGGCCGCCGGCGGCCGTTCGAGGCGATCGTGGACGGCGCCGTACGCCTGCCGTGCCACGCCCCGCCGCCCGGCTACCGCGCATTCGGGGACGGCCACGGTCTGGAGGGCCCCGACGGCACACGCGTGCTGTACGCGCCTTCCGGCCCGACCGGTCTTCCGGACACCGGCCTTCCGGAGACGGTGGGCGGGCTCGGCCGCTGCGACCTTCTGCTGATCGACCTGCTCGACCGGCCGGAGCGGCTCGGGCTGCTGCGCCGTGAGGGAGTCGCGGACGGGGACACCCTCGTGGTGGCGGTCGGGCTCGACCACCGGGTGCGGTCCGAGGAGGAGCTGGCCCGAAGGCTGGCGCTGTGGGGCGCGCGGGCCGTGCCGGACGGCACGACACTCGACACGGCCCGCCGATCAGCCGGGTCCGGCCCGGAGGGGACGGTTTCCGGCATGACGCCCGTGTACCGGCCGCGGCGTGAGCTGGTGCTGGGCGGGACGCGTTCGGGGAAGTCGGCCGAGGCGGAGCTGCGGCTGGCCGCCGAGCCGTACGTGACCTATGTCGCCACCGGCCCCGGCGGCGAGGGCGACGCCGAGTGGGCGGCGCGGATCGGCGCGCACCGGGAGCGCAGGCCGGCGCACTGGGCGACGCTGGAGACGACCGATCTCGCCGGGGCGGTGCGGGACGCCACCACGCCGCTGCTGGTGGACGGGCTGGGCACGTGGCTGGCGGCGGTGTTCGACGAGCACGGCGCCTGGGAGGGCGACCGGGCCGCCGTCTGGCGGCGGTGCGACGAGCTGGTGGCCGCCTGGCGCGGGGCCGGGCGGCGGGTCGTGGCGGTGTCGGACGAGGTGGGCATGGGCGTGGTCCCCGCGACGCCGAGCGGGCGGATGTTCAGGGACGCGCTGGGCCGTCTCAACGAGCGCCTGGCGGCCGAGTCGGAGGACGTCGCCCTCGTCGTGGCGGGCCGCCTCGTCCCCCTGCCGTGAGCTCCCACCCGGCCGGACGAGGTGCGGGGACGGTCAGGGACGGACGGCGCGGGCGTACCAGCGGCCGTCGAGGCGGTCGACGTGGAGGGCGCGGCCGAAGCACTCGGACAGGTGGGCGGGCGTGAGGACGTCCGCCACCGGCCCCGCCGCCTGGACGCGGGCGTCGCGCATGAGCATGGCGTGCGTGGTCGTGGCGGGGATCTCCTCCAGGTGGTGGGTCACCGTGATCGTGGTGAGCACCGGCCGCGTCGCCGCCAGGTCCTCGACCGCCGCGATGAGGTCCTCGCGGGCCGGCAGGTCCAGGCCCGCGAACGGCTCGTCCAGCAGCAGCACCGCCGGGTCCGGCATGAGGGACCTGGCCACCCTGATCCGGGCCCGCTCGCCCTGGGAGCACACCCGGAACGGCCGGTCGGCCAGGTCCTTGCAGCCGAGGTCGGCCAGCAGGCGCAGGGCGCGGTCACGCTCGGCGTCGCCGTACCTGTCCCAGAGAGGGGCGCTGGTCCCGGTGTGCCCGGTGAGCACCACCGTCAGCGCGGTGGCCCCCTCCTCCTCCAGGAGCTCCTCGTCGACCAGGCGCTGGCTGGCGGCCACCAGGCCGATGTGGCGGCGCAGGGACCGCAGGTCGACCCGGCCGAGGCGGTGACCGAGCACGCTGACCGCGCCCTCGGTCGGGTGCCGCACGGCGGCGGCCAGCGACAGCAGCGTCGTCTTCCCCGCCCCGTTGGGGCCGAGGATCGCCCAGTGCTCGCCGTACTCCACCCGCCAGTCGACGCCGCTCAGCAGCGTCTTGCCGACGACCCGGACCGCTACGCCTTCGAGTTGAACCACGTGCATCCGCTCACCCTAACGGCCGTACCATCGACCGTTATGCGGCTTCGCGGGGGATCTCCCGGCTCTTCGCCGGGCGGGACGGGCCGGATGGACGGGCTCCGGCTGGCCGTGGGCATGCTGACGGTCTTCCCAGTACGTGTGGAACGGGTGGACCGGCGGGCCGCCGGCGTGGCCATGCTCGTGGCGCCGGCCGTGGGGCTGGTGCTGGGGGCGGTGGCGTGCCTGCCGCTGGTGCTCCCGGGGCCGCCGCTGCTGGGCGCGGTGCTGGCGGTGGGGGTGCTCGCGGCGCTGACGCGGGGGCTCCACCTGGACGGGCTGGCGGACCTGGCCGACGGGCTGGGCAGCGGCAAGCCCGCCGGTCAAGCACTCGACATCATGAAAAAGTCGGACATCGGGCCGTTTGGTGTCATGACGCTGGTGATCACGCTGTTCGCCCAGGTGGCCGCGCTCGTGGCAGCCGGGCCGTACGCGCTGGTGACCGCCTGCGTGACGGGACGGCTGGCCCTCGTCTGGGCCTGCCGCGCGGGGGTGCCCGCCGCGCGGCCCGGCGGGCTGGGATCGACGGTCGCCGGCACGATACGGCCCGCCTCCGCCTGGCTGGTGACCGCGGCGGCGCTGACCATGACCGCCCTCGCCGGCTGGGCCCTCCCGGCCGCCGCCCCGTCGGCCGCGGCGCTGACCGCCACCATGCCTCCTCCCGTTGCTGTCTCGCCCACCACCGCGCTGCCCACCACCGTGCTGCCCACCGCCGTGCTGCCCGCCACCGTGCTGCCCGCCACCGTGCTGCCCGCCACTGGGCTGTCCGGCGCCGGGCTCCCCGGCGCCGTGCCGCTCGCCTTCGTGCTGCCCGTCGCCATGGCCGCGGGGCTGGGGATCGCGCTGCTGCTGCTGCGGCGGGCGCGGAGCCGGCTGGGGGGCGTCACCGGTGACGTGCTGGGCGCGCTGGTGGAGACGGCGACGACCGGCGTGCTGGTGGTGTGCGCGATGGCGGGCTGACCTCCCCGGGCAGCCGGGCCGGCCACTCCGCGGGCGAGGGTGTTGCGACCGTCCGGGGAGCCGGGCACCCGACCGTGGAGCCGGGGGCCCGGGTTCAGGGGTCCGCGGGCGAGGGCTCCGTCAGGGGAGCAGCCGCGGGCCCTGGCCGCCGTACGGGGAAGAGGCGGAGCAGCACCACCCCCGTCACGGCGAGTACGGCCCACCCGACCAGGCCCGTGAAGCCGGCCACGACCGGGTCGGGCGGCGCGGCGGCGTCGCCGAGCAGCACGACGAAGCCCGTGACCGCGTTCACCGACCCGTGGGCGGCCACGGCGGGCCACACGCTGCCCGAGCGCAGCCGCAGCCAGCCGAACACCACCCCGGCCGCCACGCAGAACCCCACGAAGTACAGGGCGGCCCACGGGCCGAGGCGCCCGTAGTTGTAGCCGAGGAGCGTGAGCGGGGCGTGCCAGAGCCCCCAGATGACGCCCGAGAGGACCAGTCCGGCGACCGGACCGCGCGCGGCCACGAGCCGGGGAACCAGCCAACCGCGCCAGCCCCACTCCTCGCCGAGCGACGGCACCGCGTTGAGCAGCGGGCCGGCCAGCACCGCGATCACGATCTGGATGACGACCACCGTGGAGAGCCCGGCCGGCACCTGCGCCCCCTGCGCCCGCAGCCCCTCCTGGAACAGGCTGAACCGGGTGAGGTCCAGCGACACCAGGCCGAGCGCGGCGCTGAGCGCGATCGACACCGCCACGAGCAGCGGCACGCCGAGCCAGGCGAGCAGCACCAGCAGGAGGGTGCGGCCGGGCCGCTCCCCCAGCGTCAGCCCGGTCTCGCGGGCGAACAAGCGGAACGGCGGCCGCCGGGTCCCGCCGGAACCGCCCGGCCGGCCAGGGAGCAGCCACACGGCCAGCACGCCCACGCTGGGCGTGAACATCATCAGCACCGCCGACACCTGCGTCACGGGCGTGCCGAGGCCGCCCGCGAACCAGACGGGCAGCGCCGCCACCCACGCCAGCCCGAACGACACGGCCAGGAACAGCGGCAGCCGGTTCATACGAGTGCCCGTTCGGCGATGAGGGCGTTGATCAGGGAGGCCCCGCGCCCGGCGTCGTCGACGCTGATCGCCAGCCGCCCGCCCGAGCGGTAACGGACCACCAGGCACTCACCGCCGCGCAGCATGATCGTGGCGCTGCCCGGGAGGCCGCGGAAGCCCCACCCGCCGACCTCGACGGGGCTGCGCGTCTCGCTCCACGCCCGCTCGATGGCGTCCAGGCGGATCCTGCGCACCGGCCACCCCAGCGGCCCGAGCCCGATCGCGAGCCCGTCCTCGGTGACCCGCGCCGTGAGCGACGAGGTGAACAGGCCGACGGCCAGCGCGATCCCCAGGCCGGGCAGCGCGCGAGCGGAGCCTCCGTCGGCCAGGCCGAGCAGCACGAGCACGGCCAGGACGCACAGCGCCGCCCCGGCGGCCACGGTCACCGCGGCCAGCCACCGGTTGCCGGCCCGGCCGATCCACACGACGCGCCGGCCGGCCTGGAGCCGCAGCGACGGGGGCGCCGACTCCCCCGCGGACGGCGGGTCCGTCTCGCCGCGGCGCAGGTATCCGGTCAGCACCCCCACGGCCAGGGACGCGCCGACGACGACGGCCGCCTGCCAGCCGCTCAGCCGCGCCTCGGTCCAGGAGGCGGCGTCCAGGTTGGCCGACAGAGTCGTGCCGCTCATCCCGAGGAACAGCACCGCGTCCCCGGCCAGGGCGCCCCACCAGCCGGCTCGCCCGTTCCTGCGCTCCTGCGCCATCGGGGCGACCACGGCGAGGGTGACCCAGAGCACGCTCCACAGCGCGACGCTCGCCGTCGCCGACACGGCGAGCGGCATCGCACCGTCGGGCGCGGACCCGCCGCTCCAGTGCGTGGCGATCGGGTCGGGCAGCCGGTCACGTACGGCGAGCGGCGCCGCGGCCAGGACGGCGGAGACCAGCAGGCCCCACAGCGTGGCCGACTTCCGGGGGGTCATGGCAGCTCCTCCAGGATGGTGATGAGGTCCTCGCGGCGGTAGCCGTGCCGCTGGGCGTCCTCCAGCAGCTCGCGCGCCCGCTGGACCAGCAGGGCCCGGCCGCCGGCGGCGCCGGCGACGCTGACGCCCCGTCCCCGCCTGAACTCCAGCAGTCCCTCGTCGCGCAGGTCGCGCAGGGCGCGCAGCACCGTGTTGGTGTTGATGCCGAGCGCCAGAGCCAGGTCACGGGCCGGCGGCAGCCGGTCTCCCGGGGCATACGAGCCCTCGCCGATGGCCCGGCGGATGGCCGCCGCCACCTGCTCGTGCAGGGGCCGGGCGTCGTTGAGGTCCAGTGTCAGCAACATAGTGCCAATGATGCTAGCACCATTCCATCACCGCTGATTGGTGGGATGAACCCCTGTTTGTGAGTACCTCGGAACCCTCGATAGAGTCCGTTTACGTGACCACTGTGCGGCTGAACTCAGCAGATCCCGTCTCTTTCGACACCGACGCGCTGATCGTCGGGTTCCGGTCCGGCTCCGAAGCCCCCCGCCCCGTCACGAGCGCCGACGCGCTAGACGCGGCCTTCGGGGGCAAGCTCGCCGCCTCCCTGACCGCCGCCGGCTTCAGCGGCCGGCCCGGCGAGATCGCCAAGGTCCCCACTTTCGGCGCCATCACCGCCCCGCTGCTGGTCGCGGTGGGCCTGGGTGACGAGGCGTCCGGCAAGGACGACGCGGAGACCCTGCGGCGCGCGGCCGGCGCCGCCGCCCGCTCCCTCGCCGGCACCGCGCGCGCCGCGCTCGCGCTGCCCGCCGAGTCCGCCGCCGACGCCGAGGCCGTCGCCCTCGGCGCGCTGCTCGGCGCGTACGGCTTCAGCCGCTACCGCACCGGCGAGGGCGCCAAGGCGCCCGTGGCCGAGCTGGAGGTGCTGTCCCCGCTCCCCGCCGAGGAGGCCGGGCGGATCGCGGAGCGGGTCACCGCCCTCGCCGAGTCCGTCACCCTGGTGCGCGACCTGGTCAACACCCCGCCCTCCGACCTGTGGCCGGGGAAGTTCGCCGAGATCGCCGAGCAGGCGGCCGCGAAGGCCGGCCTGGCGGTCGAGGTGCTCGACGAGAAGCAGCTCAAGGACGGCGGCTACGGCGGCCTCGTCGGCGTCGGCCAGGGCTCGGCCAACCCGCCGCGGCTCGTCCGCCTCTCCTACACCCACCCCGACGCGGGCAAGACGCTGGCGTTCGTGGGCAAGGGCATCACCTTCGACTCCGGCGGCCTGTCGCTCAAGCCGTCCGCGTCCATGGACTGGATGAAGTCCGACATGGGCGGCGCGGCGGCCGTCTTCGGCGCGCTGCTCGGCATCGCCCGCCTGGGCCTGCCGGTCAACGCCGTCGGCTACCTCTGCCTGGCCGAGAACCTGCCGAGCGGCACCGCGCAGCGCCCCTCCGACGTCATCCACAGCTACAGCGGCAAGACCGTCGAGGTGCTCGACACCGACGCCGAGGGCCGCCTGGTGCTCATGGACGGCATCGCCCGCGCCGCCGAGGACTCCCCCGACCTGATCGTGGACGTGGCCACGCTCACCGGCGCGCAGATCGTCGCCCTCGGCTGGCGCACGGCCGGCGTCATGGCCAACGACGACGCCGTCCGGGAGCTCGTCGTCGAGGCCGCGACGGCCGCCGGCGAGGGCGCCTGGGGCATGCCGCTGCCCGAGGAGCTGCGCAAGGGCCTCGACTCGCCGATCGCCGACATCGCCAACCTCCAGCCCGAGCGCTGGGGCAGCATGCTGGCCGCGGGCATCTTCCTCAAGGAGTTCGTGCCCGACGGGGTGCGCTGGGCGCACATCGACATGGCCGGCCCCGCCTTCAACAAGGGCGAGCCGTACGGCTACGTCCCCAAGGGCGGCACGGGCGCCATCACCCGGACCCTGATCGGACTGGCCGAGCGGCACGCGAGCATCTGAAACAAATGAAAAGATGACGGCATCACGAACACCCCGACAAGGAGCCTTCCTGTGGCCTACGACATCGTCGTCCTAGGTGGCGGCAGCGGCGGCTATGCCTGCGCGCTGAGGGCTGCCGAGCTGGGCAAGTCCGTCGCCCTGATCGAGAAGGACAAGATCGGCGGCACCTGCCTCCACCGGGGATGCATCCCCACCAAGGCTCTGCTGCACTCCGCCGAGGTCGCCGACGAGACCCGCGAGAGCGAGACGTTCGGCGTCAAGGCGCGCTTCGACGGCATCGACGTCCCCGGCGTCCACGCGTTCAAGGACAAGATCGTCACCCGCGCCTGGAAGGGCGTGCAGGGCCTGCTCAAGGGCGCCGGCGTGACGATCGTCGAGGGCGAGGGCCGTCTCGTCGGGGAGCGCGCGATCCAGGTCGGCTCGGAGGTGTACGAGGGCGCCAGCCTCGTCCTCGCCACCGGCTCCGCGCCCCGCTCCCTGCCCGGCCTGGAGATCGACGGCGAGCGCGTCATCACCAGCGAGCACGTGCTGACCATGGACCACGTCCCGGCCTCCGTGGTCGTGCTGGGCGGCGGTGTGATCGGCGTCGAGCTGGCCAGCGTCTACCGCTCGTTCGGCGCCGAGGTCACGATCGTCGAGGCGCTGCCGCACCTGCTGCCCACCGAGGAGGAGTCGAGCTCCAAGCTGCTGGAGCGGGCCTTCCGCCGCCGCGGCATCAAGTACGAGCTGGGCGTCTTCTTCGACAGCGCCAAGACCACCGACACGGGCGTGGTGGTCACCCTGGCCAACGGCAAGACCCTCGACGCCGAGGTGCTGCTCGTCGCGGTCGGCCGCGGCGCGGTGTCCGCGGGCATGGGCTTCGAGGAGGCCGGCATCACGATCGAGCGCGGCGCCGTCGTGGTGGACGAGCACTGCCGCACGTCGGTCCCCGGCGTCTACGCGATCGGTGACCTGATCCCCACCCTGCAGCTGGCCCACGCCGGCTTCGCCGAGGGCATCATGGTCGCCGAGCACATCGCCGGCCTCAACCCGCCGCCCATCGACTACGCCGGAGTGCCGCGCATCACCTACTCCGACCCCGAGGTCGCCTCGGTGGGCATCACGTCCGCGCAGGCCGCCGAGCGCGGCATCGAGATCGTGGAGCAGGTCTACGACCTCGCGGGCAACCCGAAGAGCCAGATCCTCGGCACCGCGGGAGCGGTCAAGGTCATCGCCCAGAAGGACGGGCCCGTCGTCGGCGTCCACATGGTGGGCCGCCGGATCGGCGAGCTCGTGACCGAGGGTCAGCTGATCTACAACTGGGAGGCGCTGCCCGCAGAGGTCGCCCAGCTCATCCACGCACACCCGACCCAGTCCGAGGCCATGGGTGAGGCGATGCTGGCACTGGCCGGCAAGCCGCTGCACGTTCACAACTAGTCCAGCCCTCGAGATCAGAACGCGAGAGAAGATAACGATGCCGGTCTCCGTACAGATGCCCCAGCTCGGCGAGAGCGTCACCGAGGGCACGGTAACCCGTTGGCTGAAGAAGGAGGGCGAGCGCGTCGAGGCCGACGAGCCGCTCCTCGAAGTGTCGACCGACAAGGTCGACACCGAGATCCCGTCGCCGTCCGCGGGTGTCATCACCAAGATTGTCGTCGCGGAGGACGAGACCGTCGAGGTCGGCGCCGAGCTGGCCATCATCGACGAGAACGGCCAGGCCGGCGGTGCCGCCCCCGCGCAGGAGGAGGCTCCGGCCCCCGCCGCGCAGCCCGAGCCGGAGCCCGCCCCGGCCTCGTCGATCCCGCAGCCCGCGCCGGCCCAGCCGGCCGCTCCGCCGCAGCCGGCTCCGGCCCCGCAGGCGCAGCAGGCCCCGCCCGCGCCGGCCCCCGCTCCGGCTCCGCAGGCCCCGGCGCCTCAGGCCCCGGCTCCGCAGGCGCCGCAGGCGCAGGCTCCGGCCGAGCCCGCCGCCCCGTCCACGGGTGAGAGCCCGTACGTGACGCCGCTGGTGCGCAAGCTCGCCAACGAGCACGGCGTCGACCTGGAGTCGATCACCGGCACCGGCGTCGGCGGCCGCATCCGCAAGCAGGACGTGCTGGAGGCCGCCAAGGCGCAGCGCGAGCAGGCCCAGCCGGCCGCCCAGGCCCCCGCCGCCCAGCCGGCCGCCGCGGCTCCGGCCGCCCAGGCCCCGGCGGCGCAGGCCCCGGCCGCGGCGCCCGAGCCCGTCGAGGTCGACACCACGCTGCGCGGCCGCACCGAGAAGATGTCGCGCCTGCGGCAGACCATGTCCAAGCGGCTGGTCGAGTCGCTGCAGACGGCGGCGCAGCTCACCACGGTCGTCGAGGTCGACGTCACCAAGATCGCCCGGCTGCGTGACCAGGCCAAGGGCGAGTTCCTGCGCCGCGAGGGCGTCAAGCTGTCGTTCATGCCGTTCTTCGAGATGGCCGCGATCGAGGCGCTCAAGCAGCACCCCAAGCTCAACGCGACGATCAACAACGAGACCATGGAGGTCACGTACTTCGACGTCGAGCACCTGGGCATCGCGGTCGACACCGAGCGCGGCCTGATCGCGGCGGTCATCAAGAACGCCGGCGACCTCAACCTCGCCGGGCTGGCCCGTAAGACGGCAGACCTGGCCGAGCGCACCCGCGCCAACAAGGTGACGCCCGACGAGATCACCGGCGGCACGTTCACGCTGACCAACACCGGCAGCCGCGGCGCCCTGTTCGACACGCCGATCCTCAACCAGCCGCAGGTCGGCATGCTGGGCACCGGCGCCGTCGTCAAGCGTCCCGTGGTGGTGGACACTCCGGAGGGCGAGGTCATCGCGGTCCGCTCGATGGTGTACCTCGCGCTGACGTACGACCACCGCCTGGTGGACGGCGCCGACGCCGCCCGCTTCCTGACGACGGTCAAGCGCCGTCTGGAGGAGGGCCGCTTCGAGGCCCAGCTCGGCCTGGCCTGATTCGGGTAGAGGCCCGGACGGATTCTTTCCGTCCGGGCCTTTTTCACGGAGTCACGGCACGGCCGAGCCGGCCGCCACCCGCCGCACGGGGCTGAGGGCCTCCAGGAGGACGCCCGCTGACCGGGTGGTGGCGGACCGCCGTGACGCCGCCACTCTTGCCCGTCACCGTGGACGACCCGGCCCCGTGGACGAGACCTGAACCCGGCATCGGAGACACTCCCGCCTGGCGGGGCCGGTACACCCCCGGCGTGCTGCTCCGTGACCGGCGAGGGCTCGGCGTAGGGTGGGTTGATGGCGATCATCGTGACCGGGGCGTCGGGGCTGCTGGGCAGTGCGCTGGCCGGGGCCCTGAGGGAGCGGGGCGACCGGGTCGTCGCGCTGGTGCGCCGCCCGCCCGCGGGCCCGGACGAGCGGTTCTGGGACCCGTCCGCGGGCGTGCTGGATCCCACGGCCCTGGAGGACGCCACCGCGGTGGTCCATCTCGCCGGGGCGCCCATCGGCGACCGGCGCTGGAGCCCCGCCTACAAGCGCGAGCTGGTCCGCAGCCGGATCGAGGGCACCCGCACCCTGGTGGCGGCCCTCAGAGGGCTGTCCCGGCCGCCTGAGGCGCTGCTGTCGGCCTCCGGGGTGGACTTCTACGGCGACACGGGCGACCGGCCGATCGACGAGAGCGCGGGTCAGGGACGGGGGTTCCTGGCGGAGCTGTGCGGTCGCTGGGAGCGCGAGGCCAGGGAGGCGGAGTCGCTGGGGGTCCGGACGGCGCAGTTGCGCACCGGGCTGGCGCTCAGCCGGCGGGGCGGCGCGCTCGGCCGGATGCTGCCGATCTTCAGGATGGGGCTCGGCGCCCCGCTCGGCTCGGGCCGGCAGTACTGGTCGTGGATCTCGGAGACCGACTGGGTGGGCGCGGTGCTGCACGTCCTGGACCACCGTGAGGCGTCCGGCCCGGTGAACCTCACCTCGCCCGCGCCTGTCACCAACGAGGCGTTCACGCGGACCCTGGGCAAGGCGCTGCGCAAGGGCACGGTGCCGATGCCGGTGCCGGCGTTCGCGCTCAGCCTGGGGATCGGGGAGTTCGCCCGGGAGGCGCTGCTGCCCGGGCACCGCGTCCTGCCGCGCCGGCTGGAGGACACCGGGTACGGCTTCGCCCATACCAGTCTCGACGAGGCGCTGCGCGCCGTACTCTAGGGTGCTGTTCGTCGCAGCATCGGCACCTAGGGGAGGCACCGGCATGAGCAGGTCAGGGCAGTCGCACATCCTAGCCATCGGCGGCGGATCGTTCGTTCCGACCGAGCGCCACGGCTTCCTCCAGGCGAGCCCGCTGCTGCGCTACGCGCTCGACCTGACCGGTCAGGACCGGCCGCGCCTGGGCCTGCTGGCCACCGCGACGGGCGACGACGCCGACTGGCTGCTGAAGATGTACGGGGCGTTCGCCGGGTGGGACGTCGAGGTGAGCCACCTGACCGTCTTCCCCATGCCCAACGTCGCCGATCCCCGGGCCTGGATCCTGGAGCAGGACGTCATCTACGTCAGCGGCGGCAGCGTGGCCAACCTGATGGCGCTGTGGCGGCTGCACGGCCTGGACGAGGCCTTCGAGGAGGCGTGGCGGGCCGGGGTGGTGCTGTCCGGGCAGAGCGCGGGCGCCCTGTGCTGGCACGTCGGCGGCAACACCGACTCCTTCGGGCCGGAGCTGCGGGTGTGGGCCGACGGCCTGGCCCTGCTCCCCTACGCGTGCGGGGTGCACTACGACTCCGATCCGCAGCGGCGCGCGCTTCTCCAGGGCTCGGTGGCCAGCGGCGAGATGCCCGGCGGCTACGCGGCCGACGAGGGCGTGGGGCTGCACTACGTGGGCACCGAGTTCATCCAGGCGGTCAGCACGAGGCCCGGCGCGTACGCCTACCGGGTCGAGCACGACGGCGACGGCGGGGTGAAGGAGTTCAGGATCGAGCCGCGCCTGCTGACCTCCTGAATTACCCTTCAAGGGTGACGGAACGGCACAATGGACCCATGCGCCCCAGGCACGGGGTCGATCCCCTCCCACTCGCCATCGTCCGCCTCGGTGTCGACGTCCCCTATGAGCAGGCTTGGGCGCTGCAGCGCCAGGTGCACGGCAAACGGGTCGCCGGCGAGCTGACCGACACGGTGCTCCTGCTGGAGCACGCTCCGGTCTACACGGCCGGCAGGCGCGCCGCGCCGCACGAGCGGCCGGCCGACGGCACGCCGGTGATCGACGTCGACCGGGGCGGGCGCGTCACCTGGCACGGTCCTGGCCAGCTCGTCGCGTACCCGATCGTGGCGATCGGCGACGTGACGACGTACGTGTGCCGCCTGGAGGAGGCGATGATCCAGATCTGCGCCGACTTCGGGGTCGTCGCCCGCCGGGTGAGCGGCCGGGCCGGCGTGTGGGCGTCGGGCGATCCCGGTCTGGGGGTGCCCGACCGGCAGATCGGCGCGGTCGGCATCCGGGTGTCGCGCGGCGTCACGATGCACGGGTTCGCGCTCAACTGCGCCAACGACCCGCGCTGGTTCAACCGGATCCTGCCGTGCGGCATCCCCGACGTGGGGGTGACGTCGCTGTCGGCGGAGACGGGCCGCCGGATCGTGGTGGACGAGGTCATGCCGATCGCGGAGAAGCGGCTGGCGGAGTCGCTCGGCATGCAGCCGTTCGACCTGCACGAAGAGGACCTCATGCGGAAGTAGCGGCCCCGGTGCCGCGAAGGGGATGGCCGGGGACGGGACGGGCGTCTACGCTCAGGCCGTGAACCGGCTGATCACTCTTCTCCTCGCGGTCCTCGTACACGCCGTCACTCTCGCCTTCGTCGTGACCGGGGTGTGGATCGCCGCCGTCAACGCCGAGATGGTCTTCGGCTGGCTGGTGGGCGGCGTGCTGGTGGCGCTCGGCTGGATGCTGCGTCCCCGGCTGGGCGGGCGGCTGCCGGCCGACGCCGAGGTCCTCGGCCGCGAGGCCGCCGCAGAGCTGTACGGCCTCGCAGAGCGGGTGGCGGACCGGGCCGGCGGGCCGCGCCCGCGTGAGGTGGCGGTGCGCGACCTCGACCCGGTCTCCCGTCTGCTGCGGGTCGGCCCGTTCCGCAGGCCCGTGCTCGTGGTGGGGCTGCCGCTGTGGCTGGCCCTGTCGCCCCGGCAGCGGGCGGCGGCGCTGGCCCTGGCGTACGCGGAGACGCCCACGGTCGAGGAGCTGGTCGTGGACGGCGCGCTGGCGACGCTGGGCGAGTGGCGCGAGGCGCTCCTGGGCGCGGCGCCGCTGGAGGTGCGGCACGAGGCGCAGACGAAGGTGCTCGCCTCGTCGCTCGGCCCGCTCCACCAGCCGGGTACCGGGTACGAGGCGGCCGGGCTGCTGGGCCGTCTCCTCGGCCGGGTGCTGGGGAGCCCGCTGCTCCTGCTGGAGCGGGGGCTGACCCGGCTGGCGCGGGCGGACGCGGGCCGCGTCGAGCGGCGGCGCGAGGACCTGGCGCGGCGGGTCGTGCCGGCGCGCGACCTCGCGGAGGTGCGCGGGCTGCTGGCGAGCGGCCGGTACCTGGCGCCGATGCAGGCCGCGGCGCTGCGCGGGGAGAGCGTGCCGGCCATCCGGGAGCAGGCGCTGGCGCGGGCCGCGCTGCCGTCCGCGGGCCCCGAACAGGGCCGGGAACAGGGCCGGGAACAGGGCTCCGGCCAGAACTCGGGCCGGGACTCTGGCCGGGGCTCTGGCCGGGGCTCGGACGCGGGCTCGGAGCTGCTCGGCGCGGCCGAGTCGCACCGGATCGACGACGAGCTGCTGCGGCACTACACCCGGGCGATCCGCGGGTTCGGCCTGATCGCCTGATACCCCCCGCGGGAATCCACCCCTGGCGTGGTCCAGGTCCCGGCGAGACGTAAGCTGGGCTGGTGACCGTTGCTCCTGAAGGCCGAAAGCTCCTCCGCCTGGAGGTGCGCAACGCCGAGACCCCTATCGAGCGCAAGCCCCCGTGGATCAAGACCAAGCTGAGGACGGGCCCCGAATACACCGAGCTGAAATCGCTCGTGCGCCGGGAGGGCCTGCACACGGTCTGCGAAGAGGCGGGCTGCCCCAACATCTACGAGTGCTGGGAGGACCGCGAGGCGACGTTCCTCATCGGCGGCGACCAGTGCACGCGCCGGTGCGACTTCTGCCAGATCGACACGGGCAAGCCCAAGGAGTACGACCGGGACGAGCCGCGCCGCGTGGCCGAGTCGGTCCAGCAGATGGGCCTGCGCTACGCCACGGTGACCGGCGTGGCCCGTGACGACCTGCCCGACGGCGGCTCCTGGCTGTACGCCGAGACCGCGCGGCAGATCCACTCCCTGCTGCCCGGCTGCGGCGTCGAGCTGCTGGTGCCGGACTTCAACGGCGACCGCGGGCAGCTGGAGGAGGTCTTCTCCAGCAAGCCCGAGGTGTTCGCGCACAACGTCGAGACCGTGCCGCGGATCTTCAAGCGGATCCGGCCGGCGTTCCGCTACGAGCGGTCCCTGTCGGTGATCACCATGGCGCGCGAGGCGGGCCTGGTGACCAAGTCCAACCTGATCCTGGGCATGGGCGAGACGCGCGAGGAGGTCGTCGAGGCCATGCGCGACCTGCACGCGGCGGGCACCGACCTGCTCACCATCACCCAGTACCTCCGCCCGACCCCCCGCCACCACCCGGTGGAGCGGTGGGTCAAGCCGGAGGAGTTCGTGGAGCTGCAGGCCGAGGCCGAGGCCATCGGCTTCGCCGGCGTGCTGTCCGGGCCGCTGGTGCGCTCGTCGTACCGCGCGGGCCGGCTCTACCAGCAGGCGATCGAGGCGCGGCAGAGCGCCTGACGCACGGGTTGTCGCGGCGCCTCCCGGTGGGGGGCGCCGCGCCGTGTCCTGGCCGGTAAGGTCACGTTTTCCTTTCAGGACCGGTTGGTTTGTATCCTTGCGAACATGGCGAAGTCCGTGGACCCAGAGAAGCCGGGGCGCATCAAGCAGCTCCGCATGATCGCGCAGGTCATCCAGCAGGCCAACCCCAAGGGGTTGCCGATCGTGTTCCTGTCGGCGATCGGCACGCTCGCTGTGGTCGTCGTGATCGGCATGGTCACGGGCTTCCTGTGGTATTCGGTGTTCCTCGGCGTGATGCTGGGGCTCACCGTGGGCCTGGTCGTCTTCGGCCAGCTCGCCCAGCGGGCCCAGTACTCCATCCTGCACGGCCAGACCGGCGCGGGCGCGGCGGTGCTGCAGGGCATGCGCGGCAGCTGGCAGGTCACCCCGGCCATCGCGGTCAACCGCGACCAGGACCTCGTGCACATGGTGGTCGGCTACCCGGGCGTGGTGCTGGTGTCGGAGGGCCCGGGCAACCGGGTGGCGCGGATGCTGGCCGCCGAGAAGAAGCGGGTCGCGCGGGTGGTGCTGGGCATCGAGATCTACGACATCCAGTGCGGTGACGGCGAGGGCCAGGTGCCGCTGTCGAAGCTGCAGCGCCACATCATGAAGCTGCCGCGCAACCTGAAGAAGCCCGCGGTCAACGAGGTCAAGGACCGCCTGCGGTCGCTGCCGAAGAACGTTCCGATGCCCAAGGGCCCGATGCCCAAGGGCTCGCGGATGCCGCGCGGCCCCAAGATGCGCTAGATGCCGTCCTCCTCGTCACGGGCCAACCGCGGCTGGTGGGACGGCAACGCCGACGACTACCAGGTCGAGCACGGCGACTTCCTGCGTGACACCGGGTTCGTCTGGTGCCCGGAGGGCCTCGACGAGGCCGAGGCGGGCCTGCTGGGCGACGTGCGCGGGCGGCGGGTGCTGGAGATCGGCTGCGGCGCGGCCCAGTGCGCGCGCTGGCTGGTGACGCAGGGCGCCGAGGTGGCCGCGTTCGACCTGTCGCACCGCCAGCTCCGCCATGCCCGGCGCATCGACATGGAGACCGGTGTGCCGGTGCCGGTGGTTCAGGCCGACGCCGAGGCGCTGCCGTTCGCCGCCGGGTCGTTCGATCTCGCGTGCTCGGCCTTCGGCGCGCTGCCGTTCGTGGCCGACCCGGCGGCGGTGTTCCGGGAGGTGCGCCGGGTGCTGCGGCCCGGCGGGCGGTTCGTGTTCTCGGTGAGTCATCCGATCCGGTGGGCCTTCCCCGACGACCCGGGGCCGCGCGGGCTGACGTCCGACCGGTCGTACTTCGACCGCACGCCGTACGTGGAGAGCGACGAGGACGGCGTGCCCACGTACGTCGAGCACCATCGCACCATGGGCGACTGGGTGGGCCTGGTCGTGGCCTCCGGGCTGAGCGTGACCGGGCTGCTGGAGCCGGAGTGGCCGGAGGGCCACGAGCGAGTGTGGGGCGGCTGGAGCCCGCTGCGCGGCCGGCACATCCCGGGCACCGCCATCTTCACCGCCGAGCGGCCCTGACGCCGCCCGGCTCCCGGTGGCTCCCGGGGCCGTGTGGTGGTGACGTCAGGGCATGAGGTCCCGTAGCTGCTCGATCGCGGCGACCCGCTCGGCCGCGTCGTCCGCGAGGGGCTTCACGCTGACCGTGGTGATGCCGCACTCCTGGAGCTCGGCGACCCGTTCGGCCACGTACTCCTTCGGGCCGACGAGCGACGTGGCGCGCAGCAGGTCCTCCGGCACCGCGGCCTCCGCCTCACGCTTGCGCCCCGACAGGTAGAGCTCCTGGACGAGCTCGGCCTCGCGCTCGTAGCCGTACCGGCGGGCGAGGTCGTTGTAGAAGTTCTTGCCCCGGGCGCCCATCCCGCCGATGTAGAGCGCGAGCTGCGGTCGCCCCCGGTCGAGCAGGTACTCGACGTCGTCGCCGATGGCCAGGCCCATGGTGACCACGATGTCCAGCGGGCCGAGGCTCGGGTCACGGCGGGCCTGCCCGGCGTCGAGCGACGGCCCCCACACCTCACGCAGCATGCCGGGATGCACGAAGATCGGCAGCCAACCTTCGGCGATCTCGGCGGCCAGCCGGACGTTCTTGGGACCGATGGCGGCCAGCATGATCGGGATGCGCTCGCGCACCGGGTGGTTGATGAGCTTCAGCGGCTTGCCCAGCCCGGTCCCCCGCCCGGCCGGCAGCGGAAGCTCGTAGTGCTCGCCCTGGTGCACGACCTCCTCGCGCCTCCACACCTGGCGGCAGATCTCCACGATCTCGCGGGTCCGGGCGATCGGCGCGTCGTACGGCACGCCGTGGAAGCCCTCGACGACCTGCGGCCCGGACGCGCCGAGGCCGAGCGTGAACCGGCCGTCGGAGACGTGGTCCAGCCCGGCCGCGGTCATCGCGAGCAGCGACGGCGTCCGGGTGTAGATCGGCAGGATCGCCGAGGCCAGCCGCATCCGGTCCGTGACCGCCGCGAGGTACCCGAGCTGGCTCACGGCGTCGAAGGAGTAGGCCTCTGCCACGAAGGCGATCTCCACCCCGGCGGCTTCGAGGTCGCGCAGACTCGCCGCCGCCTGCTGGAAACCACCGCTGTAGCCGAGGGTCGTGCCGATCCGCATAGCGAACCTCCAGGATCTCGCCGTCTGTTGACGCGTGTGACATCGCTCACCTACATTACGCGTACTTAACGAACGTCCGATAGTGGCAATCGGCACGGAACGAACAGTCGCTGCACGGCTCGGCACAGCAAGGAGGCCGGATGCTCGACATCGAAGGGCTCGTCGTCCGCTACGGCGCACGCGAGCCGGTACTTCACGGGGTCGGCCTCACGGTCGCCGAGGCGGGCGTGGTCGCGCTGCTCGGCGCCAACGGCGCGGGCAAGACCTCCCTCATGCGTGCCGTCTCGGGCACGTTGCCGTTACACGGAGGGTCGGTCGCCGCCGGGGCGATCCGCTTCCTCGGGCGGGACATCGCCGGAGCGAACCCCGCCACCGCCGTGGCCGGCGGGCTGGTGCAGGTTCCGGAGGGACGGCACGTGTTCGGGGCGCTCACCGTCGACGAGAACCTCGACGCGGGCGCCGTCACCGTCCGCTCCCGGGAGGCACGGGCGCGCACGCGCCGCCAGATGTTCGAGATGTTCCCCCGGCTCGCCGAGCGGCGCCGGCAGCGCGCCGGCACGCTGTCCGGCGGCGAGCAGCAGATGCTGGCCATCGCCCGCGCGCTGATGTCCCAGCCGAAGCTCCTGCTGCTGGACGAGCCGTCGCTCGGTCTGGCACCGCTGCTGGTCAAGCAGATCGGCGAGACCGTACGCGAGATCAGCCGCGAGGGCGTGCCCGTGCTCCTGGTCGAGCAGAACGCGGCGATGGCGCTGTCCGTCGCCCATCGGGCGTACGTGCTGGAGCTGGGCCGGGTGGTGCTGAGCGGACCGGCCGGCGAGCTCTCCCGCAGCGACGAGGTCCGCCGGCTCTACCTGGGCGAGGACCTGGGCGCGGACCTGGGCGCGGATCTGGGCGCGGATCTGGGCGCGGACGCGGGCGAAGGCGCGGGCGGAGACACGGCCGGGAACGCGCGGCCAGGTCAGGGGCAAGGTCAGGCCACGCCCGAGCTGGCCCGGTGGGCGGGATGAGCCCGCCCCGTCTGGCCGTGGACGCGGTGAGCGTCACGTTCGGCGGCCTGCCGGCGCTGGACTCGGTGTCGTTCACCGTCGAGCCGGGCACGGTGCACGCGGTCATCGGCCCCAACGGAGCGGGCAAGTCGTCGCTGCTCAACGCGCTGTGCGGCATCTACCCCGTGACCGGCGGGCGCATCCTGCTCGACGAGCACGAGGTGACCCGGCTGCGGCCGGACCGGGTGGCGGCGCTGGGGGTCGGCAGGACGTTCCAGAACATCGTCGTCTCGCCGCGGGAGTCGGTGCTGGACAACCTGCTGGTCGGGCGGCATCGGCTGACCCGCGCCGGCCTGGTCGCGACCGCGTTGTGGCTGGGCCGCCGCGAGCAGCGGCGGCACGAGGCGCGGGTGCGGGAGATCGCCGCGTTCGTCGGCCTCTCGGCGCGGCTGGACGCCACCGCCGGGCTGCTGGCCTACGGCGACCTCAAGCGCCTGGAGTTCGCCAGGGCGCTCTGCATGGAGCCGCGCCTGCTGATCCTCGACGAACCGGTCGCCGGCCTGAACACCGCGGAGAGCCGGGAGCTGGGGCGGCTCGTCCTGGCGGCACGCGAGGCCCTCGGCCTCACGGTGGTCTTCGTGGAGCACGACATGGGCGTGGTCATGTCGATCGCCGACCGCATCACGGTGCTCGACTTCGGCCGGGTCGTCGCCGAGGGCGCACCCGACGAGGTGCGCCGGGACCCGACCGTGGTCAGCGCCTACCTCGGCGCACCGGAAGAGCCCGCCGGGCCCCTGGCCGGCCCCGAGGCGGAGAGGACGCCCCGATGACCCGTCTGCTGGAGCTGCTCGTCAACGGCGTCTCCCTGGGCCTGCTGTACGCGCTGATCACGCTCGGGTTCGTCATCGTCTTCAAGGCCACCCGGGTGGTCAACTTCGCGCACGCGTCGTTCCTGCTGCTCGGCGTGTACGTGGTGGCCGCGCTCCAGCCGCGGATCGGGTTCGCCGCGGCGGCGCTGCTCGGGCTCGCCGTCGCCGGCCTGCTCGGGCTGGCGACCGAGCGGCTGCTGATGGCCCGCGTCGACCGGCACGACCACCACGCGATGGCGATCCTCACGATCGGCCTCAACGTCGTGCTGACCGCCGAGCTGACCCGGCGCCTGGGCGAACAGGTGCTGCCGCTGGGCGCGCCCTGGGACGGCCACGTGGTCCGCCTCGGCCCGCTGACCCTTCCGCTCACGGTCGTCATCACGGTGGCGGCCGTCCCGGTGCTGATCGGCGGCCTCACCGCGCTGCTCACGCTGACCGGCTGGGGGCTGGCGATGCGCGCGTCCATCGCCGACGCCGAGGGCGCGGCGCTGGTGGGCATCCGCCTGCGCCGGGTCTCCGCCACCGCGTGGGCGCTGGCCGGGCTGCTGGCCACCGCGGCCGGCATCGGGCTGGCCTCGTTCCCGAGCCCCGGCGTCAGCCTGAGCATCGAGTCCGTCGCGATCGCCGCCTTCCCCGCGGCCATCATCGGCGGGTTCGACTCGCTCGGCGGGGCCATCGCGGGAGGGCTCATCGTCGGGGTCGTCCAGGTGCTCGTGGCCGGCCACCAGGACGCGCTCGCCTTCCTCGGGCTCGGCGTCGGTGACGTCGTGGCGTACCTCGTGATGATCGTCGTGCTGCTGTGGCGGCCGTCCGGACTGTTCGGGTCGAAGGAGTTCAGCCGTGTCTGAGGACACCCTCGCACCTGGCCGCCCCGCGGCGGCGAAGGCGGCGCCGGCGCGGACGCTGCCGCACCGGCTGCTCGCCGCCGTCGCCCTGGGCGCCGCGATCGTCGTGCTGCTGGCGCTGCCGCTGTACGTGGACGCGTTCTGGCTGCGCATCGGCCTGTTCGCGATGGCCTCCGCGGTCGGGGCGGTCGGCCTGACCATCCTGTTCGGCGCCGCGGGGCAGCTGTCGCTCGGCCACGCGTTCTTCGTCGCGGTCGGCACGTACGGGTACGCGTTCCTCGCCGGCGGCGACGCGGGCCACCTGACCGGCCTGGGGCTGCCCCCGCTCGTGGCGGGTGTGCTCGCGACCCTGCTGGCCGGTGTGTGCGGCCTGCTGTTCAGCCCGGTCGCCGGCCGCCTGCGCGGCATCTATCTCGGGATCGCCTCCCTGGGCCTGGTCTTCCTCGGCCATCACCTGCTGCTCAACCTGCGGCCGGTGACCGGGGGCTACGACGGGCGCTCGGTCGAGCCGTTCGCGGTGGGCGGGTTCGCCTTCTCCGACTCCGCGGGCCTCGTCGTGCTCGGCGTGCCGTTCGGGGCGGTGGAGAGCCTCTGGTACCTGTTCCTGGCGGTGACCGTCGTGGCGACGCTGGTGGCACGCAACGTGCTGCGGGGCCGGCCCGGCCGGGCGTTCCGCCTCATGCGCGACAGCGAGGTGGGCGCCGCCGCGATGGGCGTGCGGGTGCAGCGCACCAAGGCGGCCGCGTTCGTCCTGTCCTCGATGTACGCCGGCGTCGCCGGTGTGCTGACGGCGCTGGCCTTCCAGCGCGCGGTCCCCGACTACTTCGACCTCCACCTCTCCATCGACTTCCTCGCGATGATCATCCTGGGCGGGCTCGGCTCGACGTCCGGAGCGATCGTCGGCGCCACCTTCGTGGTCGCGCTGCCGATCGTGCTGTCCCGGTACGCGGACGTCCTGCCCCTCGTCGCCGGGCCGGGCCAGGACGGGCTGGAGGCGTCCATCGCCGCGCAGTTCGTCTACGGCGCGCTCGTCGTGGTCGTCATGCTGACCCAGCCCGGCGGGCTGCGCGCCCTGGTCCACACCCTCCGGAACCGGCGCAGGCCGGCCGCGCACTGAACCCACGCCCCACCCCCTCCACGCCAGGAGAACCACATGAACCGGTCCCGTCCGCGCGGCCTCTCCGCGGCCGCCCTCGCCCTCGCCCTGGCCGTCACCGGGTGCTCGAGCAAGGCCACCACCTCCTCGGGCACCGCCGCCACCGCCCCCGGAGTCAGCGACTCCGTCATCAAGCTGGGCATGCTGCAGGACCTGTCCGGCGCGTTCGCCACCTCCGGCAAGACCAGCAACGCCGCCAGCCAGTTCGCCGTCGACGAGATCAACGCGGCCGGCGGCGTGTGCGGCCGGAAGATCGAGCTGGTCGTCCGGGACCACGCGTACGACGTGCAGAAGGCGGTGACGGCCTACGACGAGGTCGCGCCGCAGGTGCTCGGGTTCCTCAACGTCTACGGCTCGGCGATCACCTCGGCGCTGCGCGACAAGATCACCGCGAACGACATGCTGGTCGGTCTGACGGCGTTCGCGCCCACCCTGCTCGGCGACCCGCATCTCATCGTGGTCGGCGCCACGTACGACGTCCAGGCGGTCAACAGCGTCGACTGGATGGTGCGCCAGGGCATGCTGAAGCGCGGTGACACCCTCGGGCACATCTACCTGCAGGGAGAGATCGGTGAGAACACCCTGAAGGGCAGCACGTTCGCCACCGGCAAGCTGGGGCTGAAGCTGGTGAGCCGGCAGATCAAGCCCACCGACGCCGACCTCACCAGCCAGGTGAACGCGGTGAAGGCGGCCGGCGCCAAGGCGATCCTGCTCGACTCCACGGCGAAGCAGACCGCGGCGGTGGCCAGCGCGGCCCAGGCCGCCGGGCTGGACGTGCCGATCGTGGGCAACGTCGCGACGTTCGCCACGAGCCTGCTGTCGACGGCGGCCGCGCCGGCGCTGCTCAAGCAGTACTACCGGGTGTCGGGCGTCGGGCTCCTCAGCGCGGACACGCCCGCGGTGCGGAAGCTCGCCGACAAGTGGAAGGCCAAGTTCGGCGCGCAGCAGCCCGAGTCGGGCGGCGCGGTCGTGCTCGCCTACGTGACGACCCACCTGTGGGCGAAGATCATCAGTGGGACGTGCGGCGACCTGACGCGCAAGGGCGTGCTCGCGGCCCGCACCAAGGTGACCAGGTTCAGCATGGACGGGCTCGGGCCGGCGCTGGACCTGTCCGACCCGGCGCAGCCGACCTCGCGGGAGAGCCAGATCCACCGCCCCGACAAGGGCGTCTACGCCGGCATGAAACTCGTCGAGGGCTTCAAGGTGTCCGACCTCGCCAAGGAGTACCAGGTGAAGGCGGGGTAGGGCGCCGGGCGGCTGTCCCGGCACGGATGATCACCGTTCGATGTGTGGAATAGGATGTGACGATGGCGACACGCGGCACGGCCGGCGCGGCGGCGGAGCGGCAGCCCCGGGCGGTGGCCCGGGGTGACGGGCTCGCCGCGATCATGCGGTCGGCTCGCGAGATCTTCGCCGAACGCGGTTACCACGGCGCGTCGATCCGGGACATCGCCAAGGACGCGGGTGTGAGCCTGTCGGCCCTGTACCACTACTACGCCGGCAAGCAGGAGCTGCTCCACGCGCTGCTGGAGGACGCGCTCACCGACTGCTTCCACGGCTGCCAGACGGCCCTGGCGAGCGCCGGGGACGACCCGGCGGCGCGGCTGGGGGCCTTCGTGCGGGCCACGGTGGAGTACCGGGTGCGGCGCCAGGTCGACAGTCTGCTCGCCCTGCGGGAGATCCGGAATCTGGAGCCGGAGCGGCTGGAGCGGTTCGTCGAGCGGCGCGACGCGCTCCCCCGGCTGCTGCGGGAGATCGTCGCCGACGGCGTGGCGCGCGGCGTCTTCGTCACGCCGTACCCCGACGAGGCGCAGCGGGCGATCCTCGCGATGTGCAACGCGATCGCCCAGTGGTACCAGCCGGACGGCGACATGCGCGTCAGCGACCTGGTGGAGCGGTACGTGCACCTGTCGCTCGCGCTCGTGCAGCACCACTCCCCCGGCGCGCCCGCTCCGCCCGCCCGCTGAGACGCACGCCGCAGCACCACGACGAGGACCGTGGCACCGCCGGGCCCACGTCTCTTACTTAACGATCGTCCGACAAGTTCAGTCCGGAGGGACACGGCTTGCCGGCGAAGGAGGAATATGCGACGCACCATCTTCGGCGCGGACCACGAGGCGTTCCGGGCCGTCGTCCGCGACTTCCTGGCGCGGGAAGTCGTCCCCCTCTTCCCCGCATGGGAGAAGGCGGGGGCGGCGCCCCGCGACTTGTACCGGTCGCTGGGCGAGCTGGGCATCCTCGGCCTGCAGGTCCCGGAGGAGTACGGGGGCGGCGGCCAGCGCAGCTTCAAGTTCAACGCCGTGGTGAACGAGGAGCTCGCGCACGCGAAGACGGCCCTCGGCCCGATCCGGGTGCACACCGACATCGTGCTGCCGTACCTGCTGCGCTACGCCGACGAGGAGCAGAAGCGGCGATGGCTGCCCGGGGTGGCCTCCGGCGAGCTGATGACCGCGATCGCGATGACGGAGCCCGGCACCGGGTCAGACCTGGCCGGCATCACCACGACCGCGACCCGCGACGCGGACCACTACGTGCTCAACGGGGCCAAGACCTTCATCACCGGGGCCGTCAACGCCGACCTCGTGCTCGTGGTCGCCCGCACCTCCGCGCCGTCGGGCGAGCGCCGGGCGGGCCTGAGCATCCTCGTCGTGGAGGCGCCGTCACACGGGTACACGGTGGGCCGCAACCTGGAGAAGATCGGTCTCAAGGCGCAGGACACCGCCGAGCTCTCCTTCGAGGACGTCCTCGTGCCCACGGCGAACCTGCTGGGCGAGGAGGGCCGCGCGTTCGAGTACCTGGGGCACAACCTCGCGCAGGAACGGCTGTCCATCGCAGTGAACGCGCAGGCGGCGGCGACGGCGGCGCTGGAGGTCACCGTCGCGTACGTGACCGAGCGGAACGTGTTCGGCAAGGCGCTGTCGGGCTTCCAGAACACCAAGTTCGTGCTCGCCGAGTGCGCCACGGAGGTGGAGGCGGGCCAGGCGCTGGTGGACCGCGCGCTGGAGGAGCACGACGCCGGCGAGCTGAGCGCGGCCGACGCGGCCAAGGTGAAGCTGTTCTGCACCGAGGTGCAGTCCCGGGTCGTCGACAAGTGCCTCCAACTGCACGGCGGCTACGGGTACGTGCTGGAGTACCCGATCGCCCGCATGTACGCCGACGCCCGGGTCACCCGCATCTACGGCGGCACCAGCGAGGTCATGAAGACCATCGTCGCCAAGTCCATCGGCCTCTGAAGGGGACGGAGATGAACACGGACATGAAGACCGTGCTGATGGAGTCCGCCGACGGCGTGGCGGTCATCACCATCGACCGGCCCGCGGCGCGCAACGCGGTGGACCTGGAGACGACGATCGAGCTCGCCGCCGCGATCGACGAGTTCGAGTCGCGGCCGGAGCTGCTGGTCGCGATCCTCACCGGCGCCGGCGGCACCTTCTGCTCCGGCATGGACCTGAAGGCGTTCGCGCGCGGCGAGAAGCCCGCCCTGCCGGGCCGTGGCTTCGCCGGCATCACCGAGCGTCTTCCGGCCAAACCGCTGATCACCGCGGTCGAGGGATGGGCGATCGCCGGCGGCTGCGAGCTGGCGCTGGCCGCCGATCTCGTGGTCGCGGCCCGGGACGCCACGTTCGGGCTGCCCGAGGTCAAGCGGGGCCTGATCGCGGTGGGCGGCGGCCTGTTGCGGGTGGCCAAGGCGCTGCCGTACCACGTGGCCATGGAGCTGGTGCTCACCGGCGACCCGCTGCCGGCGACGACGGCGCACGCGTACGGGCTGGTCAACGTGCTCACCGAGCCGGGCGGCGCGCTCGAAGGAGCGCGGGCGCTGGCCGCGCGGATCGCCGCCAACGCGCCGTTCGCGGTGCGCGCGTCCAAGCAGATCCTCTCCTCGTCGGTGCGCTACACCGACGAGGAGGCGTTCGCGGAGCAGCGCAAGGTGTGGGCCGCTGTGACGGCGTCCGCCGACGCGCTGGAGGGCGCCCGCGCCTTCGCCGAGAAGCGGGCGCCGGTCTGGCGAGACCGATGAACGGGCTCGCGCCGGCGAAGTCGCGGTCCACCTCGGTGACGACCGGCGCGTCGCGGAGGGTCGCGGCGCGAGCGTTGGCGGGACCGGCCGCGGGAGACGGTCAGGTCCTCGGCGGCGTCGCCAGCCGGCGGGCGATGACGCGCAGGGCGAGAACCTCGTCGGCGCCCTCGAAGATGGACAGCACCCGGGCGTCCACGAACAGCCGTGAGACGGTGTGCTCCTCCGCGTATCCGTAGCCGCCGTGCAGCTGCTGCGCCTCCCGGGTGACCCATTCGGCCGCCCGGCAGGCGAGCTGCTTCACCTGCGCGGCCTCCAGTTGACCGTCTCCGGCCGTCACCGCCCGCGCCGCCGCGAACGCGAAGGCCCGGCAGGCGACGATCAAGGCCGCCATTCTGGCGAGCTTGGCGCGGGTCAGCTGGTGGCCGGCGAGCGGGCGGCCGAAGACCGGCCGCTGCCGCGTGTGGTCCACTGCGAGTTCGAGCGCCGACTGCATGACTCCGACGGCGCGGGCGGCGGTCTGCAGCCGCGCGTTGGCGAACGCCTGCATCTGCAGGTAGAACCCGCGGCCCAGGCCGTCGTCCTGTCCGATCAGGTCGGCCGCGGGAACGCGCCAGCGGTCGAAGCTGACCTCGAAGGAGTGCATGCCCCGGTAGCCGAGCGTGCGGATGGCCCGCCCCTCGACGGACCCGCCGCCCTCCTGGGTGAGGCTCCATCCGTGCCCGGAGAAGGAGGGCTTGTCCACCACGAAGAGCGACAGGCCCCGATGGCCGGCCGGACCCGTGCGGGCCAGGACCAGGAGGTGGTGCGCGCGGCCGGCGAAGGTGCACCAGGTCTTGACGCCGTTCAGGACCCATGCGTCGCCGTCGCGGGTCGCGGTGGTGGTGATGCGGGCGACGTCGGAGCCGTGGTCCGGCTCGGTCACCGCGACCGCGCAGAGCCTCTCCCCCGAGGCGATGGGCGGCAGCCAGCGCCGTTTCTGCTCCTCGGTGCCGCCTCGGGCGATCGCGGCGCCGATGATCTCGGGACGCGTGATGAGCGAGCCGGCGGCGCCGAGGGAGGCCCGGGAGAGCTCCTCGGTCACCACCACCATGCCCAGCAGCTCGTCGGCTCCGCCCTCCGCGTAGCCGCCGTACGCGGCCGGGATCGACAGCCCGAAGCAGCCCATGCCGGCGAGTCCCTCGATGATGTCGGCGGGGACGTCCTCGTCGTCGCGGTGGATCCGGCCGGCGGCGGCGAGCACGCGGTCGGTGGCGAACTCCCGGAAGGCGGAGCGGACCAGCTGCAGCTCGTCGGACAGGTGCCGCGGCCCGGCCTCGCGGCTGTCCAGGACCCGTCCGGCCACACGCTCCAGGAAGGCGGGGTCGCGTCCCGCCGCGACGTGGGCGGCGACGCCGTCCAGTGCCGTCCGGTCGGCGCCCCACAGGGCCTCCCGGCCGGTCAGGCGGCCGGCCAGGTCCGCGGCGACGTCGGCGGCGTAGAGCAGCGCGAGGTCCGCCTCGGCCTGGCCGGCGGCGCCGTACGCGAGGAGCTCCCCCGCCGCGGCGACCGCCGAGGACATGGAGGCCACGTCGTAGGCCACGGTCTGGCTCTCGTCCTCCGGCGCGGACGCGAGGTGCGCGGCGGCTCCGCCGACGACGGCCCGCAGCGCCTCCACGACGGCACGCGCGCGGGCGAGGTTCGACGGGTCATGCTCCATCTGGCGATCCTCAGGCGTGTGTCTCAGAAGTGTTCGTCAGCCGGGGAGAACGAGGGTGACGGTCTCGGCGACGCAGGCGGGTTTCGGTGCCCCGTCGATCTCGATGGTGTAGCGCGTCGTGAGGGCGGCTCCCGCGGCGGTCTCCCGCAGCTCGGCGAAGCTGGCCCGGGCGCGCAGGCGTGATCCGGCGGGCACGGGAGCGGGGAAGCGTGCCTTGTTGACGCCGTAGTTGACGCGCGCCTGCCCCAGGTCCAGGCGGAAGAGCTGCTGACCGAAGTGGGGGATCAGCGACAGGGTCAGGTATCCGTGCGCGACGGTGCGGCCGAACGGTCCGGCGGCGGCCCGTTCGGCGTCGACGTGGATCCACTGGTGGTCGCCGGTGGCGTCGGCGAAGGCGTCGATGCGCTCCTGGTCCACGACCAGCCAGGCACTGGGCCCCATCGGGCGGCCGAGGGCGCTCTCCACCTCCTCCAGGGACGCGAAGACGACGAGCGCGGTCATGCCGTCACCCGCTCGAAGACGGCGGCCAGCCCCTGGCCTCCGCCGATGCACATGGTCTCCAGGCCGTAGCGGGCCTGGCGCCGGTGCAGCTCGCGGGACAGCGTCGCGAGCATCCGCGCGCCGGTCGCGCCGACCGGGTGGCCGAGCGAGATGCCGGAGCCGTGGACGTTCGTGCGTTCCAGGTCCTTCTCGCCGAACTTCCACTCCCTCATGACGGCCAGCGCCTGGGCCGCGAACGCCTCGTTCAGCTCGATGAGGTCCATGTCGGCCAGGGACAGGCCGGCGCGGCCGAGGGCGGCCGCGGTGGCGGGGACCGGCCCGATGCCCATGGTCTTCGGCTCGACTCCCGCCACGGCCCACGACACGAGGCGGACCAGGGGGCGCAGCCCGAGGCGCTCGGCGCGCTCGGGGGTGGTGACCAGGCACATGGCGGCCGCGTCGTTCTGCCCGCTGGCGTTGCCCGCCGTGACCGTGGCCTCCGGGTCGGAGCCGAGCAGGATCGGCCTGAGCCTGCCCAGCGACTCCAGCGAGGTGTCGGCGCGCGGGTGCTCGTCAGTGTCGATCATCGCCTCACCGCCCTTGACCCGCACCGCGGTCGGGATGATCTCCTCGGCCAGAATCCCGTCCGCCTGGGCCCTGACCGCCCGCCGGTGGGACAGGAGGGCCAGCTCGTCCTGCTCCTCGCGCGGGATCGCGTACGCGCGGCGCAGGTTCTCGGCGGTCTCCAGCATGCCGCCGGGCACGGGGTGGCTCCTGCCGCCGGCGGTCTGCCGGGCGCGTGCGAGGCCGTCGTGGATCGCGACGCCGTTCTTGGCGCCCCACCGCATGTCGAGCGAGTAGAACGCGGCGTTGCTCATGCTCTCGGTGCCGCCCGCGGCGACGACGTCGTGCGCCCCGGTCTGCACCTGAAGGGCGGCGTAGATCACTGCTTGCAGGCCCGAGCCGCAGCGGCGGTCGAGGTGCAGGCCGGGGACGGTGACGGGCAGGCCGGCGTCGAGCGCGACGACCCGGCCGATCGCGGGCGCCTCGCCGCTGGCGTTGCAGTGGCCGAGGATGACGTCCTCGATCGCCTCCGGCGCGACGCCGGTGCGGTCGAGGAGGCCCTTGAGGGCGGTCACCCCGAGGTCGACCGCCGTCAGGCTCCTGAACATCCCGCCGTAGCGGCCGATCGGGGTGCGGACGGGCTCGCAGATGACGGCTTCACGCATGGCCGGCGCCTTCCTGGAACTCGATCGTCAACGTGGTACGGGGCTCGCCGGAATCCCGGCCGCACAGGCCCAGGGTGAGCGGGGCGTCATCGACCCGGAGCAGCCGCGCGGCCTGGCCGCAGAAGAGCGGTCTGCGGTTCCTGTGCCGCATGCGGAAGACCGGGGCGTGCTGCCCTTCGAGGCGCAGGACCTCCGCGAGGGCGAGCGTCATCAGGGGTCCGTGCACCACCAGGCCGGGGTAGCCCTCGATCCGGGTGGCGTACGGCCAGTCGTAGTGGATCCGGTGCGGGTTCGACGTCGCCGCGCTGAACCGCATCAGCAGGGCCGGATCCGTGGCGAGGTCCCAGGCCCACTCCCCCGCCCGGGTGAGGGGGGCGCCGGTGGGGGCCAGGCGGGCCGCCGGCTCGGCCGGGACCTCGGAGGAGGCGACGGCTCCCGCGCCCCGGTGGACGTCCCGGTGGACGTCCCGGTAGACGAGGTCCTGCCGCTCCTCGATCGCCAGGCGGTCGCCCTCGTCGTACAGCCTGGTGACGACGGCCACGACGACCAGCTTCCCCGAGCGGCCGGACTTCTCGGTGACCGACTCCACGCGCGCCTCACGCCGGACCGTGCCGCCCACCGTGAGCGGGCCGTGGAAGACGACCTCGCCGCCGGCGAACATCCGGCGCGGCAGCTCGACGGGAGGCAGGAACGTCCCGCGCGCCGGATGGCCGTCGGCCCCGAGCGTGGAGGAGGCGGGCCAGCGGGCCAGGGCGAGCCAGTGCCACAGCGGCGGCAGGGGGTCTCCCGGGCCGGGCGCGGGCGTGCCGTCGTCGAACAGCGCGGACAGCGCCGCCACCGGATGCGGGTCGACCGTCTCGGTGGTGGTGAGGGTGTGCGGTTCCCAGCCCATCGGCGTCACATGAATCTTCCGCCGGTCACTTCCAGCACCGTGCCGGTCATGTACGAGGACAGGTCGGAGGCCAGGAACAGCGCGACGGTGGCGACCTCGCCCACCTCGCCCGCGCGCCCCATCGGTATCTCGGCCATCTTCTGGTCCCACGCCTTCCGCGGCATGGCCTCGGTCATGGCCGAACGGATCAGGCCCGGCTGGATGACGTTGACCCGCACGCCGTGGTGCGCCAGCTCCTTGGCGGCGGCCTTGGACAGGCCGACGATGCCGGCCTTGGCGGCGGAGTAGTTGGTCTGGCCGACCATGCCGACCTTGCCCGACAGCGAGGAGATGTTCACGATCGCGCCGCTCCGCCGCTCCCGCATGATCGCCGCCGCCTTGCGCGTGCCGTTCCAGGTGCCCTTGAGGTGGACGTCCACGACCTGGTCGAACTGGTCCTCGGTCATCGTGCGCATCGTCGCGTCGCGGGTGATCCCGGCGTTGTTCACCATGACGTCCAGCGGGCCGAAGGCGTCCAGGGCCGTCCGGAGCAGGGCGTCCACGTCGGAGGCGTTCGTGACGTCGCACCGCGCCGCCCGGGCCACCGCGGGGCCGCCCAGCTCCTTGGCCGCGGCCTCGGCGGCGTCGAGGTTGAGGTCGCCGAGGACCACCCTGGCGCCCTCCTTGACGAAGACCTCGGCGATGGCCAGGCCGATGCCCTGGGCGCCGCCGGTGACGACCGCCGTCCTGCCGTCGAGTAGCGTCATGACTCTCTCACCCGATTCTGTTGCGTGCGATCAGCTGCGCCGCGATGACGTTGCGCTGGATCTCGTTGGTGCCCTCGCCGAGGATCATCAGCGGGGCGTCCCGGAAGTACCGCTCGACGTCGAACTCCTTGGAGTAGCCGTATCCGCCGTGCACCCGCATGGCGTCCAGTGTCACCTGCATCGCGGCCTCGGAGGCGAACAGTTTGGCCATGCCGGCCTCCATGTCGGCCCGGCCGCCCTCGTCGAGCCGGCGGGCGGCGTCCCCGGTGAGCAGCCGCGCCGCCTGGACCTTGGTCGCCATGTCGGCCAGCAGGTTGCCCACCGACTGGTGCTTCCAGATCGGCTTGCCGAACGACTCGCGTTCCTGCGCGTACCTCACCGCGTCGTCGAGCGCGGCCTGTGCCACGCCGACCGCGCGCGCGGCCACCTGGATCCTGCCGACCTCCAGCCCGCGCATCATCTGCGCCCACCCCTGGTCCGGCTCGCCGCCGAGCACGGCGGACGCGGGGACTCTCATCCCGTCGAAGACGAGCTCGCACGCCTCGACCCCGCGGTAGCCGAGCTTCGGCAGGTTCTTCGAGATGTGCAGGCCGTCGCCGGGCTCGACGAGGAGCACGCTCATCCCCCGGTGCGCGGGGCTCGCGTCCGGGTCGGTCACGCACAGCAGACCGATCAGGCCCGAGTGCCGGGCGTTGGAGATCCAGGTCTTCGACCCGGTGATCACCAGCTCGCCGCCGTCGGCGACGGCGTGCGTGCGCATGGCCTGCAGGTCGCTGCCGCCGCCCGGCTCGGTGAGCGCCATCGTCGCCCGGACGCTGCCGTCGGCCATCCGCGGCAGGTACCGCTCCCGCTGCTCCCGGGTGCCGAACGTGCCGATCAGATAGGTGATCACCGAGTGTCCGCCGATGGCGCCGGCCAGGCTCATCCAGCCGCGGGCCAGCTCCTCGGTCACCCGTGCGAAGCACGCGGCGCCGACGTCCACGCCGCCGTACTCCGCCGGCGTCAGGAGGCCGAAGAAGCCCAGCTTCTTCATCTCCTCGATGAACTCGGCCGGGTACTTGTCCACCGGCTCGTAGTCCCGCACCCGCGGCCGCACCCGCTCGTCCACGAACTCGCCGGCCAGCGCGACGATCTCCCGCTCCTCATCGGTCAGTGCGCTCATGACTGCTCTCCACTCTGTCCTGGCTCGTGCGCGGACGGCTCGTCCGCAGTATCCGACGGGCCCGGTCCACCACGGGCTTGTCCACCATGCGCCCGTCGAGAACGACGACGCCGCCGGCTCCCCCGGCCTCGACGACCGACCGCGCCCAGCGCACCTCCTCGTCGGCGGGCCGCAGCGCCTCCTCGGCCACCGGGACCTGACCGGGGTGGACGCACAGCTTTCCGGTGAAGCCGAGCCGGCGGGCGTGGCGGACGTCGTCGCGCAGCGGCTCCGGGTCGCGCACGTCGCCGGTCACGCCGTCAACCGGCGGGGCGATGCCGGCGGCGGCGGAGGCGAGCACCAGGGCGCCGCGCGAGGAGGCCAGGGCGCCTCGATCATCGGGGGCGACGCCGAGCTGCGCGGCCAGGTCGAAGCTCCCGAAGGCCAGCCGCTCCACGCCGGGCGCCGACGCGATCCGCGGTGCCTCGATCACCCCGCGCGCGGTCTCGACCAGCGCGATCAGGCAGGCGAGCCGGCCGGCCAGGTCCCGGAGCGCTCCGGCGTCCTCGGCCTTGGGCACCATCACCGCGCAGCCGTACGCGGCGACCGCCCGCACGTCCTCGTCGTGCCACGGGGTGCCGGGCGGATTGATCCGCACCGCCCCGGTGTGTCCCGCGGCCAGCCAGCCGGTCACCTGCCGGCGGGCATCGGCCTTGTCCGCGGCCGGCACCGCGTCCTCGAGATCGAGGACGACGAGCCCCGGCGACGACGCGTGGGCCTTGGCGAACCGCTCCGGGCGGTTCCCCGGGACGAACAGGAGTGTCCGCGCGTCCCTGACCTGCTCGACCAGTGGCGTCATCCGGTGTCCCGCCCGATGTCGCGCGTCCGGATGACGCCCTTGTCCCCCAGCGCCGCGAGGTCCGCCGCGGACAGCCCCAGCTCGGCCCGCAGCACCTCGCCGGTGTGTCCGCCCACGGGCGGCGCCGGCTCGGGGGGAGACTGCTGCCCGTCCATCACCAGCGGTGATCCCGGCGCCAGGTGCGCGCCGACGCCGGGCTGCGTGAGCTGCGCCATCAGCGGGCTCTCCCGCAGCGGGCGCGCGTCGCCGGCGGCGAGGTCGGCGAAGCTCCGGTACGCCGACCACAGCACGCGGGTGGCCCGCAGCGCCGCCTCCGCCTCGGCCAGGGTACGGGTCTCGAACCAGCCCGCGAGCAGCTCGCCGAGCACCTTGCGGTGCCGATGGCGTTCCGACTCCTCGCCGAGGTCCGCCCCGAGCGCCGAGGCCAGCGCGGAGACCACCTCGGTGAGGCCGGTCGCGGCCAGGAGGTCGCGCCAGTGCCGGGCGGTCAGCGCCACGACCATCAGCCGCCCGCCGTCGGCGGTGGCGAAGTCACGGCCGAAGGTGCCGTACACGTGGTTGCCGTCCCGTTCCCGCGGCGTGCCGCCGAGCTGCGCGTCGGCGAGGTGGCCGAGGTTGCCTGCGGTCGCCAGCGCGACGTCCTCCAGGGCGACCCGCACCTGCTGCCCCTCGCCCGTCAGCAGCCGGTGCCGCTCGGCCGCCAGCAGTCCGACCGCCAGGTAGAGCCCGGCGGCGACGTCCCATGCGGGCACGACGCTGTTCACCGGCCCCGCCGTGCCTTCCGGGCCGGTCAGCAGGGGGAAGCCGGTCGCCGCCTGGACGGTGTAGTCCACCGCGGCCGCGCCGTCCCGGCGGCCGGTGAGCAGCACGTGGATCACGTCGGGGCGGCGCTCGCTCAGCGCCTCGAAGGTCAGCTCCGGGTACCGCTCGGAGTTCGTGATCACGATCCCTCCGCGCTCTCCCCCGCTGGCGATCAGGCCGGCGACGAGCTCGCGTCCCTCCTCGCGGGACAGGTCCACCTCGACGGCGCGCTTGCCCTTGTTGAGGCCCGACCAGTACAGGCTCGTCCCGCTCGGGGCCAGCGGCCAGCGGGTACGGTCGGCGGCGCCGCCGATCGGCTCCACCCGGATCACGTCGGCGCCGAGCTGAGCCAGCGTCATCCCGCCCAGCGGGCTCGCCACGTAGCCGGAGATCTCGATGATCCGCATGCCGCGCAGCGGCCGGGAGCGCCGGCCGGCTGGCGCGGCCCGCCCCGTCACCGCCCCGCCGCCTTGAGCAGCTGCTTGGCGATGATGACCTTCTGCACCTCGCTGGTGCCCTCGTACAGCCGGAACAGGCGGGCGTCGCGGTAGAAGCGCTCGACCGGGACCGTCCGCATGTAGCCCATGCCGCCGTGGATCTGGACGGCGCGGTCGGCCACCCGGCCGACCATCTCGGAGCAGAAGAGCTTCGCGCACGAGGGGGCCATGCGGCGGTCGCTGCCGTCGTCGTACGCCCTCGCCGCTTCCAGCACCATCGCCCGGCCCGCGAGGAGCTCGGTCTGCGAGTCCGCGAGCATCGCCTGCACCTGCTGGAACTCCACGATGGGGCGGCCGCCCTGCCGGGTCGCCGCGGCGTGGCCGACGCTCTCCTCGACGAGCCGCTGGGCGAGCCCGACGCAGACCGCCGCGATGTGCATCCGGCCACGCGCGAGCGAGCGCATGGCGGCCGCGAAGCCCTCGCCTTCGACCCCGCCGATCAGCGCGGACTCGGGCACGAGGACGTCGTCGAGGAACACCTCGGCGGTGTGCGCGCCGCGCTGGCCCATCTTGTCGTCCTTGGGCCCGACGCTGACCCCCTCGGTGTCCGACTCGACCGCGAAGACCGAGATGCCCCGGGTGCCCTCGGTGTCGGCGTTCGTCCTGGCGAAGACCATGAACACGTCGGCACGGTCCGCGTTGGTGATGAACCGCTTCTGGCCGGTGAGCCGGTAACCGCCGTCGGCCCGGACCGCCCGTGTCCGCAGCCCGCTCGGGTCGGAGCCCGCCTCGGACTCGGTGAGGGCGAAGGATGCGATCCTGGCGCCGGTGGCCAGGCCGGGCAGGTAGCGCCGCTTCTGCTCGTCGGTGCCGAAGTTCACCAGCACCTGGCCGGCGATGCCGTTGTTGGTGCCGAGCATCGAGCGGAAGGCCGGCGTGGTGTAGCCGAGCTCCATCGCCAGCTGGACGTCCTCGGTCATCGAGAACCCGAGACCGCCGTACTCCTCGGGCAGCGCGAAGCCGAACAGGCCCATGTCGGCCGCCTTCGCGCGGATGGCCTCGGGGATCTCGTCGGTCTGCTCGATGACGTCCTCGGCGGGCACGACCTCCTTGCGCACGAAGGTGCGGACGGCGGCGAGCACCGCCTGGAACGCTTCGGTCTCCACTGTCTGTCTCCTGACGCGGTCGTGGGCGGGGTCAGCGGGAAGAGGGGGCGGGCGGGTCGTCCCACGCGACGAGCGCGCGCAGCTCGGCCTTGAGGATCTTGCCCGCGGCGGAGGTGGGCAACGCGTCCACGACGTGGACGGCACGGATCCTCTTGTACGGAAGGACGCGTTCGGCGACGAACGCCATGACCTCGCCCGGGTCGACGGCGACGCCGGGCCGCGGCACGACGAAGGCGACCGGCTCCTGCCCGACGCGCGGGACGGACCGGGCGACGACCGCCGCCCTCGCCACGCCGGGATGGCCGTGCAGGACGTCCTCCAGCTCACGCGGATAGACGTTGTACCCCTTGTAGATGAGCATGTCCTTGGCCCGGTCGGCGATGAAGACGAAGCCCTCCTCGTCGAGGTGACCGATGTCCCCGGTGCGCAGCCAGCCGCCGGCGAACTGTTCGGCGGTCGCCTCCGGCTGGTTCAGGTAGCCCGCCGTGACCTGGGGGCCGCGTACCCAGAGCTCGCCGGCCTCGTTCGCGCCGAGCGCGGTCGCGCCGCCGGTGACCGGGCGGACCTCGACCGTGGTGTCGAACATCGGCAGGCCGACGCTGCCGGGTCTGCTCCTGGCGCCGCGCAGCAGCGGCCCGGCGGCCACCAGGCACGTTCCCTCGGTCAGCCCGTACCCCTCGCTGACCATCGCGCCGGGGAAGGCTGCCGCGAGCGCCCGGAGGGTGGCCGGGTCGATCGGCGCGGCGCCCGAGGAGATCACCCGGACGGACGTCACGTCCCGGGCATGCAGTACGGGGCTGTCCAGCAGCGCGTGCCACATGGCCGGGCTGCCGGTGACATAGGTGGCGCGGTGGCGCTCGACCGCCTCCAGCAGCAGCTCCGGGGAGAACCGGCCGGTGAGCACGATGGTGGTCCCGCACAGCAGCAGGAAGCTCAGGTGGATGAGCGCGTGCGCGTGGAACAGGGGCGGCACGAGGACCGTGACCCCGGCCCCGGGCCGCACTCCCGCGTCGTGCGGGCCCGGGATCGGGCGGAGCCGCAGGTCGCCGCTCCCCGTGACGGTGACCAGGTGAGCGGCCCGCCAGGCGGTCATCTGGGTGACGTTGGCGACCACGTTGCGGTGCAGGACCCGGACGCCTTTGGGGACGCCGGTGGTGCCGCCCGTGTAGGCGATGTGGGCCACGCCGTCCGCGGTGACGCCGCTCTCCGGAGCGACGGTGGGCCGGTCCGCGACGAAGTCCGCGAGGGCGGCCAGGCCGTCGCCGCCGGCAGGGGGCTCCGCGGACGGCGCGCAGGCGCTCGGCGGGACGACCACGATCGTCCGCAGAGCCGACCCCGCGCCGGCCTCCCGCAGCGTGGCGACGTGGGCGGGATGGCCGACGGCGAGCACCGCTCCGGTGTCGAGGAGCTGGGCGCGCAGGGCCGGCGCCGGCTGCAACGGGTTGGCCGGCGACACGGTAGCCCCGGCGAGCAGCGCCCCGTAGTAGCCGACCAGGAACCAGACGCTGTTGGGCAGGTGCAGGAGGACGACGTCGCCGTCGCGGACGCCGGCGTCCCGCACGCCGTGGGCGAACGCGGCGGCCCGCTCGCCCAGTTCGGTGAAGGTGAGCCGCTCGTCTCCGTCGACGACGGCCGTCCGGTCGCCGTACAGGTCCGCCGCCGCGGTGAGCAGCTCTCCCACGGTCAGCTCGGGATAGTCCAGCGAGGTCGGCATTCCCTCGGGCCAGTACGTGCTCACAGCACGACACCTTCCCTCAGCAGGCTCTCGATCTCCTCGGACGTATGTCCCAGTTCGGCGAGGATCGCGCGGGTGTCCCGGCCGGGGAGCGGCGCGGACGCCGGCCGCGCGCAGGGGGTGCCGGCGAAGCGCGGCGCGGGCCCGGGATGGACGGCGCCTTCCGCATCGATGAAGAAGCTCCCGCGGGCGGCGTTGTGGGGGTGCGCGGCGACCTCGTCCATGGTCAGCACCGGTGTGACGCAGGCGTCGATGCCGGCGAACCGCGCGACCCACTCGTCGCGCGAGGCGGTCAGGAACGCCTTCGCGAAGGTCCGGCGCATCGCCGGCCAGGTGCCCGGGTCGCGCTGGGCGGCGACGTCGACCGCGTCGGCCACGCCGAGGACGTCCACGAGGGCGGCGAAGAACCGGCCTTCGATGGCGCCCACGGCCACGTGCCGCCCGTCGGCGCACTCGTAGGCGTCGTAGAAGGGGGCGCCGCCGTCGAGCAGGTTCTCGCCCCGCTCGACCGTCCACGTGCCCTGCGCGAAGCGGCCGTACATCATCGACATCAGCAGGCCCGAGCCCTCGACCATCGCCGCGTCCACGACCTGGCCGCGCCCTGACGTCCTGGCGTTCAGCACCGCGGCCAGCACGCCGAGGGCGAGCAGCATGCCTCCGCCCCCGAAGTCGCCGACCAGGTTGAGCGGCGGGGTGGGCGGCTGCCCGGGCCGGCCGATCGCGCCGAGCGCGCCGGAGAGGGCGATGTAGTTGATGTCGTGGCCGGCCCGCATGGCCAGCGGCCCGTCCTGGCCGAAGCCGGTCATGCGGCCGACCACCAGCCGCGGGTTGCGCTCGGCGAGCGTCGCGGGATCGAATCCCAGGCGCTCGGCCACGCCCGGGCGGAAGCCTTCCAGCACCGCGTCCGCCCTGTCGACCAGGGCCCGCACGACGGCGGCTCCGCGGGGGTCCTTCAGGTCGGCGACCAGCGATCGGCGCCCGCGGTCGAGCACCGGGTTCGGCCGCGTGCCGCGGTCGGCGGGGCGGTGGACGCGGACGACCTCCGCCCCCAGGTCGGCCAGCACCATGGCGGCGAAGGGCACGGGCCCGATGCCACCGAGCTCGACGACCCGCACTCCGGCGAGAGGGCCGTCCGGGCTCATCGGCCCCGCCAGTTCGGCCGGCGCTTCTCGGCGAACGCGCGGGCGCCTTCCCGGGCGTCCTCCGAGGCGAAGACGGGCTCGATGAGCAGGCGCTGGCGGGCGAACCTCTCCGCCTCCGGCCACCGCCCGTGCTCCTTGATCACCTGCTTGCTGACGAGGGTGGCGAGCGGGCCGTTCTCCGCGATGCGGGCGGCGATGGCGAGCGCGGCGTCGAGGGCGTCGCCGTCGTCGGCGAGCCGGTTGACCAGCCCCACCTCGTACGCGCGCTCAGCCGTGATCATGTCACCGGTCAGGGCGAGCTCCATGGCGACCTGTTCGGGAACCCGGTGCGGCAGGCGCAACAGCCCACCGGCGGCGGCGACCAGTCCGCGCCTGACCTCCGGGATGCCGAACCTGGCCGTCCGCCCCGCGACGACGAGATCGCACGCGAGGACCATCTCGCAGCCTCCCGCGAGCGCGTAGCCCTCGACCGCGGCGATCAGCGGCTTCTTCGGCGGCGCCTCGGTCAGGCCCCCGAATCCCCTGCCCTCGATGCTCGGCCGTTCTCCGCGCAGAAACCCTTTCAGGTCCATGCCCGCGCAGAAGCAGCCCCCGGCCCCGGTCAGGACGCCGACGGAGAGGTCGTCGCGGCGATCGAGCTCGTCGATCGCGGCGGCGATGCCCTCGGACACCGCCCGGGTGACGGCGTTCTTGGCGTGCGGCCGGTTGATGGTGATCACCGCGACGCGCGACTCGTGACGCACCAGCACCTCATCGCCGGCGGCCGTCGTGCCGCTGTCCGTTGTCATCTGTCGAGCTCCTGAGCGGGCCGGGGAACAGGTCTGCCACGACGCGCCACCCAGGCGGCGTCCCGGCACACCCGACTGCATCACCGCCGGGCAGGTCGGCGCCAAGACCAGAGCGCGAATGGATCTATCGACCATGCCTATGGCCGGAGGTCAGGCGCTATCGTGCGGGCATGGATCTGCGGCTCGTCGCGTACTTCGTAGCGGTCATCGACCACGGCGGCATCACCAAGGCCGCGAAGGAGCTGTACATCGCCCAGCCGTCGCTGTCCCAGGCGATCCGCAGCCTGGAGCGTCAGCTCGGCACCCAGTTGTTCGACCGGACCGGCCGCGGACTCACCCTGACCGCCGACGGGCGGGCGTTCGCCGGGCCGGCCCGGCAGATCCTGGCCGACCTCGAGCGCGCCAAGCGCCGCGTGCACGCCGTCCGGGACCTGGTCTCCGGACGCCTGGAGATCGCGGTGCTGTCCACGCTGTCCGCCGATCCGCTGCCGGAGCTGACCAGCAGGCTGCACCGGCTGCACCCGGGCGTCCTGGTCACCGTCCTCGACCCCGGCAGCTCGTCCGGTGTGGTGAGCCAGGTCCGCCAGGGACAGGCCGAGCTGGGGCTGACGGACTTCCCGGTGAAGAGCGAGATGCTGCGGACCCGCGAGCTCTGGGAGCAGGAGATCGCCCTCGTCCTGCCGCCCGATCTGGCCGCCGCACTCCCCGACCCGGTCCCGCTGGAAGCGGTCGCCGAGATCCCCCTGGTGCTGGAGTCCTCGGACCCGGGGGGCCGGGCCGCCATCGACGACGCGCTGGGTCAGGCCGTCGGCTTCGTGGCCGTCGAGTGCGCGCACAGGCAGGCGATCTGGGAGCTGGTCATGCACGGGGCGGGCGCCACCTTCCTGCCCCGGCGGATCGCCGAGACGGAGCTGCGGAACGTGGTGGTGCGATCCACGTCGCCGCCGGTCCGGCGCATGGTGCGCCTGGTGTTCCGGCCAGGGCCGCTGTCCCCCGCCGCCACGGCGTTCCTGAACGTCGCGGAGGAACTGAGCCGGCAGCACCATGCCCGGCCTGCGCCGGGCGACGCATAGGTTCGGCCTATCCGACGATGCGACATTCGGTCTTTGCGCCACGGCCCGGTGGATGGTCCACTCTCAGGCAGTCGAAGACGGACGCCTGCGATCGTGGGGTTGCGAAGGAGTACCGGCATGAACAGTGCCTCCCGATGGAGTTCGCCGACGGCCTGCCCGGACGGGAGGGCGCGGTGATGACGGCGCCGCCTCCGGCCTCCGCGGGCATGACGATCAGCGACCAGCTCGCCCGGCACGCCCGGTCCACCCCCGACGCCGTGGCACTGCGCATGGACGGTGTCGATCGCACGTACCGCGAGGTGGACGCGCGGGTCACCCGGCTCGCCCACGCTCTACGGGAACGGGGCGTCGACCGGGGCGACCGGGTCGCGGTGCTGACGTTCAACGGGCTCGAAACGGTGGAGACCTACTTCGCCTGCGCGAGGCTGGGCGCCGTCTGCGTCCCGCTCAACTTCCGGCTGCACGCCGACGAGGTGGCCTACCAGCTCGCCGACAGCGGGGCCGTCCTCGCCGTCGTCGAGGCCGCGCTGGTCCCGGCCTTCGCCCAGGCGTGGAAGGACGCGCCGGCGGTGCGCCACTGCCTCGTGGCCGGGGAGGGCGGCGAGCCCGCCGGGAACATCGAGCGCTACGAGGACGCGCTGCGCGCCGCGCCCGCGACCGACGTCGACGTGGTGGCCGACCTCCACGCGCCCGCCTTCATCATGTACACCTCCGGCACCACGGGACGGCCCAAGGGCGCCGTGCTCACGCACTACAACCTCCTCATCCAGACCATGAGCAGGATCGCCCACGTCGGGCTGCCGCCCGACTGCCGGACCTGGCTGATCAACACCCCGCTCTTCCACATCGGGGGCCTGGCCGCCCTGCTGTCCAGCGTCCTGCTCGGCGCGCGGACCGTGATCGCCAGGTCGGGCCGCTTCGACCCGGCCGGGACCGTGGACCTGCTCGAACGGGAGCGCATCGGCTTCTGTTTCCTCGTCCCCGCCCAGTGGCAGGCGGTCTGCGACGTCCCGGGAATCAAGGACAGGGACCTGTCGTCCCTGCGGATGATCTCGTGGGGCGGCGCACCCGCGACCAGGACCCTGCTGCACAGGATGATCGACACGTTTCCGGACGCCAAGCTGTCGAGCACCTTCGGGCAGACGGAGTGCAGCGCGGTGACAACGGTGCTCCGCGGGGAGGACGCGCTGCGCAAGCTCGGATCGGTGGGGACTCCGATGCTCAATGTCGAGGTCCGCGTCGTGGACGAGCAGATGAACGACGTGCCGCAAGGGGAGATCGGCGAGATCGTCTACCGTGGGCCGTCGATCATGAGCGGCTACTGGAACAAGCCGGCCGAGACCGCGGAGGCCTTCGCCGGCGGCTGGTTCCACTCCGGTGACCTGGTCCGCCAGGACGAGGACGGCTACATCTACGTCGTCGACCGCCTGAAAGACATGATCATCTCTGGCGGTGAGAACATATACTGCGCCGAGCTGGAGGAGGCCATCTCCGCCCACCCGAAGGTGGCCGAGGTCGCCGTGGTGGGGGTGCCGGACGACCGGTGGGGCGAGACGCCGCTGGCCGTCGTGGTTCCCGCCCGCTCGTCGGACTCGCCGACGGCCGAGGAGATCGGCCAGTGGTGCCGGTCCCGGCTGGCGGCGTACAAAGTGCCGCGGCACCTCGCCGTGCTCCCCGAGCTGCCGCGCAACGCGAGCGGGAAGGTGCGCAAGAACGAGCTGCGCGAACGCGCCCGCTCGCTGGTGTCCGCGCCGGAAGGCGGTGGCTGAGGCCTGGGCTCACGTACCGGCGCTCGCCCGGGCCAGCTCGACGAACGCGCGGCCCGCCGGGGACAGCGCGCCGGAGTCGTAGACCAGGCCGTAGGCCCGGCTGATCCCCGGCTTGAGTGAGCGCACCACGGCCCCGCGGGCGGCGGCGGCCTCGGCCATCGACCGTTCGAGGAACGTGGCGCCCAGACCGGCGAGGACGAACGGCAGCCGCGCCTCGCGGTGCTCCACCACAACGGACGGGCTGATGGCGCGGCCCGCCGCCGCGACCGCCTGCTCGATCTCGCCGACCGCCAGGGAGCTGCCTCGCGGCACGGTGACCTGCGGGATGTCGGGCAGCTCGGACAGCGGCAGCGGATCGTCCGCAGGCACGGGCGATCCGGGCGGAAGGACGAGCCAGTACTCCTGCACGCCGAGCTCGTGGACGTCCAGGCCGGCGGGATCCGTCGCCGGCAGATGACAGACCACGATCTCGCAGTGCCCCTCCCTGATCAGGGACGTCGCCATCGCCTCGTCGCGCAGGTCTCCGATGCGGATGGAGACCTTCGGGAACTCTCTGCGGAAGGCGCCGACCAGGCGCGCCACCGGATCCGCCGACAGCGCGGGCATGGCGAAGACGTCCAGCCGGCCCCGCGGTCGCCCGGCCGCGTCGACGAGTGAGCCCTCCGCGGCCACGACGTCGCGCAGGACGCGTCGCGCCGGTCCCACCAGGCTGTGCCCGGCCGAGGTGAGCACCATGCCGCGGCGGATGCGGTGGAACAGCGGGACACCCAGCTCGCGCTCCAGCCCCTGGATGGCGTGCGAGATGGTGGGCTGGGCGACATCGAGCACGGTCGCCGCGGCGTTGACGCCGTTGTGGTCGACGACCGCGAGGAAGTACTGGATCTGGTGCAGGTCCACGGGCCGACTGTATCCCCGGGCCCTCAGCCGCTCACGGGCCGCTCGCGGGCCGGCCGTCAGCGCGGTGCCATGCGGATGGCGCCGTCGAGCCGGATGGTCTCGCCGTTGAGGTAGCCGTTCTCCAGGATCTGGCACGCGAGCTGCGCGAACTCGTCCGCTCGGCCGAGCCGGGCGGGGTTGGGGACACTGGCCTCGAGGGAGGAGCGCACATCCTCCCGCAGCCGGGACAGCAGGGGCGTGTCCATGATTCCCGGGGCGATCGTGCACACCCGGATCGCCCGGCCGGCCAGGTCGCGCGCCGCCGTCAGGGTCATCCCGACGATCCCGGCCTTCGCCGCGGTGTACGGGATCTGGCCGATCTGGCCTTCATAGGCGGCGACCGACGCGGTCAGCACGATGGCGCCGCGTTCGCCGCCGTCGAGCTCGTCATGGCGGGCCATGCGGGCCGCGGCGAGGCGCAGGGCGTTGAACGAGCCGACCAGATTGAGCCTGATCACCCACTCGAAGTCCTCCAGCGAGCCCGGGGCGCCCGCCTTGTCCAGCAGCCTGAGCCTGCGGCCGGCGCCCGCGCAGTGCACGAGACCCCGAAGGCCGCCGGACTCGTCGGCGACGTCGAGCGCCGCCGCGAACTGGTCCGCGTCGGTGACGTCCGCGGCGACGAACCGAGCCGTCACGCCGAGCTCCCTGGCGACGTCGGCGCCGCCGGAGGCGGGCAGGTCGATGACGGTGACCCGGCCGCCCGCCCGCACCAGCCGCCGGGCCGTCGCCAGCCCGAGTCCGGACGCGCCTCCGGTGACGGCGATGGACAGTCCTTCCACACGCATGCGTGCGGCTCCTCTCGTCTTCTTGGGGCCTCTTCTTGGGGCCTCTTCTTGGGTGCCGCTCAGAGCAGCTCGAGGATGGTGGCGTTGGCCATGCCGCCCGCCTCGCACATGGTCTGCAGGCCGTAACGGAGGCCCTGGTCCTTCATGTGGTGCAGCAGACGTGTCATCAGAACGGCCCCCGAACCGCCCAGCGGGTGACCCACGGCGATCGCGCCGCCCAGCGGGTTGAGCCGTTCGCCGGAGGCTCCGGTCTCCGCCTGCCAGGCCAGCGGGACGGGCGCGAAGGCCTCGTTCACCTCGTAGGCTCCGATGTCGTCGATGCGCAGCCCGGACTTCTTCAGTGCCTTGGCCGTGGCCTCGATGGGTGCGGTCAGCATGATGACCGGGTCGTCGCCGGCCAGCGCGACGGTGTGCACGCGGGCGATCGGCCGCAGGCCCCGTGCCCGGGCGGTGTCGCTGGAGGTGATGAGCAGGGCGCCGGCGCCGTCGGAGATCTGCGAGGAGTTGCCGGCGGTGATCACGCCGTCGTCGCGGAAGGCGGTCCGCAGCCGGGCCAGCGTCTCGACCGACGACCCGCGGCGGATGCCTTCGTCGGTTCGCAGCTCTCCCACGGGGGCGAGTTGTCCGTCCAGAGCGCCGGAGTCGACGGCCGCCGCGGCCCTTTCGTGCGACCGGGCCGCGTACTCGTCGAGCCGCCGCCTGGACAGGCCCCACCGTCCGGCCATCATCTCCGCGCCGATGCCCTGGTTGAAGCCGGTCACGCCGTAGCGTTCCAGCACGTCGTCCGGGTACGGGCGGCCGTCCCGCGCGGCCGAGCCCATGGGCACGCGGCTCATCGACTCGGCGCCGCCGGCGATGACGAAGTCGTGGTGCCCGGCGATGACCCCCGCCGCCGCGAAGTGGACCGCCTGCTGGCTGGAGCCGCAGCGACGGTCGACCGTCGTGCCGGGGACCGACTCGGGCCAGCCCGCCGCGAGGACGGCGGTCCGGCCGACGTTGCCGGACTGGTCGGCGACCTGGCTGACACAGCCCCAGATGACGTCGTCGATCTCCGCCGGCTCCACTCCGGTCCGCTCGGCGAGCGTCTTCAGCACGTGTGCCGACAGGTGTACGGGGTGAATGCCGGCCAGGGCTCCGTCGCGCTTTCCGACGGGAGTGCGAACCGCATCGACGATGACCGCGTCCCTCACGCGCTGCTCCTCACCTGGGGTCGTGGAGGGGGATTCGCTGCTGGGAACAGGCCTGCCAGAGCGGTCTCGAATCAATCACACGCCTCCGGCACGGCACAAAGCCCTGATGGCGATCAGGGCTATCGCCCATACCTATATGACCTCGGCGGTCCGCCCCGGGCGGCCCTGGCGGCGCTCAGCCCCCGGCGTAGCGGGCGGCCATGGCGTGGAAGACCTTCTTGGGCTCCCAGCGGGCCTCGTCGAGCAGCCGGATCACGCCGTAGGCGCCGATGTCGTCCGCTCCCGTGCGGTTGTATGTGGCGAAGGTGAACCACAGCGCCGTCTCCACGCCCTCCTCCTCGAACACGTCGAGCAGCTCGGTGAGGTAGCGCACCTGCTCGTCCTCGTCGGGGACGGCCCCGTCGGGCACCATCCAGGCCGTGCCGCCGCGCTCGCCCGCGCCCCGGTAGGCGCAGGTGCCGAACTCGGTGACGGCGACCGGCTTGCCGTGCCGGAAGTGCTCGCGCAGCTCTTCGCGGAAGTTCGGAGCGTTGTACGCGGCCCGGTAGGCGTCCACGCCCACCAGGTCGAACGGGCTCCAGTCGACGAACTCCCACGGCCCGGCCGCGTAGGTGACCCGGCCGCCGAACAGGGGCCGGACCGTGGCGGCCGCCTCGGCGAGGAAGACGTTGTAGCGGGACATGATCTCGCCGAGCGACTGCCACCAGGCCAGGTCGCCGTCCATCATGAGCTGCAGCCGGTCGCGGTAGGTGTCGCCCGGCATGAAGCCGGGTCCGAAGGCGCTGGTCTCGCAGCCGGTGACGAGGACCACCTCGGCGCCGCCGCGCCGTAACGTCTCGGCGCGGGCGGCGCAGTCGGCGTACAGGGCGAGCGTCTCCTCGCGCGGCAGGTCCACCGGGAAGGGCGCGAACCACACCTCAAGGCCGGCCGCGGCGGCCTCCTCGGCCGCGACGCCGAGGCGCTCCGGGTCGCCGCCGGAGACGCGCACCACCCGGCAGCGCAGGTCTTCGGCGATGACCCGCATCTCGCGGCGGGCGGTCTCGCGGTCGAACGCCTTGCGGGACCGCTCGGGCCCGTTGAGGAAGCCGGTGTCGTAGTTGATGCCCTTTTTCATGATCCATCCTTGTCGTCGACGTGACCATGGCCGTGTTCCAGCAGGTCGAAGGCGAGCTCTACGTCCTCGGCCAGGCGCCGGCCCGCCTCCGCGAGGGGCGTCCCGCAGGACAGGCGGAAGAAGAACGTCTCCTGGAGAGCGGTGACCGTGGCGGTGATCTGGGCCGCCATGACACGGGCCACCAGGTCGACCTCCCCTTCCGGAACGGGGCTCGCGGCACTCGCGGCACTCGTGGCGCGCTTGGCGCTCGTGGCGCTCGTGGCGCTCGTGGCCAGGGCGGCGGAGAGCTCCTCGCGCTCCTCCGCGTACGACTGCTGGAGGCCCGCCAGCAGCGCCGGGCTGGAGGAGATCACCCGCACCCGCGCCAGGAGCGCCTCCACGTCCACCTCGCCGGCGCCGCCGGCGGCCAGCCCCCGGTAGTGGGCGCGCAGCGCGGCCAGCGGCGTCACCCCGGGCGCCCGTTCGGCCACGACCCGCGCCATGTCGTCCTTGACGCCCTCCAGGGCCAGGGACTCCTTGCTCGGGAAGTAGCTGAACAGCGTCACCTTGGCGACCCCGGCCGCCTCGGCGACCTCGTTGACGGTGACCGCGTCGTAGCCCCGCTCGGCGAACAGGCGCAGCGCGACCTCGGCGATGCGCCGCCGCGTCTGCTCCTTCTTGCGCTCCCTCAGTCCTGCCATCACCCAAAAAAGCGTACCCGGTTCAAAAACGAACCGGGTACGCTTTTTCGGGTGCGAGCGGGTGTCACATACGGACGACGACGGTGTTGGACACGCGGTCGTGCACCCCGCGGTGGTCGCGGTCGAAGATCAGCGCGGGCACGGCCAGGGCGAGCAGCGCGGTGCGCGTCAGCGTGGGCACCAGCCGCGGGTCGCCGCCGTCCATGGCCGCCACCCTGATGCCGGCCAGCCGGTGGCCGAACGTCTGCCCCATGAACGCCACCAGCACGAGGTACTGCACGGCGAACACGACGGCGGGCACCCACGGCGACTCGGCGGGGTTGATCCGCAGGACAAGCTGGGTGATGACCCAGGTGCAGATCATCCAGTCGATGACGAGTGCGGCGATACGCCGGCCCCATCCGGCGACCGAGCCGCCGCCCTCCTCGGGCAGGCCCAGCCGCTCGCCCGGATAGCCGAGATCGACACCCGCCGCCCGCACGCCGCCCAGCCAGGTCTGTGTCCAGCGGGGCTCATTGCCGCTCATGTCCACCACGGTATCCGGCGGGTGGCCCGGTCGCTCACACGGAGTGGCGCAGACCCTTCCCACCCCTCCGCCGCTTAACATATGCGAAACAATCGGGACACCGAGCGGAAACGGCCGCGACTTAGCGTCGGCCAGATAGCCAGGTCCCCAGGGAGGTTCGAGAGTGTTCAACTCCGCCGACGACGTCCTGAAGTTCATCAGCGACGAAGGGGTGCAGTTCGTCGATGTCAGGTTCACCGACCTGCCGGGGACGACGCACCACTTCACCTTCCCGGTAGAGAACTTCAGCGCGAGCGTCTTCACCGACGGGCTCATGTTCGACGGCTCGTCCATCCGCGGCTTCCAGGCCATCCACGAGTCGGACATGCTGCTGCTGCCCGACCCGTCCAGCGCCGTGCTCGACCCGTTCCGTCAGCACAAGACGCTGAACATCAACTTCTTCGTGCACGACCCGCTGACCGGCGAGGCCTACAGCCGCGACCCGCGCAACGTCGCCCGCAAGGCCGAGGAGTACCTCAAGGGCACCGGCATCGCCGACACGGTCTACTTCGGCCCCGAGGCGGAGTTCTACATCTTCGACGACGTCCGCTTCGAGACGAAGCAGAACGCCGGCTACTACTACATCGACTCCATCGAGGGCGCCTGGAACACCGGCAAGGCCACCGAAGGCGGCAACCTCGGCTACAAGCCGCGCTACAAGGGCGGCTACTTCCCGGTCCCGCCGATGGACCACTTCACCGACCTGCGCTCCGAGATGGTCCGCAACCTCATCGAGTGCGGCATCGACGTCGAGATGCAGCACCACGAGGTGGGCACCGCCGGCCAGGCCGAGATCGACTTCAAGTTCGGCACGCTGCTCAAGACGGCCGACAACCTGATGCTCTACAAGTACATCATCAAGAGCACGGCCCTGGAGTTCGGCCACACGGTCACGTTCATGCCCAAGCCGCTCTACGGTGACAACGGCTCCGGCATGCACTGCCACCAGTCGCTGTGGAAGGACGGCTCGCCGCTGTTCTACGACGAGGTCGGCTACGCCGGGCTGTCCGACACGGCCCGCTACTACATCGGCGGCCTGCTCCGGCACGCGCCGTCGCTGCTGGCCTTCACCAACCCGACGGTCAACTCCTACCACCGCCTGGTGCCCGGCTACGAGGCCCCGGTCAACCTGGTCTACAGCCAGCGCAACCGGTCCGCCTGCGTCCGCATCCCGATCACCGGCTCCAACCCGAAGGCCAAGCGCATCGAGTTCCGGGTGCCCGACCCGTCGTGCAACCCGTACTTCGCGTTCGCCGCCATGCTCATGGCCGGCCTCGACGGCATCCGCAACAAGATCGAGCCGCCGGAGCCGGTCGACAAGGACCTGTACGAGCTCCCGCCGGAGGAGGCCCGCCAGGTGCCCCAGGTGCCGGGCTCCCTGCCCGAGGTGCTCGCGGCCCTGGAGGCCGACCACGACTACCTCCTGGAGGGCGGCGTGTTCACGCCCGACCTCATCGAGACGTGGGTGGCGTACAAGCGGGAGAACGAGGTCGACCCGATCCGCCTCCGCCCGCACCCGCACGAGTTCGAGCTGTACTACGACGTGTGACAGACATCCAGGAAACGGCCCGGCCGCGATCTTTCGCGATGCCGGGCCGTTCCCGTGTCTGGCCGGGGGCGGCCGGCGCGGTTACCGTGATCCCAGACCGTACGAACCGGCTCTGGAGGGACTTCATGACGATCAGGCGAGGGGTCTTATCGGCGGTGCTGGCCGCCTTCGTGCTCGTGCTCGGCTCGGCCCCGGCCCACGCGATCCCGCCACCGCCGCCGGGCGGTGACACCCTCATCGTCTTCACCTACTACAGCGGCGACCAGGTCGTCGGCCAGCGCTGGTACGGCTGCGGCCAGCCCGCCGGGCAGTGGGGCACGACCGACGGCGTCCTGAAGGTCTACTTCACGCCCTGCTGAGCCCGGCTCAGAAGTCGAAGCGCACCGCCGACAGGCCGCTCTGGCGGTTGGTCCAGCCTCGCCCCTGCGCCCGGCCCTCCGCGTCCGCGAAGATCACTTCTCCGGCGGCCGGGTTCTCCGTCTCGCCGGAGAAGGTGAGGTACGTCTCGTCGCCTGTCGCGTACCGGACCTCGACGAAGCCCGAGACGCGGGAGACCTCGAAGACCGCCACCGGCACGGCGAAGGCGATCGAAACCGCGTTGCACAGGTCGATCAGGGGCCCTCCACGTGGAACGCACAGGGGACGAGGGCGGGGAAGTCCCGCCAGATGTCGTCGGAATGCTGGAAACGCACTGTCACCTCGCCGGTCGTCGGGCTCGTGCGGCTCACGACACTGCGGCGGCCTCCCTGCGGCTCCGCGCGACGTGCCGGGCGCGCGCGGCGGCCAGCGCGTAGCAGCCGCAGGTCACCGCCGTCAGCGCGGCCGCCACCTGCAGGGGGTGGCCGACGACGCCCAGCACGGCCACGCCGAGCGTGGCGCCGACCTGGCGGGAGGCGTTCAGCACGCCGCCCGCCGCGCCCGCGGTCCCGGCGGGGGCGGCGTTCACCATGCCCGCCATGAGCGCCGGGAACACGAACGACAGCCCGAACCCCGTCACCACCAGCCACGGCGCGAGCACGTCGGTGAACGTGACCCCGGCGAGACCGGCCGCGAGCAGCGCGAGGCCGCCCAGGATCGGCGGGCGAGGGCCGAACCGGGCCACGAGACGGCCGGTGAGCAGCGGGTTCACCGTCATCGGAAGGGTGAGCGGCAGGAAGGCGAGCCCGGCGGCCATCGGCGACAGGTGCCGGGTGTCCTGCAGGAGCAGGGTGAGCACGAACAGGGCGCCGGAGAAGGCGAAGTTGGCGACCGTTCCGGCGAGGAGCTCCGGCCAGGTGGCGGCGAGCAGGCCGCCGGGCAGCGCCGGGGACTGGCTGCGGCGCTCGACCAGCACGAGTGCGACCAGGGCCGCGGCGGCCAGCGCGCCCGCGAGCGGGGAGGAGTCGATCAGGGCCTCGGCGACCAGCCCGAGCAGCACGCAGGCCAGGGCCTGGACCGTCCAGTCGATGCGCCGGGCGCCGCGCGGCGAGGTGACGCGGCGCATGAGGAGCAGGCTGACCACGGCGACGGGCACGTTGACGAGGAACACCGCGCGCCAGCCGTACAGGTCGACCAGGAGGCCGCCGAGCAGGGGGCCGGCGGCGAGGGCGCTGCCGGTGATCGCCGCCCAGACGCCGGTGGCGCGGGCGCGCGCGGCGGGCACGGGGAACATCTCGGCGAGCAGGCCGAGCGAGCCGCCGGTGCACAGGGCCGCCGCCACGCCGAGCAGGGCGCGCAGCGCGACGAGCACGCCGAGGTCCGGCGCGGCCGCGCTGAGCAGCGACAGAGCGCCGAACGCGGCCACCCCGGCCCTGAACACCCGGGCCGCGCCGTACCGGTCGGCGACCGCTCCCCCGACGAGCAACGACGCGGCGAAGGCCACGGTGTAGGCGTTGACCGCCCACTGCTGGCCGGCCAGCGAGCCGCCGAGCGAGGCACGCAGGTCGGGCAGCGCGATCGTCAGCACGGTCGTGTCGAGGATCACCAGGAAGTAGGCGAGGGAGAAGCCGAACATCTTCATGCCCGCCAGCCTGCTGATCCGCGACGTGCCGGCTCAACAGGCGCGACCGCACGGGGCGTTCGGGAAAGCCGTATGCTCTCGTGTATGGATCTGCGTCAGTTGCGGGGGTTCGTCGCCGTGGCCGGGGCGGGAACCGTCACCGGGGCCGCGAACGCGCTCGGCCTCGCCCCCGCGTCGGTGTCGGAGCAGGTGCGCAGGCTGGAGGGCAGCCTCGGCGTCGCGCTCTTCGAGCGTACGCCCCAGGGCATGCGGCTGACCGGGGCCGGCGCGACCCTGCTGGCACGCGCGCGTGGCCTGCTCGACCACGCCGAGGAGGTGCGCCGCGCGGTCACCGGCGAGCGCCGCAAGGTGCGCGTGGGAGCGCTGGAGATGCTCGCCGCCGCCCGGCTGCCCGCCGTGATCCGCCGCCTGTCCGAACGCCGCCCCGACCTCGACGTCGACGTACGCTCCCTCACCCGCCGGGACCTGCTGGCCGAGGTCGCCGCCGGGGACGTGGACGCCGCGCTCCTGCTCGACCTCGGCCCCCGGCTCGGCGGGCTGGGCTTCCTCCCGCCGCCCGAGCTGGACTTCCTGGACGTGGGCGAGGTCGGCCTGCTGCTGGTCGCCTCCCCCGGCGGCGAGCGCGACCCGCTGCTGGTGAGCCCGACGGGCTGCTCGATCAGGCTCGCGGCCGACCAGGTGTTCGGCCCGTCGGTGCCGCGCAGGGAGCTGACCAGCATCGCCGCCGCCCGCGAGTGGGCCAGGCAGGGCCTCGGACGTGCCCTGCTGCCCGACTTCGCGCTGGGCTCCGAGCTGGACTCCGGCGCGCTGGTGGCGCTGGAGTGCGACACGCCGGCGCTGGCGCTGCGGCTGGTGTGGCTGCGCAGCCGCGAGGAGTCCCTGCGCGACGTGCTGTACGCCATGAGCGCCTGACCCGTTCACGGCCGTCTCAGCGGCCGACGACGGCGCCCGTCACTGGCGGCGGGACCGCAGGCCCGTGATGCGGCGGAAGACGTCCCACCAGAAGGGGGCGCCGAACAGCAGCGCCACGTACGTCATGAGATAGCCCGGCCAGTGGCTGAGCGTGGTGAGCCGGTCCCACCAGGTGCCGCCGTTCCACTGGACGGCCGGGTCGCCCTCCTCGGGGATCGACAGGCTGACCAGGGCGTGGTCGAAGACCTTGACCAGGGCGGGCTGGCTGAGGGTGTCGGTGATGCAGGGGACCGGGTTCGAGCGCTCGCACTGCGCCTTGAGCTCACCGTACGCCTCGGGACCGGACTCGGCCACGGCCGTCACGGAGACGCGGAAGGCGTTGTCGCGCAGCAGCGTCTTGGCGTACTCCAGCCCGTCCATGGTGAACACCAGCGTCACCAGCAGCCCGAGCGCGGCCACCACCCACTTGACGTAGCGCCGGTACAGCATCGACAGCCGCTGCATCTCGCCGTCGAACCAGGTCTCCACCCCGGCCCGGAAGCGCTCCATGTCGCGCTGGGCGCTCTCCCACACGCCCTTGAGGTGGCCGTGCAGCGGGCTGCCCATGGCCTTCAGCTTCTCCAGCAGCCCCTCGACGCCGCCGTCCTCGGCCGCTGCCAGCTCCATCAGCGCGGCGGCGAAGCGGCCCGGCGGCAGGTTGGCGATGCTGGTGCGGCCCTGCTTGGGATGGTCGATCTCGCGGACCCGCTGGTAGAGCAGGTTGATCATGGCGTCCTCGGCCTTGGTCTCCTTCGCGGGCAGCTCGCCGGCCTCGGCCGGCGCGGGCTGGTCGCTGTGCACCGGACGCGGGTCGCGGGTGAACGGCAGCACGGCGAACACCTCCCGCACGCTGGCCGGCAGCCAGCTCCTGCCGTCCTTGTCGCTGCCGTCCATGGTGTCGCGCAGGTACGCCCACAGGAACTTGCTGCGGATGGCGAGCAGCCGGACGAACGCCTCGTTCAGCCCGCTGACGAGCAGCGACAGCAGCAGGAACGACAGCACGAGACCTAAGGCCAGATCCACGTAGATCGACAGCAAAACGATCACCCCGCGCCTTGATACACCCGTCCGGGAGCGGGACGCAACGGCTCACATCTCCGGAGGAAAGGGTTCAGGAGCCGTAGAAGACGCGCTCCACCACGTGGCGGGCACGGCGGGTGACGCGGCGGTAGTCGTCGAGAAAGTCCTCGGAGCCTTCCGGCGGGTAGCCGAGCGTGCGGGCCAGCCGCATGCGCTCGCGGGCGTCGGCCGGGACGCTGTCGCCGGGCCGCCCCTTGACCAGCATGATGGCGTCGCGGATGCGGGAGGCGCACTGCCACGCCTCGGCCAGCACCTCCTCGTCGGCCTCCGTCAGCAGCCCCTCGGCGACGGCCGCGCGCAGCGCCTCCAGGGTGCGGGTGGTGCGCAGGGAGGTGGCGGCGCCGGCGTAGCGGAGCTGGAGGAGCTGGGCGACCCACTCGACGTCGGACAGGCCGCCGGGGCCGAGCTTGGTGTGCAGGGCGGGGTCGGCGCCGCGCGGCAGCCGCTCCGCCTCCATCCGGGCCTTCAGGCGCCGGATCTCGCGTACGGCCTCCTCACGCAGGCCGCCGGCCGGGTAGCGCAGCTCGTCGGCCATCGCGGTGAACTCCGCGCCCAGCGCGGCGTCGCCGGCGGAGAAGCGGGCCCGCAGCAGCGCCTGCGCCTCCCACGGCGAGGACCAGCGCGCGTAGTAGGCGCGGTAGGAGGCCAGCGTGCGCACCAGCGGCCCCTGCCGGCCCTCGGGCCGCAGGTCGGGGTCGATGAGCAGCGGCGGGTCGGGGGCGGGCAGGCTGAGCAGGCGGCGCAGCTCGTTGGCGATGGCGAACGCGGCGTCACCGGCCTCCCGCTCGCCGGCGCCGGGGTGCGGGTCGTGCACGAACATGACGTCGGCGTCGCTCGCGTACGACGACTCCATGCCGCCGAGCCGGCCCATGGCGATGAGGGCGAACCGGGTGGGCGGCTCCGCTCCCCGGTCGGCGCGGACCTTGGCGACGGCCGCGTCGAGGGCGGCCTGGAGCGTCACGTCGTTGAGCGACGACAGCGCGACGCCGACGTCCTCGATGCCGGCCAGGCCGAACAGGTCGGCGACGGCCGTGCGGAACAGCTCCCTGCGCCGCAGGGCGCGCACGGCGGCGACGGCGCTCGCCGGGTCGGCCGCGTGCCGCGTCACGGCGGCGGACGCCTCGGCCCGTAGCGCCTCGGGGGCGCGCGGCGCGAGATCCTCGTCCGAGCCGAGCAGGGCCACGGCGTCGGGGGCGTGCATGAGCAGCCCGGTGGCGTAGCGGCTGGCGCCGAGCACGCGGGCCATGCGGGCGGCCACGGCGGTCTCGTCGCGCAGCAGCCGGAGGTACCACGGCGTGGTGCCGAGCTTGTCGCTGACCTGCCGGAAGCCGAGCAGCCCCGCGTCGGGGTCGGGCGTGTCGGCGAACCAGCCGAGCATGACCGGCAGCAGGGTGCGCTGGATCGCGGCCCGCCGGGACACCCCCGAGGTGAGCGCGGCGATGTGGTGCAGCGCGCCGTCGGGGTCGACGTAGCCGAGGGCCCGCAGCCGGGCCGAGGCCGCCGCTGTGGACAGCCGGGCCTCGGTGTCGGGCAGCCGGGCCACGGCCTGGAGCAGCGGCCGGTAGAACAGCTTCTCGTGCAGCCGCCGCGCCTCGCGCGCGTGACGGCGCCAGCGGGCGGTGAACTCCCCCACCGGGTCGGCCTGCATGCCGAGCGCGCGGCCCAGCCGGCGCAGGTCGGCGGAGTCGGTGGGCAGCACGTGGGTGCGGCGCATCCGGTGGAGCTGGAGCAGGTGCTCGACCTGGCGCAGGAACGTGTACGCCTCGGCCAGGCCGCGGGAGTCGTCGCGGCCGACGTAGCCGCCCCGGGACAGCGCGGCCAGGGCCGGCAGGGTGGCGCGGCGGCGCAGCAGCGGGTCGAGCCGCCCGTGGACGAGCTGGAGGAGCTGCACGGCGAACTCGATGTCGCGCAGCCCGCCGGGCCCCAGCTTGATCTGCCGCTCCCCCTCCGCGCGCACGTGCTCCTCGACGCGGCGGCGCATGGCCTGTACGTCCTCGACGAAGTGGTCGCGGGTGGCGGCCGACCAGACCAGGTCGTTGACCGCCTCGACGTAGGAGGCGCCGAGCTCCATGTCGCCGGCGATGGGACGGGCCTTGAGCAGCGCCTGGAACTCCCAGGTCTTGGCCCACCGGCCGTAGTAGGCGAGATGGCTGGCCAGGGTGCGCACCAGTGGCCCGTTGCGGCCCTCGGGGCGCAGGCCCGCGTCGACCTCCCACAGCGCCCCTTCGGAGGTGGCGGCCGAGCAGGCGCGCATCATGGTCTGGGCCAGCCGGGTCGCGGCGCGCAGCGCCTTGGTCTCGTCGGCGCCGTCGCGCGGCTCGGCCACGAAGATCACGTCGACGTCGCTGATGTAGTTGAGCTCCCGCGCGCCGGCCTTGCCCATGCCGATCACCGCCAGCCGCACGTCCTCGGCGTCGACCTCCGCGCGGGCGATGGCCAGGGCCGCCTCCAGCGCGGCGCCCGCGAGGTCGGACAGCTCGGCGGTCACCTCGCTGAGCGTGGCCTGGCCGGTCAGGTCGCGCGCGGCCAGGCCCAGGAGCCGGCCACGGTACGCGACGCGCAGCGCGACCAGCGCACCCGGGTCGGCCGGGTCGCCCGGGTGATGGAGGCCGCCGGAGGAAGAGGGGGGCGTGGCCGCGCGGGGCAGCGGGTCGCCGGGGTCGGCGCCGACGGCGCGCAGCAGGTCGGCGCCGGCGTCGCCCGGCTCGGTGGAGGCCAGCAGCGCGAGGTGGCCGGGGTGGCGGACCAGGTGGTCGCCCAGGGCGGCGCTCACGCCGAGAACGGCCAGCGCGCGCTCGCGCAGCAGCTCGTCGCCGCGCAGGGCGGCGACCGCTTCGGGGGCCCGCTCGGCCAGCCGGGTCAGCGACAGCAGCGCGAGGTCGGGGTCCGCGACCTCGACCAGCCCGTCGAGCAGGTCGTCCAGCTCGCCACCGGCCTGTTCGAGGAGCCGCGCGGCGGTAGCCCCGTCGGCGAACCCGAGCTTGGCGAGCCTGGCGGCGGTGGACTCGATCCTGGGCACCCCTCCATCTTGACAGGCCGGTGCGCGAGCGGCATAGAGTGAAACGCAACGTTGCGTTGCGTTTCAGTGATGGGGAGGACGGACAGGTGAATTCTCACGGGCATGGCGGCGCAGGCGGGGTGGCGGCGCCGACGTCGACGGCTCCGGCCTCGGGCGCGGATCCGGCTTCGGGGGTGGTACCCGCGGTGGTGACGTGGGGGCTGCTGGCGGCCTGGGCCGTGCACGACGCCGAGGAGCTCGTCACGATGCCCGGCTGGGCCGGGCGGGCCGGCCCCAGGCTCCGGCGGCGTCTCCCGGGCGTCCCGTGGGAACGGCTGGACGTGTCGCGGGCGCACGCGACCGTGGCGATCGGGCTCATGGGCGGGGCCGTGGCGGCGCTGTCGGCCGCGGGGGCGCGCACCGGTGGACGGAGTCCGGCGTTCCAGGCGGCGCTGACGGCCTTCGGGCTGCACGGCGTCGTCCATCTGGCGCAGGCGGCGCTCACCCGCGGCTACACGCCCGGCGCGGTGACCGCGCCGCTCGTCGTGATCCCGTTCACGGTGTGGGCGCGGCGGCGGCTGCGCGAGGCCGGGGTGCCGGCCCCGCCCCGCGGCTCCTCGGCCGTGGGCGCACTGGCCGTACCGCTGCTGCTGGCGGGCGTCCACGCGGCGGCCCACGCCGTCACCCGCCGCCGGGGCGCGAGCGGCCGGCCCGCCTCGCGTCCCCGCGACCGCTGGTACTGAGAACGGGTTCAGGCGCCTCTGACGACGGACGCGAACGCCTCCGCCACGGGCCGCCAGGCCGACACCAGCTTGTCCTCCGCCGCCCGGACCGCCGCGACCAGCTCCTCCGCCCCCTCCAGCGGCGACGACCCGGCCCACGACGCGAAGATGCCGGGCGTGGCCTCCGGGTGGAACTGCACCGCCCATGCCTTCTCCCCCAGGCGGTACGCCTGGTTGGCGTACCGGGAGCCGGTCATGAGGGGCACCGCCCCGTCCGGCAGCCGGGACATCACGTCCTGGTGGTACTGGATCGCGACCGCCGTGCCGATCCCGGCCATCAGCCGGTCCGAGGCGGCCTCGGGCAGCGCGGTCACCTCGCAGAGCCCCACCTCCAGCCCTTCGCCGCCGCGCTCGACGGTCCCACCGCAGGCCAGCGTCATGAGCTGGGCTCCGAGGCAGATGGCGAGCGTGGGGGTGCCGTCGAGGACGGAGCGGCGCAGCAGCTCGCGGGTGGCGGGCAGCCAGGGACAGCGCTCGTCCTCCCAGGCGGCGGCCTCGCCGCCGAGCACGACCAGCCCGTCGGCGGCCCGCTCGGGCACCTCCTCACCCCGGTACGGCCGGACGACGTCGCAGGCCGGGCCGAGCCATTCGGCCAGGTAGCCGAGCCCGGCCTCGGCCTCGTGCTCGATGACGGTGATCCGCATACCGCGTAACCTAGAGGACGCGCGGATCGGCGGGCGCGGCAGGGTCCAGCAGCGCTCCGCGGCTCTTGGGGATTCAGAATCCGATGGCTTCGCGGAGCAGCAGGACGGTGCCGCGCTCGGGCTGGAATTCGGCGTTGAGGATGAGGAGGCGGTTGACGGCGCTGGGCCACCCATGGACCTTCAGGGTGCGAGCGGTCTCCAGCGGGAGGCAGTGGTCTTCGACGCGGCGCAGCGCGGTGTCCAGGTCTGGCACCACCTTCTGCGCCCCGACGATCCAGATCGCGCGGGCGGCGCCGCCGGCGTAGCCGGGCAGCTGGCTTCCGCTGCCCGAGGCGATCACGAGGGAGCCGGTTTCGGTGACCGCGTGCACGCTGCCCACGATGACGTCCGGGGTGGCGCTCAGCCGCCGGATGTCGTCCATCCGGGTGGCGCGGTCCATGGCCAGGAGGCGTGGCTTGACGGCCTGGTACCGCCCGCCGGCGTTGATGTCCTCATCGATGCCGGACAGGCGGAGGGTCTCGCTGGCCCCGGTGAACACGCCGGCCCCCTCGGGAATCAGATCCTTGACGCGGGTACGCGCGGCGGCGGCGTCGTCGAGGATCTCCACGGTGAAACCGTGTGCGGTCAGCGCGGCGGCCGCCCGCTCCAGGCGCTGCGCGGGCACCGGGGCGGCGAACGATGGTGCGGGCATTGAGGTCGTCATGATGTCTGTGAGCTCCCTGTTCGCTGGATGACGTGTTAGTCCGAGCAGTCCGACAGCACAACCGCCCGGAATGTGAGGCGACGCACCGGCCTCACATTCCGGTGCGCTGTCTTGTCGAACCGGTGAGGACACATGCGATCAAGGGAGCCGTCGGCACCATGACCACCCCATCCCGGCCAGGACACGGCCGGCCCGACCCCGGCCCGGACGCGATCATGAGCGAGCGGCGCCAGCTGATCAATCTCGCCTACCGGCTGCTGGGCTCCCTGGCCGAGGCCGAGGACGCCGTCCAGGAGACGTACGCCCGCTGGTACGCCATGTCCCGGCAGCAGCAGGAGGCCATCGAGTCACCTGGCGCCTGGCTGACGACGGTCGCCGGCCGCATCTGCCTCAACCTGCTCGGCTCGGCACGGGCCCGGAGAGAGACCTATGTGGGCGAATGGATCCCCGAGCCGCTGCCCGAGCGTACAGAGTGGATCGGCGGGCGGCCGGGCGGCGCGACCGCCGACCCGGCCGACCGGGTCACCCTGGACGAGTCGGTCAACCTGGCCTTCCTGGTCGTGCTCGAATCGATGACCCCGGCCGAGCGCGTCGCGTTCGTCCTGCACGACGTCTTCCGCCACTCCTTCGCCGAAGTGGCCGAGATCGTCGGCCGCACGCCGGCGGCCTGCCGCCAGCTGGCCTCCTCGGCCCGCCGCCGCATCCGGGCCGCGCGGCCTTCCGCTACTCCGGCGGCCCAGCGCGCCGGCATCGTCAGAGCCTTCAAGCAGGCATGGGAGGCCAAGGACATCGACGCCCTCATCGGCCTGCTCGACCCTGACGCCACGGCGATCGCCGACGGCGGCGGCCGCGCCATCACCTTCCTGCGCCCCATCGAGGGCGGCGAGCAGGTCGCGCACGCCTGGGTCGAGATCGCCCGCCGGAGGCCCGGCGACATGACGTTCCTGGAGCGCACGGTCAACGGTCAGCCCGGCCTGGTGGCCCAGCAGGACGGCGTCATCGTGACGGTGTTCGCGTTCGACGTCGCGGGCGACCGGATCAAGCACATCTGGGTGGTACGCAACCCCGAGAAGCTCCGTCACTGGACGACGGGCTGAGGCGCGCCCGCCCGCCATCGGGTCCGCCCGGCGGCGGGACACCTTCACCGGGCTCGACACCGGTCATGGTCACGCCCGTGCCCGTGTCACTTCCCGTTCCAGCCGCCCGGGGCGTACCGGACCGGGCGGTCTCTCCCTAGGATCCCGTCCATGAGGATGGACGAGGTCGGCGGGCTGCGCATCGCCAGGTTCGGGGACGGTCCGCGGGTGGTCATCGCGGTGCACGGGATCACCGCGTCGCTCATGGCGTGGGCGGCGGTGGGGCGGCGGCTGCCGGACGGCTGGTCGCTGGTGGCGATGGACCTGCGCGGCCGGGGGCACAGCGCCGGGCTCCCCGGGCCGTACGGGCTGCCGAGGCACGCCGAGGACGTGCTGCGCGTCGCCGACCACGTGGGCGCGGACAGCGGCGCGGTGCTGGCGGGGCACTCCATGGGCGCGTACGTGGCGGCGCTGGCGGCGGCCCGGCGGGAGTTCGCCCGGGTCGTGCTGGTGGACGGCGGCCTGCCGCTGCCGCTCCCGGCCGGCACCGACCCGGACACGGCGCTGGCGGCCACGCTCGGCCCCGGGCTCGCCCGGCTGTCCCGCACCTTCGCCACGCCGGAGGACTACGTGGCCTTCTTCCAGTCGCACCCGGCCTTCGTGAACGCCTGGAACGACGACGTCGAGGCGTACGTCCGCTACGACCTGACCGGGCCGCCGGGAGCGCTGCGCTCACGCGCGGCCGAGGAGGCGGTCCGTGAGGACGGCCGCTGGCTGCTGACGGAGGCGGAGGAGATCGGCGCCGCGCTGACCTCGATCGCGGCCCCCATCTCGCTGCTGCGGGCGCCGCGGGGGCTGCTCGACCAGGAGACGGGCATGCTGCCGGACGAGCTGGCCGCCGCCTGGACGGCGCGGCTGCCGCGGCTGGAGGACGAGGTGGTGGCCGACTGCAACCACTACACGATCCTGTTCGACGAGCGCTGCGCGTCGCTGGTGGCCGCCCGCCTCACCGCCGCGCACTGACCCGCGCGCCCCGGCCTGCGGCGAGTACGGGCGGAGACGCGGACGGGCGGAGACGCGGACGGGCGGAGACGCGGACGGGCGGAGACGCGGACGGGCGGAGACGCGGACGGCCCCGGAACCTGAGGGTTCCGGGGCCGTCGAGCGTCAGGCGGGAGGTGCGGTCAGCGTGGAGCGATCCAGGTGGCGCGGGCGGCGGCGACGAGCGTGCCGTCCACCTCGTAGATCGCGCTCTCGCCGAACAGCTTGCGTCCCTCGCGGCCGGTGGCGCGGGCCACGGCGGAGTAGGCGCCGCCCGGGTACACGCGCCGGTGGATCTGCAGGGTCAGCCTGCCGAGCAGCGCCGACTCGCCGGGCTGGAAGTGCGCCCAGCCCGAGACGCAGTCGAGCACCGCGCCCACGATCGAGCCGGGAACGCCGTCCTCGTCCACCACCGTGTGCGGAACCCGCCAGCCGGCGGCGACCACGTCCTTGCCCTCGACCGGACCCGGGAAGACGCGCAGGCCGTCGCCGGGCTCACGCAGGCCGCACGCGAAGCACTCGGGGAAGGCGTGACCCTTCCAGCCCGCGAAGCCGACCTCGGCCCGCGCCGCGTCCTTGAACGGGACGAACTCGGGGGCGTCGAGGTCCTGCGCGACCGGGATGGCCTCGACGAGCAGCCGGTCGCCGTCGGAGAGGGTGACGGTGTTGGCGACGTGCTCCAGCCGCAGCTCGGTTTCCAGCGGGGTGGGGGCATGGAGGGTGACTTCGACGGCTGATCGGTTGTCGTTGAACGCGTCCGCCATGGTCCCGGCTATCCAGCCGCCGTTGGCAACCCCCACCGGTCCCCGGAAACGCTCGGGGACGGTCAACACGGTCTGCAGGGCAGCCGTCGTCATGCCTCACCCTCCCATATCGCTCTGACAAGCGAAAAATCCGAAATTTCAAATAAAGCAGGCCGATATTACCGGAGATCCGGATGGCCTGTGTCCGCAGGGATGGCTGTCCACCAGCCTGCACCAGGACATAACACTCCAGACCCACCAGAACCTTCCCGCCCTGCCGTACCGAAGCACGACGAGGCCGCGGCGCGACTCCTGGGAAGGCTCCTGGGGGTGGCGGAACAGCCGTACCCGTAAGATACGGGCGCTTAATTGCACGCATGTGTCTTCGACGTGAGAAGTGACGCTGATCACTCCGCGAAGCCCGCTCGCATCCGCTTTCTCGAATCGGCTCTCGCATCCGCCTCCTCGCGTGGCGTGCGGCACACGGGTGGAGACGAGTGACGGCCGGGCGGCGTAACGTCACAGGTGTGAGCCCCCCACCCCGCTCCGCCCTCGACCCGGCGACCCTTTCCCACGCGCACCGCCTTCCGGTTCGCCGCCCCTCCGCGCCCCGCACCCGCGTCCACCCGCTGCCCGCAGCTCACATGCGGGGCCGCCGCCCCTTCACGTCCCGACGCCTCGTTCACCGCACCCCGGCCCGCCCGGTGCCGTACCTCGGTGGTGGGGGCCGGTGAACGGGCTCGGCTCCCGCGCGGTCCTGGTGCCCGACCTCGGTGAGGAGCTGGCGGTCGCGATAGAGGCGCTTGGGGCGCTGTTCGAGGCGTTGGGGGCCGCCGAGCGGGGCGGGGCCGTGCTGCCGGAGCCGCTGGCCGGCGGGACGGCCCTGGCGGCGTTGCGGCGGTTATGGGGTGCGGTGGCGCCCACGCAGGGACGGCATGGGTCCGCCGCCTGTCCGGCCGGAAGGCTGTACGCGCCGGGCGGCCGGGTCGAGCACGTCCCGGTGCGGCTGGTGGACGTGGACCCGATCGACGTGGCCACCCTGTCGGCCGCCGCCGCGGCGCTCGGCCGGGGCGCGAGCGGCGCGGGGCCGGTACGTGCGGCTCTGACGGACTGCCGGGCCGACCGGCCGGGCGTCGACCTCGTCGCGGTCGCGGCCGGCTTCAGCGGCCTGCTCGACCTCGCCGACACGGGCGAGTCGATCGTGCTGCGCGAACGGCTGGCGGCGGCCGGGCCGGGCGTGGACGTGGTCCTCACACCGGTGCAGGAGAACGCCTACCAGGCGACCGCCGAGCGACTCAACGCCATGCTGCCGGTTCGCTGACCGCGCCATGTCACCGTACAAGCTGACAAACGCCACGGAGCAGTTCCGCACACCGCTCAGGCGGAGGGCCTCCACGCCTCCCGCGGCAGACTCATCGTGACCGACGTCCACCACTCGCCGCCGACGAGGACGCTCCGCGGATGCACCGGGCCGGCCCGGAACCCGAGCCGTTCGTAGATCCGCCTGGCCGAGTCGTTGTGCGCGTAGACGCCCAGCTCCACCCGCTCGACGGCGGGGTCCGCGAACGCCACGCCGAGCGCCGCCTCCACCATGGCCGCCCCGTGCCCCCGTCCCCGCGCGGCGGGGGCCACCAGGACCATGCCGAGCCGCACGGACGGGCCGCCCGGCTCGCCCCGCAGGCCGACGTGGCCGACCAGGGCCCCGTCCGGGCCGGTCGCGACCAGGAGGCGGCGGGCGGGATCGGAGGCTCGCAGGTCGAGCAGCTGCCGGCCGTTGAACGGCCAGGTGAACCCCGTCTTGCCGGACCAGACGACCAGCGCCTCCGGGCCGTCGATCCACGACGCCACGACGGGGGCGTCGTCCGGTTCGAGCGCGCGCACACGTATCACCCGCCCATGGCTATCGGACCACTCGTTCCCGTGCCAAAGCATGACGTCCATCTGGACGCCGTGCCCCACCTGGTCACGGCCGCCGCCTTCGGAAGCCTGGAGAGAGGTCTCTGCCCGAGCCTGGTCGAGCACGCTGACCGGGCCCCGCTCGTGACCGGGACCGAGGACGGCACGGTGGCGTTGTGGGACGCCGTCTCCCAGCACCGGCTCACCGTGCTGGGCGCGTTCGCCCGCCCGGTCCGTGGTGGCGACGTTCATCCACGGAAACTGCGTGATGCCAGCTGTACGCATATCTCACATGCATCAAAAGCATTATGCTTACACCATGGATGCCACCTTGCAGGTCAGAGGACTGGATGCGGAAGTGGTTGCCGAACTGAAGGCGCGGGCCGCGCGTAAGCGCATGTCGCTGTCCGCGTATGTGGCCGACATCCTCACCGAGGTCGCCGCCACTCCAGCCCCGGACACGATCAGAGAACGGCTGGAGGCGCTTCGGTCGCTCGGCGGCGGGGCCAGCCACGACGACATCGTCACTGAGATACGGAAGATCCGCGAGTCGTGATCGTCATCGACAGTTCAGCGCTCGTCGAAGCCCTGGCCGGAGACGCCCCCGCAGACGAACTGCTCGCTCGCGTCGCCGAAAGCCGGCTCAACATCCCCTACCTGCTCGACTATGAGTTCCGCAACGCCATGCGCGGTCTACTCCTCGGGGGGAAGATCAGCGAGGCCCGCGCCGAGGGAGCCCGGACCGTCAAGGCCGGCCTACCCTTCATCCGCCACGCCGACGACCTGACGGCCGATCGCGCCTGGGACCTACGAGCGAACTTCAACGGCTACGACGCCACCTACGTCGCCTTGGCCGAAGCGCTGAACTGTGTCCTCGTCACCACTGACGAGAAGATCTACAAGGTGGCCCGCAAGTACATCGACGTTGATCTCTGCTGATCTGTCGATCAATCGTGAGTCTCCGCCGTGCAGCTCACGCCCTCGGCCATCCCACACAGGCAGCGACTTGTCTCGGATCTCGCGACATAGAGTAATGACGTGGCTACGATCAGCCCATGAGCAGCGGAGATCGTCCTTTTCGGTCATGGAAAGGATGCCGATGTCATGGTGGAACTGCTTGACGGACGGCGCTTTCGTCTTGGGCCTCGGCGGCGCCCTGCGAGTGCACGGTTGTCCCGGGCTGGAAACCGAGGTGACCAGGTGGGATGACCGTTCGCTGATCATCCGGTACTCCGGCCAGAATCTGAAAGTGGCTGCCATGCGGCTCGGAGTACCGGACCAGGATGACGCGGAAGAGCTTGCGGCCGACATTCATGAATGGCTGGCCACGGACGGTGCTGACGACCTGCTCTGGGCGGCGTCAATCGAGATCGAGGTCGCGCCCGTCCCTCAAGCCGCTGATTGAGCCTTCGTGCGCGCAGGATGGTCCAGGTGCGGCAGCGGTCAGGACGTGGGCGCTGCCCGGCGGGGGGCGCGGGGGCGCGGGGGGCGGCCGGGCCCCCCCCCCCCCCCCGGGGGGGGGGGGGGGGCCCGGGGGGGGGGGGGGGGCGGGGCCCCGCCCCGACCATTGGTGTGGGCCCCGACCGGGCCGGGGGGTTATGGGCGGGG
>NZ_JBFAHO010000030.1:0-88714 GCF_040654215.1 Nonomuraea sp. NPDC050733 | reverse complement strand
GCCGGCTGGACCGCCGAGGTCGCCACGATCAACGAGGCCAGCAGGACGAGGACGGTCGCCACCGCTGTGACGGCACGCCCGGGCGGGCGAGCATGAGCAGGATGCATGCGTGCACCTTTCGTATTCGGTTTTCCGGTGTTGGATCAGGCGAGGCAACGGGTCTTCGCCACCCAGGGATCGGCAGCCCGGGGCCCGCGCAGGTTCGGTCGACACAGCTGTCACGAGTCCCCGACGCCGTCACCTCGCCCCCGTTGCAGGCGACTTCGGCCCGCCGCCCCTGTGGACGGGCCTCGCGGGGGAACGGTCAGCGCCGAAGCCAGGCCTGCTCGGAGGTGGCCTCGCACGGCCACTGGATCGCCTTCTTGCCCGCGCGCTTCTCGCCGTGCCCAATGGCGAGGCACATGCCGGCCGCGCCGTTGACGTACGCCCGGCCGGGCGCGGCGGAGGCCACGGCGGCTTGAGCGGACGCGGCGGCCGGCAGGGACAGCACGGTCAGTGCGGTCACGACCACAGCGGCGGTCTTGGAGCTCGCGCGCATGGATGTCCTTTCTCGGATGGTCGATCAACAAGGGGCGGGATCACGAGAGCGATCGCGATCATCAGCGCTCGCCGGTCCCGTTCCGCAAGCAAGCCGAGAAGGTCACACGTCCGTGTACCGGCTCCCGGCGACTCCCGGCGGCGGGCAGCCCCGTGGCCGCTTGCCCGCCGAGGCCTGTGGCACCAGGATCGTGACGGCACAATTGTTCGGCACCCCTCATCAGGCAGGAAAACAATGCTTTTCTGGGCGCCAGGCTCCTCTCCGTGCCTCCCCCAGCGGCTCCTGACACCGATCGGCCGGCCCGCTTGCGTGCACAAGGATTCAGGTTCGCTCCGCACGCGATTGGCGAGCCGGGGCAATCAGGTGATGTGATCAGCGAGCACATCTGAATCGTCTTCGTCGTCCAGTGAAGGGAGCCCCGTAGCGGTGGTGGGCCGTCGCGAAAGTCCGGTGGACCCGGCAGCGGGACCGGTTCAACGCTTCGCCTCCGAGTTACGCAAACTGCGCCAGGAAGCGAGCGGACTCACCTATCGGGCCATGGCCGAGCGCGCGGGTTATTCGGGACGGCTACCGGAGAGATACTCCAGCACCCGGCCGACGCCCGCGCCGAGGGAGAGATCCTCTTCAACGGGAACATCGCCGCGATCGGGGACCTGGACGGGCGTTTGACGTTCTGGGGCAGGGAACTGCGCAGGCGCCTGGCCCCGCCGCAGGTCGCGGACACGTCACCGATCGACGTTCTCAAGGCAGACCCGCGGGGTGAACTACTCGCCATCATCGCCAGCGAAGGCGAGCTCGGCATCAGCTGTGGGACTGGCGGGGATATCAGCGGATCGCCTCGCCGATCAGCTTGTCCACCCCGTACGCACTGGCCGTGGGATTCAACCGGACCGCTCTCCTCATCTCGACCGCCGACGGGGCCTTGCGTGAGATCACCGTCGATCCGGACACCGCCGTCGCCGCGATCTGCCGCCGGGACGGCGGCCTGTCCCCTGCCGAGTGGAAAGAACGCATCCCAGAACTGACCTATCAAGAGACCTGCCACTGATGATCCCCTGGCGCCCTGGCGTGATCGCGCCGCCGCGTTCGTGGCCCGTGCCGGGTTCGCGACCCGTGCCGGGCTCGCAGCCCATAGGTCACAAGGCGTCCCGACCCGCAGCCGCAGCCGCGCATCGGGACGGACCGGGCGGCCGCGCCGGTGGCGATCCGCGGCAACGCTCTGGCCGTGGCCACCGGCCTGGCCGGGCTGCCGGTGGTGTTCGGCAAGCGCTCGGCAGGGCGGACAGCGGGTCGGGCAGGGCGGACGACGGGTCCGGCAGGGCGGACGGCGGGTCGGGCGGCGGGTCGCCGTGACTCGGCCGCGCCGCCTGATCCGGCTCGGGATGCGGAGGCGGCGGAACCAATGCGCGTCGGAGCGGATCTCTCGTTCGGTGCGGGCACACGGTGCCGCGGCGGGACGTCGGCGCGCCACCCCTGGCGAGGGCTACTTCACCATCCGCAGCGTGAGCGGATACCGGAACGCGCCGTGCGACAGGGCCGAGATGCCGCCCACGACCGAGAGGACGAACGCCGCCACCCAGATCACCGGGACGAGGACGATGCCGACGAACGTCAGCGGCAGCAGGATCGTCGCCCCGAGCAGGGTGAGCTGGAAGTTCAGCGCCTCCACCGCGTGGCTGCGGATGTACGGAGACGTCTTCCCGGCGGTGAGCATGAGCAGGAGCGGCCCGACCACGGGGAAGCCGAAGACCGCGAGCAGGTGGGCGGCTGAGGCGCCGAGACGTTCGGCGCCGTCCGTCGGAGCCTGCGGGCGCACCGGCGCGGGCATCGGCCGCACCACCGGCGCGGCCTGCGTGCCGTACAACTCGGTCATGATGGGCATCAGGTCGCCGTGCGTGCGCGCGGTCATCGCCCGCTCCAGGCGGTCGTCGAACTCGAACTTGTCGAAGCGCCCCTCCGCGTAGGCCGTCTTGACGTGCTCGACGACGTGCTCACGGTCCTGGTGGGTGACGCGCAGGTGTGCCGGCGGCACCTGTCCCGGGCCCGGGGGTGTGGGGACCCCTGCCATGGCAACCATGCCTCTCCTTCGGTCGAGCTGTCACTGCCCATACTGCTTCATGCGGGATTTCCTGGCCATCAGGAAAATCCCGGATGCATCCCCTAGATCAGCCCCGACGCACCGGTCGCTTCGACGGTATAAAAAGGATCCATGAGATGGCGAGACCGCTATGGCATCCGGCGGCTGCGCGGTTCCCGGATCGCGAAGTTCGACCGCGAGGCGACGGACGCCGACATCGAGGCGCTCATCGCCTTCGCCCGGTCGCGGCGGGGCGTCGAGTTCTACGTGGAGCCCGAGACGTTCGCCACCGACACGACGGCCGTCGCGGTGGCCGACGACGGCGAGTGGACCCGGCGCCGGGTCGGCTCTCCGGGGGTGATCCACAAGGTGGCCCGCGATCTCGCCCTCCCGGTGTACGACGTCCAGCTCACCGGCTATCCGGCGCGCATGAGGGCGTACAACGAGCGTCGCCGTCGCGAGCAGGACGGCGTCTGACTTTTTCGCACATACCGTTTGTGCGCCTTTTTCCCACATGCCGTATTGAGTGCTTTTCATGCTGAAAAGCGGTCGGCGTGCGCGGCCTTCGCTCGCCGGGCGGAAGCAGGAGCACCTCCAGCGCCCTGGCGCAGGCCCGTGCGTGCGCGACGAACCAGCCGATCCACGCGTCGCTCATCACCTGCGGCGTGGAGCGCACCGCGAGCGCGTACCGCACATGGCTGAGCCAGTCGAGCACCGGCTGGGCGGATGGGAGTCCGGGGCTGGGGAGCGGCTTCGTACCATATCGGCATGTTGATCCAAGAGCGGTTCCCTCCGGACGGTGAGCTTGCGGCGTTGCTGGACGCGGCTTTCCAGGAACTGGTGGAGCGTTACGGGTCCGAGGGGCGGTCTCAGGTCGCCTCGAACGCCAGGTTCCTCGTCGCCACGGTCGAGGGTCGTGCGGTCGGGTGCGGGTGTGTGCAGCCTCTCCTTGAGGACACTGGCGAGGTCAAGCGGATGTACGTGGTGCCGGACCATCGCGGGCGTGGGGTCGCGCGGGCGTTGCTGGCGGCGTTGGAGGACATGGCTCGTGGAGTGGGTTACCGGCGGCTGCGTCTGGCGACGGGTGTGCTCCAGCCCGAGGCCATCTCGCTGTACGAGAGCAGCGGTTACGGGCTGACGGAGCGGTACGGGAGGTACGTGGACGCGTCCTGGACCCGTTGCTACGAAAAGGAACTCGCGCCGCTGCTTGAGGCAGGGTGGACGGACGATCGGTGAGTGGCCGGTCGGGGGACGCTCGGTGAGTCGGCGAGTGGTGGTCGGTGGGTCTTCAGGCGGCTTGGGGGTCTTCCTCCAGGGCGGCCATGAGGGGGAGGAGCCAGCCGGAGTGGGCGGGGCCCATGGCGGTGTCGAGCTCGGCCGGGGTGGGGAGGCGGTCCCGGAGCCTTTCCGGGGAGAGCAGGCTCTGCAGGGCGTGCATGAGCAGGTTGGCCATGGTGTAGCCGGGGTCGATGGTGAGGGCCTGCTCCAGGGCGATCGTGGCCAGGGTGCTGTCACCTGAGCGCCAGCAGGCCATGGCGAGCAGCGACGCGGCGGGCGGCACGAAGCGGGGCTCCAGGCGGCGGGTCAGGTCCTTCCAGAGGCCGAGGTGTGTGCCGTCCATGAGGGTCCAGGCTTCGTCGCGCACGCGGACGACGGCGAGGTCGAGGCCGAGCCGGGCCGCCACGGCGTCGTCGACGCGGTCCCCGGCTGCGTGCGTCGCCAGGGCCGCGCGGACCCTCGCCAGGCCGGCGGAGACGAACGCTCCGGCGAAGGCGTCCGCGTCGCCGGACGCCGTGAGCCCGGCCCGGACCTCGGCCACCGCGTCGGCCGTCGCGCGCCGCATCGCCAGGCGGACGGGGCCTGTGAGCGGGGCGATGGTGCGTTCGAGGGATCGGCGGTCCGGGAGGGCGACCAGACCGTGCACCGTCGCCTCGGCCGCGACGCGGCTGGCGCGCGGATCGTACGGCATGCCCTGGGGAGGGCAGCACTGCGGCAGATCGCACACGTACGACCAGTAACGCCCCTCATGGGCCCGCAACGCCTCGTCGACCGCCACCCTGGCCTGGGCCGCCAGTGATCTGGCCTCGTCGACAGCCGGGGTGACCCGCTCGCCAGGCCCGTAACCGACGACGATGATCCGTTCGACGTGCTCCCGCTGCCACAGGCGCGACAGCGGGGCCAGCGTGCCCGGCGGGAAGGGGAGGTTCCAGCGGACCACCACCTTCGCCTGGCCCTGGGCGAGACCGACCACGATGAGGCTGTCGTCGGGATGGAAGCCCACGAGGTAGGGGACGGCGGCGAGGATGTCGGCGGGGCTGGCCAGGGTGAGGCACGGCTCGGAGGTGGCGGTCGTCATGGGGACGAGGGTGCCGGGTGGGAGCGGCGGCCGATCGGCCGAACGGGGTTCTGGGGATGGGACATGGGAGGCGGGCCGAGGCTGTGGACGACACCCGCCGGACGGGAGGACCAAGCGGGGTTCTGTGGGATGGGGACGTAGTGGCCCCGGCGGAGGCGCGCCGAGGACAGTGGCTCAGGGCGTGACGCCCTGGTCAGGCCCGCGTCACGTCGCCCCCCGCGAGCTCCGTCCGTACCAGCAGGGCGGCGCCGGCCACCGCCGCGGGCATGGCCACCACCGCCACGAACGGCACCAGGAACAGCACGAACACCGCCACCCCGAACCCCATTGACAGCCCCTTACGCCCCCGCAACAGGGCGAAGCGCTGCTTGCGTGCGTACCCGCGGCGCTCCAGCGACAGCGTGGTCAGCTCCGCCGACAGGAAGAAGCCCGAGACCGCCGCACCCAGCACCGGCACCACCGTCTGCCCGACCACCGGGATGAAGCCCAGGAAGAACAGCGGCACGCTGAACACCAGCACCCAGCCCAGCGTCACCAGGCTGTCCCTGATGGAGCGCGGCAGCGTGCGCCACCATGGCTGCTCCACCTCCCCGGGCACCTCGTCCACGGCCGCCGAGAGCTTCTCGTAGAACGGCTCGCCGATCGCGAGGGTCACCGCCGTGAAGGTGATCACAGCCAGCGCGAGGCCGCCCAGGAAGAGCACCACCTGCACCATCACCCGGAACGCGTCGCGCCACGCCCAGGTGTCGGCGAACGGCGTCAGCAAGTCGGCAAGGCCGGCGGCGTTGGTGCCGAGGTAGACGAGCCCGGCCACGTAGACGGCGAAGGCGATGAACGCGGGGATCAGCCCGAACAGCCACCACCGGCCGTGCCGGGCGACCCATCCCACACCCTGGAAGAAGAAGCCCACGCCCGCCAGGAAGTCGCGCACTGATCGCATGCCCGGCAGGCTAGCGCCAGAACGAGGTCACCGCGTAGCCGAGGTCCTCGAACAGCCGCCGGACCAGCGGCAGGGAGATGCCCAGCACGTTGCCGTGGTCGCCCTCGATGCTGTCGACGAACCAGCCGCCCCGGCCCTCGATGCTGAACGCCCCGGCCAGGCCGAGCGGCTCCTGGGTGGCGACGTAGGCGGCGATCTCCTCGTCGGTGGGCTGGCCGAAGCGGATGACGGTGGTGCCCACCTCGGCGACCTCCCGGCCGGCGGTCACGTCGATCACGCAGTGGCCGGTGACCAGGCGTCCCGTCCGGCCGCGCAGGATGCGCCACCGCTCGGCGGCCTCCTCCTCGGAGCCGGGCTTGCCGTACGGCCTGCCGTCGAGCTCCAGGATCGAGTCGCAGCCGATGACCAGCCCTTCGTCCAGCCCGCCCGCCACGGCCGCGGCCTTGGCCTTGGCCAGCTCCAGGGCGAGCGCGGCGGGCGAGTAGGCGGAGTACGCCTCCTCGTCGACGCCGCTGACGATCACCTTGGGGTCTAGCCCGGCGCTGCGCAGAAGAGCCAGGCGGGCGGGAGAGGCTGAGGCCAGAACGATCACTGTTCCAGCTTACCGGTCACCAGTCGACCTGCGGCCGGGGCCTGGTGCGGGCCCGGGGCGGCGCCGGAGGGCCGTAGAGACTGTCGAGCAGCGCCGCGACGAAGGCGGCCAGGTGAGCGGGCAGCGCGGCCTGCTCGCGGCGCAGGACGACGGCGACGTCCCGGGCGTCCATGTCGTGCTCGGCGGCATGACCGGCGAGCACGGACATGACCATGGGCGCGAGGAGCGGAAGGATCTTCATGAGGACGGCCGGGTCGGCGCCCGCGAGACGGGACAGCTCGACGGCGGCCTGTTCGGTGCCCTGCGCGCCGAGCACGTGGCCGAGGATGCTCTGGCCGTCGCGCGTGAGTGAGGCGATGTCGCCGTTGAAGGGATCGGCGTCGACGTGGTCCTCCAGCGCGGCGCGCAGCGCCTCGGCCCCGTCTGGGTCGTAGGCGTTGCGGGCCATGCCGCCGACGATCGTGCCGGTCACCGCCTGGAGCACGGTGCGCGTGGTGGCCGTACAGGTGCCGAGCATCCCGGCGAACTGCTCCAGACCTGGGTCGCCGAGCCGGTCGAGGATCTCATCGGTCAGGGTCATGAGAGTCCCCCGTTCCTTCTGCGGAGGCGTTCCCCTGACCGGACCCGGCTACTGTCCCTTTTCTGCTAAGACTCGGAAAAACCAGCCCTGAACGGGCTAGCTCTCGATCGGCTGGCGCTCGCGGCCCACGCCCGCCGCCGCGTAGGCGTCGGCCTCGTCGAGCGTCTCGTGCTGCAGCAGCGCCGCGACGATGGCCTCCAGCTTGTCGCGGTTCTCCCGCAGCAGGTCGAGGGCTCGTACGTAGCACTCGTCCACGATGCGCCGCGCCTCCTCGTCCACCATCGCGAGCGTGGTGGGCGAGGCCTGGGGCTGCTGGCCGTCGGACGGCAGGATGGTCAGCGGGCCGACCTTCTCCGACATGCCCCAGCGGCCCACCATGCCGCGCGCGATCATGGTGACCTGCTCCAGGTCGTTCTCGGCGCCGGTGGTGACCACGCCGAAGATCACCTCCTCGGCGGCCATCCCGCCGAGCGCGCCGACGATGCGGCCGCGCAGGTACTGCTCGTCGTAGGCGTAGCGGTCGGTGTCGGGGGTGGACAGCGTGACGCCGAGCGCCCGCCCGCGCGGGATGATCGAGATCTTGCGCACCGGGTCGGCGCCGGGCTGGAGCATGCCCAGCAGGGCGTGGCCCGCCTCGTGGTAGGCGGTGCGGGTGCGCTCCTCCTCGGGCATCACGATGCTGCGCGCCGCGCCGAGCTGGAGCTTCTCCAGCGCGTCGGCGAAGTCGCCGCTGGTGACCTTGTCCTTGCCGCGCTTGGCGGCGAGCAGCGCCGCCTCGTTGACGAGGTTGGCCAGGTCGGCGCCGGTCATGCCCGGCGTGGTGCGGGCGATCTGGTCCAGGACCACGGTGCCGTCGAGCGGGACGCTGCGCGTGTGGACCTCCAGGATGGCGGTACGGCCGGCGGCGTCGGGCAGCCCCACCTGGACGGTGCGGTCGAAGCGGCCGGGCCGCAGCAGGGCGGCGTCGAGGACCTCGGGCCGGTTGGTGGCGCCGATGACGATGACGCCCTCCGCGCCGGAGAAGCCGTCCATCTCGGTGAGGATCTGGTTGAGCGTCTGCTCGCGCTCGTCGTGGCCGCCGATGCCGCCCGCGCCGCCGCGGGCCCGTCCGATGGCGTCGATCTCGTCGATGAACACGATCGACGGCGCGACCTTGCGCGCCTCCTCGAACAGGTCGCGCACCCGCGAGGCGCCCACACCGACGATCATCTCGATGAACTCGGAGGCGCTGGCGGAGAAGAACGGCACCTTGGCCTCGCCGGCCACGGCCCGCGCCAGCAGGGTCTTGCCCGTGCCGGGAGGGCCGGCGAGCAGCACGCCCTTGGGCAGCTTGGCGCCGAGCCGGCGGTACTTGCCGGGGTCCTTGAGGTAGTCGACGATCTCGACGAGCTCGTTCTCGACCTCGTCGATGCCGGCGACGTCGTCGAACGTGACCCGCACCTGACCGGCCTCGACCGGCTTGGCGGCCTTCGACTTGCCCAGCCCGCCGAGTCCGCCGCCGCCCATCATGCTGGCCCCCCGGCGCATGATGAAGATCCACAGACCGGCCAGGAGCAGCACGGGCAGGAGCGACAGCAGGAGGTTGAGGAAGAAGCCGCGGCCGCCGTTGATGGGCTCGGCCTTGATCACCACGCCGGACGACTGGAGCTGCTGCGAGAGCTGGTCGGTGTCGGCGAAGGCGGGGATCTCGGTGCGGAACTGGGTGTAGGTCTGGTTGTCGCTGTCGGGGTCCTTGGCGGCGGTCTTCAGATCACCCTCGACGGACAGGCCGGTGGCGTAGATCTCCTTGACGTTCTTCGCGGTCACCTGCTGGGTGAACTGCGTGTAGGAGACCGTCTCGACCTGGCTGTTGTCGAAGAAGGACGACACCAGGAAGAAGACTGCGTACACCACGAAAAGGGTGACGGCGAACCGCCACCAGTTGATCTTGGGCCGGCCCCCGGGCGTGCCCGGCAGGCCCTCGGCCCGCCATGGCGGCTTGGTCTTGCCCTTCTCGGGGGCCTGCGGCGTTCCAGAGCGTTCCACGGCGTCACTCCCCAAATCGCCGCATACATGATCCTTTTACCCTAGGACACGAACGCCGGAAATGACGCGGGTCACATCCCCCCATCGCTTCCGCTGCGTGTCGGGCACTGTCACGAACGCCAGACCGGGCTTCCGCATTCCCCCGTCGAGCACGACCACGGCCGCACGGGAGCTGTGCTTGCCGTACTTCACCCGGTACATCAGCATCCAGCCGTTCCTGACCGGCTGGGAGGCGAGCCAGCTGATCGTGGCTCCCTCGGGGTGGTGGTTGAGCGTCCAGCGGGCGGCCAGCAGGGCGCTGTCGCGCGGCGCCTTCTGCGTCTCGATGGGCAGCGGGCAGGTCACGAACATGCCGCGCGCTCGCGGGCCGCGCGCCACGGGCAGCACCTGCCGGGTGGTGAACGGCGCCGCGCCGTACGTCTTCCACGGCTTGCCGAGCCTCGGCACGGCCAGGCCGGAGCGCCGGTCCTCGACCGGACGGCCGGCGCCGGCCTTGAGGGCGACGCGGTGGGCCTTGGCGGGCAGCCGGGGGATGCGGGCGTCGGCGTACAGGGCCTCCATGGCGGTGTAGCCGGGGGCCAGGGACGTGCCGGGCGTGGGGATCGGCCGGCCGGTGGCCGCGAGCGGCGACGGGGTCATGGTGGTCGCCGCGGGACGGGTCGACGCGACCCCGCTCGGACCGGGGTCCGGCTCGTCCGGGGCGGAGGCGGTGGCCTCGGGCGTGGCCACGAGGGTGACCACGATCGGGGGGACCGAGGCCGAGCACTTCTGCGCCGAACAGGTCCATGACGGGGTCGGCGTGGCCTGGGGCGGGGTGGCGCCGGACGAGGACGGCTGGGCCGGTGGCGCGGCGACCGGCCCGGCGGCGGCCTCCTCCGGCCCCTGCGGGAGCACGAAGAACACCCCCGCGGCGACGGCCGCCGCCGCGGCGAGCACGGCCAGCCCCCGGTACACGTCCCGCATCCGCAGATCGCCGATGCGGGAGCGCCTGGGCGGAGAGTCAGGGGGTCCCGAGCGCGCAACAGCAGTCACATCGGAACGCCTGGTCCCGTCATCCCCTTGGAGCACGACGGGAGCGTACGACATATCCCGCCATTCCGCTGGAGAAGCGACCGAAGTGAAATCATGGCGCCGTGGAACAGGTGGAGCTCCGATTCGACCCGGCCTCGCGCGAGGCCCGTACGCACACGAACCTCTCGGCGCTCCTGCAGGACGAGACCGGCCTCTGGGTGGCCGGCGACGAGACCGCGACCGTGGAGCACCTGGTGTGGACGGGCGAGCGGTACGCGGGACAGCGCACGTTCTTCCTGGCCGACTACGTGCCCCTGCCCGCGGGGCGGCACGACGAGGCCGACATCGAGGGCCTGGCCCGCGCCGACGGCCATCTGTGGGCGGTCGGCTCGCACAGCCTGAAGCGGCGGCGGGTCAAGTCCAAGGACCCGGCCAAGGCGGCCCGCCGGCTGGCCACGGTGGTCAGGGAGGAGAACCGGTTCGTCCTGGCCAGGCTGCCGCTGGACCCGGTCGCCAACGTCCCGCTGCCCGGCTCGGTCCTGTCGGGCGCCGACAACGTCGCGGCGCGACTGGCGGACGACCCGCACCTGGCGCCGTTCCTGGCGCTGCCCGGCAAGGACAACGGGCTGGACATCGAGGGCGTCGCGGTCGTGGGAGAGCGGGTGTACCTGGGCCTGCGCGGGCCGGTGCTGCGCGGCTGGGCCGTGGTGCTGGAGATCCGGCCGATGGAGGCGGGCGGCGGCCGGTTACGGCTGGACGGGCCGGTCCGCAAGCACTTCCTCGACCTCGGCGGCCTCGGGGTGCGCGACCTGGCACCGTACGACGGCGACCTGCTGCTGCTCACCGGGCCGAGCATGAGCCTCGACGGACCGGTGCGAGTGGTGCGCTGGCGGGTGCGGCACGCGGGCGACGTGGTGCCGGCGGACGAGCTGGAGACGGTCGCCGACCTGCCGTACGGGGTGGGCTCCGACCATCCGGAGGGCCTCGCGGTCCTGCGGGACGGACGGCTCATGGTGGTCTACGACAGCCCGTCCCCCGCGCGGATCACGCCGGCGGGCGGCGTGCTGGCCGACGTGTTCGACCTATGAGCACCGCCGGCCCCGCGACCTACGACCGGGACACGCGCCCGTGGAGCCACGGCGCCTCCGCCACGAACGTGCACGACCCGGGCGCGATCTCGGTGAACCCGGCGTCGCGCACCACGGGCAGCCCGGCGGCGACCAGCGAGGCGAAGTCGTCCGGGGCCGCGGTGCGCGCGCTCACCGTGAGACCCCGCGCCCGCCAGGCGTCGCGCTCGGCGGGGCCGCTGGCCCACCAGGCGAGCTGGGCGGCGTGCCCGGCCTGGGCCATGGCCTTGCCCGCCGACATGGACAGCGCGGGGTTGGCCCACAGGACCGGCGGCTCGGCCGGCTCCAGGTCACGGGTGTCGGTCAGCTCGGTGCCGGACACCTGGAGCCGCGCGAGGTCGCGCGGCCACGCGTCGAGCGGCACGGGCGGGTGGACGCGCACCTCGGCCGTGCGGTGCTCGACGGTACGGCCGGGCAGCGCCTCGGCCCTGCGCCACTCGGCGCCCCTGGCCCGGCGCACCACCTTGCGGATCCTGCCGGTGGACTGCCAGGCGTGCAGCTCGTCCGTCCACTCCCCCGGGTCGTCGAGCAGGCTCAGCACGGCCATCGCGGCCGCCTCCAGCGCGTCGGTGCGCTCGGGGGGCGCGGCCCGCTCGATCCTGACGACCAGGGGCAGGACCATCAGATCGGAGTCGTTCAGATCGGAGTCGTTCATCGTCCCCTAGCATGCCGGATGGCCAGGGACATGCCGGTGGCGGCCAGGCACAGCAGCCCGGAGCCGTACCACGCGAGGTCGTAGGCGCCGAGATGGTCACGGGTCAGGCCGGCGGCGACGGCCGCGATGGCCGCGCCCACCTGGTGCGCGCCGAACACCCAGCCGAACACGACCGCGCCGTCGGCCCCGTAGACCTGCCGGCACAGCGCCACGGTCGGCGGCACGGTCGCCACCCAGTCGAGGCCGTAGAACACGATGAAGATCAGCATGCTCGGCTCGGTGGTCGCCGCGAACAGGCTCGGCAGCACCATCAGCGACAGCCCGCGCAGCCCGTAGTAGACACCTAGCAGCACCCGGGGGTCCATCCGGTCGCTGAGCCACCCGGAGGCGATCGTGCCGGCCACGTCGAAGATCCCGATGACGGCGAGCAGGCCGGCCGCGGTCGGCTCGGCCATGCCGTGGTCGTGCGCGGCGGGAATGAAGTGGGTGCCGACCAGGCCGTTCGTGCTGGCGCCGCAGATCGCGAAGCCGCCCGCGAGCAGCCAGAACGGCCGGGTCCGCGCCGCCGACCGCAGCACCGACAGCGCCCGGAGCGCCGCGTTGCCGGCGGCCGGCCGGACGAGCGGAGCGCCGGGCTCGGCGCCCAGCGCGGTGGTGCCCACGTCCTCGGGCCGGTCGCGCAGCAGCCACCACACGAACGGCACCACGGCCAGGGCGGAGCCGGCCACGGTCAACGAGGCCACCCGCCAGCCTGGCCCCTCCGCCAGGTGGGCCAGCACGGGCAGGAACACGAGCTGCCCGGTGGCGCCCGCGGCCGTGAGCACGCCGGTGACCAGGCCGCGGTGCCGGACGAACCAGCGGTCGGTGACGGTCGCGACGAAGACCAGCGCCATCGACCCGGTGCCGAGGCCGACGAGCACGCCCCACAGGAGCAGGAGCTGCCAGCTCGCCGTCATCAGGACGGTCAGGCCGCTGCCGGCGGCGACGAGCAGCATGGCCGCGGCCACGACACGGCGCATGCCGAAGCGGTCCATGAGGGCCGCGGCGAACGGCGCGGTCAGGCCGTAGAGCACCAGGTTGATCGACACGGCCAGCGAGATCGTGCCCTTGGTCCAGCCGAACTCCTGCTGGAGGGGGGTGATCAGCACGCCGGGGGTGGCGCGGAAACCGGCGGCGCCGAGGATCGCCACGAACGCGACGGCCGCGACGAACCACGCGCGGTGGAGCCCGCGCGTGCCGGCAGGGGTGGTGCTCAAGGTCATGGGCCCCATCCTGGAGGGGCGATGGCCATGGCCGCGAGTGGCCGGAAAGCCATCATGTGAAAGAATCGGGCCATGGCACACCGAGTGGCGGTCCTTGTCCTCAACCACTTCGCGCCGCTCGACCTCGGGGTCCCGGGGCAGGTGTTCTGGGCCGCGGAGACGGCGGCCGGCGAGAAGCTGTACGAGGTGGTGACCTGCTCGCCCGGCCGCCGGCCCGTACGGTGCAGCGCCGGCTACAGCGTCGTGCCCGACCACGACCTCGACGTGCTCGACACCGCCGACACGGTCGTGGTGCCGGGCATCCACGCCGGCCGGGCCATGAAGGACGGGACCGTCCCGGCCGAGCTGCGCGACGCGCTGCGCGGCCGGCCCCGCGTCATGTCCATCTGCACGGGCGCGTTCGTGCTGGCCGCGGCCGGGCTGCTGGACGGCCGGCCGGCGACCACCCACTGGCGGGAGGCGGCCCGGTTCGCGGCGCTGTTCCCCCGCGTGCGGCTGGACCCGTCCGTCCTGTACGTGGACGACGGCGACGTGCTGACCTCGGCCGGGGTGGCCGCCGGGATCGACCTGTGCCTGCACGTCGTGCGGCGCGACCACGGCAGCGAGGTGGCCAACCGCGCGGCCCGCCGCTGCGTCACCCCGCCGTGGCGGGAGGGCGGCCAGGCGCAGTACGTCGACCGGCCGCTGCCCGACACCACGGGCAACGGCACCGCCGCCACCCGCGCCTGGATGCTCGGGAGCCTCGACGCCGACCTGCCCCTGGAGGCGCTGGCGGAGCACGCGCGGATGAGCGTGCGCACCTTCACCCGGCGCTTCCGCGAGGAGACGGGCATGAGCCCGGCCCGGTGGCTGGCCCGGCAGCGGGTCGAGCACGCCCGCAGGCTGCTGGAGACCACCGACCTGCCGGTGGAGGAGGTGGCCCGGCGCTCCGGGTTCGGCACGTCGGTGTCGCTGCGCCAGCACCTGCACGCCGCCGTCGGGGTCGCGCCCCTGGCCTACCGCCACACCTTCCGGCCCGCCTGAAAGGCGCCCGGAGCCTGCGCGTCCCGATGGCCGAAAAACGAGGAGCGTGCCGACAACCTGGAGAGATAGCCTCATCCGCGTGATCTCCCCCCGGATCGGCACGTACCGATCACCCCGGACCCGTCAGGCCGTCACCGCGCGCGACAGGCGGAGGGTGCTCGTTGCGGGCTGAGACACGGCAGGCGACCGGCTCCCTGTGGCGGGACCGCGACTTCCTGATCTTCTGGTGCGCGCAGACGCTGTCGGTGGCCGGCGACTCGTTCGCGCTCATCGCCGTGCCCCTGCTCATCCTGAACGTCACCGGGTCCGTCACGCAGATGGGCGTGCTCACCGGCGTGTCCGGCGCGGCGTCCGTGGCGGCCGGGGTGTTCGCGGGCGTGCTGGCCGACCGGTTCGACCGGCGCCGGCTGCTCATCGTCTGCGATGTCGTCCGGCTCGTCCTCTACGCGACGATCCCGGTCGTCTGGATGTTCGGCGAGCACGTCTGGCTCCTGTACGCCCTGCTGCCGCCGGCCGCGGGCGTGGGCATGGTCTTCCAGGTCACGTACGTGACCTCGGTCCGCAGCCTGGCCGGCGAACAGCGCGTCACCGAGGCCAACGGCATGCTGTACGCCACGGCCGCCGCGGCGGGCATCCTCGGGCCCACCCTCGCGGGGGTGGTGGCCGGTCACCTCGGCGCGACCGCCGCGATCGCCATCAACGCCGCCAGCTTCGGCCTGTCCGCGCTCGGCGTCCTGCTGACCCGCGCCTCCCGCTACGCCGTGGAGCCGGCCGAGACCGCCCAGACAGCCGAGACCGCCCGGACCGAGGGGGCCGGGACCGCGCCCGAGCGGCGGCCGTGGCGGGAGCTGCTGGCCGGGGCGGAGTTCCTCGTCCGGCAGCCGGTGCTGCGCACCCTGACCGTCCTGCTGTCGTTCTTCATCTTCATGACCCTCGGGCTGACGGACATCGTGATCTTCCGGCTCAAGCACGATCTCGGCCAGGCCGACTCGGTGGTGGGCCTCGTCCTCGGCGTGGGGGCGGCCGGCACGATGGTCGGCTCGATGCTGGTGGCGCGGGTGCGGCGCTCGCTCGGGTTCGGGCCGACGTGGATCGGGGCCCAGGTCGTGTCCGGGCTCGCCGTCCTGGGACTCGGCCTCGCGGGCTCCGTGTGGGGCGTGGCCGCGATCATGGCGCTCTACCTGGCCTGCGTCAGCATCGCGGGCATCTGCTCCATGTCGCTGCGGCAGCAGGTGACGCCCCCGCACCTGCTCGGCCGCGTCACGTCGGCGTTCTGGACGATCCACTTCTCGCTCGGCCCGGTGGGCGCGGCCGTTCTCGGCTGGGGCGCCGGGACGTACGGCGCGACGGCGGTGTTCGTCTTCGCGGGCGCGTCCTGCCTGGTGCTGGCGCTCACCGCGCTGTTCACCCCCGTACGGCAGCGCCACCCCGAGCGCGCCTGAGCCTGGTCAGCCCCGCCCCGCGGCCCGGAACAGCAGCTTCACGAGGTCATCTGCCGGGCCGGGGCCCGCGGCGCGCCGCGGGGTGACCACCCCCAGGTGGCGGACCGGCCCCGGCTGCCGGATCGGCACGACGGCGACACCGTCGGCGGAGCGGTCCAGCGCGACCTCCGGGATCAGCGACACGCTCACGCCCGCGGCCACCAGCGCCTGGGCGAAGAAGTAGTCGCTGGTGCTCCCGGCGAACACCGGCTCGAACCCGGCCCCGGCGGCGTACCGGCGCAGGAACGCCTCCGTCTTCGTGCAGCCGAGCACCCACCGCTCGCCGGCCAGGTCGGCCAGGTCGACGGCCTCGCGGCCGGCCAGCCGGTGCCCCGCCGGGAGGACCACCGACAGCGGGTCGTCCATCAGCGGAGTCCACTCCAGGGCTGGCCGGTCGCCGTGGACGAGCGGCAGCGGGCCGTCGAAGTGGTAGGCGAGGGCGAGGTCGGCCACCCCTTCGCGCACGAGCGGCAGGCTGTCCTCCGGCTCGCGCTCCAGCACGTTCACCTCGACGTCGGGGTGGGCGGCCACGAACGCGGTCAGCGCCCCCGGCAGCAGCCGCCGGCCGCCGCTGCTGAACGTGGCGACCGTCAGCCGGGGACGGCCGGCCGCGATCCGGTCGATGCGCTCCTGCGCGCTCCGCAGCTCGGCGAAGACCACCTCGGCCGCCTCGACGAGCAGCCGGCCCGGCTCGGTGAGGACCACGCCGCGCGTGCTGCGCTCGACGACCGGCGCGCCGATCGAGCGTTCGAGGCCGGCGATCTGCTGCGACACCGCCGAGGGCGTGAACATCAGCGCGGCGGCCGCCTTGCTGAAGCTGCCGTGCCTGGCCACCTCGCGCAGGACCCGGAGCCGCTGCACGTCGATCAACAGTTCTCCTAACGGCCTCGTAAGCGGATCGGCACTTCTGCTCACCGCCGCGTCCCGGCAGGCTCGGTGCCGTGAAGAGCGTATGCGTCATCGGCGGCAGCCGTTACTTCGGACTGCGCCTCGTCGAACGGCTCCGCGACGCGGGCGCCGCCGTCACGGTGGTCAACCGCGGCTCGGCCCCGCCGCCTCCGGGAGTCGCGCACGTCGTCGCCGACCGCGACGACGAGGAGGGGCTGCGCGCCGCCCTCGGGGCGCGGACGTTCGACGTGGTGGTGGACCAGGTCTGCTACACGCCGCCGCAGGCGGCGATCGCGCGGCGGGTCTTCGGGGGGCGCACGCCGCGGTACGTCATGACCTCCACGATGGAGGTGTACGACCCCGCCACGTCCGGCCTCCTCACCCCCGCCCCGCCCGGCGTCCTGGTGCCGGAGAGGTCGCTGGACCCGTCCTCGTGGCCGGCGGACGGTGGTCCGGCGGCGCCCGCCGGCTCCCGGCTGCCCGCCGAGGCCGTCCGGTACGCCGAGGACAAGCGGCGGGCCGAGGCGGTGCTGGCCCGGGAGAGCCCGTTCGCGTTCCTCGCGGTGCGCGCCGCCCACGTGCTCGGCCTACGGGCGCACGACTTCACCGGCCGGCTCCGGCACTACGCCGAGCGGGTTCTCGCCGGCCGGCCGATCGCGGTCCACCGCGACCCGTTCCGCACCTCCTTCACCAACGACGAGGAGATGGCCGGGCTGCTGTCCTGGGCGGCGTCCACGGACCACACCGGAGCGCTCAACGCCTGCTCCCACGGGCCGCTCGGCGTGACCGAGCTGTGCGACGCCGTCGCGACCCGGACCGGCCGGACGCCGGTGTACCGCGTGGTGGGCGCCGGCGAGGAGGCGTCGCCGTTCTCCTTCGACCGCCACTACGCCATGGACAACGGGCTGGCCTCCCGGCTCGGCTTCGGGTTCACGACCACCGCCGACTGGCTTCCCGAGGCCGTCGCCACGACCCTCCACGACCTGAAGGCGGCCTGACATGAGCACGAGCTCTCCACCCGCCACCGCGACGCCGAGCCGCCGCCTCGGCCACACGGACGTCGGCGCGATCGGCCTCGGCGCCATGCCCCTGTCCATCGAGGGCCGCCCCGGCGAGGCGCGGGCGGTGGCGACGATCCACGCCGCCCTCGACGCGGGCGTCACGCTCATCGACACGGCCGACTCCTACCACTGGCACGCAGGCGAGACCGGCCACAACGAGGAGCTGATCGCCCGCGCCCTCGCCTCCTACGGCGGCGACCGCGACCGCGTGCTCGTCGCCACCAAGGGCGGCCGCGGCCGGCCCGGGGACGGCTCCTGGACCGTGACCGGCACGCCGGAGCACCTCAGACGGGCCTGCGAGGGGTCGCTGCGGCGGCTCGGCGTGCAGACCCTCGGCCTCTACCAGCTCCACAAGCCGGACCCGGACGTCCCGTGGGCCGACTCCGTCGGCGCGCTGCGCGACCTCCTCGACGAGGGCAAGATCCGCATGGCCGGGCTGTCCAACGTGGACACGGACCAGATCCTGGAGGCCCGCGACATCCTCGGCGACGGCCTGGTCTCCGTCCAGAACCGCTACTCCCCGGCGGTCCGCGACAGCGAGCCCGAGCTGGAGCTGTGCGAACGCCTCGGGCTCGCGTTCCTGCCGTGGAGCCCGCTCGGCGGCCTGTCGCGCAGCTCCCTTGAGGGCCCCTCCCGTCAGGAGCGGCCCGCGCCGCCGTTCGCCGCGTTCCACGAGATCGCGGCCGGGCGCGGAGTCAGCCCGCAGCGCGTCGCCCTCGCGTGGCTCCTGGCCCGCTCCCCGGCGATCATCCCCATCCCGGGCGCCAGCCGCCCGGAGACGATCCGCGACTCGGCCGCCGCCGCGGCCCTCACCCTGACCTCCGCCGAGCTCTCCCGCCTCACCCTCGCCTGACGATCCGGCGTGGGTGCTGATGACCTCGCCCGAGCACCGGCTGGCGGGCGCCGGGCGCATGCTGCTCTCGGACCTGGTAGCCGAGCCGTTCGTGGACTTCCGCGCGGGCACCGGGCTGGAGACCAGCGTGCACCGCCTGGCCGCCGGATGCGGCCTGCACCGCCGCATCACCTGCGAGGTCACCCAGATGCGGCTGCTGGCCGACCTGGTACGGGCCGGCATCGGCGTGGCCATCGTCCCGCGGCAGGTGGCCGAGTGGGCCGGCCTGCCGAGCGTGCGCATCCGCCAGCCCGACCCGCCCAGGACCGTGGTGCTGGCAGGCCGCTCCCCCCGCCCCCGCCAACCCGGCCGCGGGCGCGCTCCTGGCCCACCTGACCTCGGGCTCCGGACCGGCCCTGTCGAGCTCCTCCCTTCAGCGGTTGACAGCGTCGCGTACCAACGGAGATCGTTCCTGACAAAGATCGATCTTCTGGCCCGACCAGGGAAGAGCGCGATGAAGCTGATCAACGGCGGATTGCTCGCCGGTGTTGCCGTGGTGGTCGCGGGAGTTCTGCTGGCCCGCCGGCGTTACGTGGTGGTCACCGTCGAAGGGGTCAGCATGGCCCCGACGCTCAACGACGGCGACCGCATCCTGGTGCGGCGGCGGCGGTTGGACCAGGTGTCCAGGGACGACGTCGTGGTGCTGGAGCCGACGCCGGACCCCACCGGGCGGATCCTGCCCGGCCCGCCCGGGCCGGACGGCCGGCGCTGGAACATCAAGCGGGCCGTGGCCTTACCCGGCGACCCCGTGCCGCCCGAGGTGCCGGTGGAGGGCGTGGACCGGGTGCCCGCCGGCTCGCTCGTGGTCTACGGCGACAACGAGCGCAGCTTCGACTCCCGGCAGCGCGGCTTCTACCACGCCGACCGGTTGCTGGGGGTCGCGCTGCGCCGGTTGGGCGGGGCCGACCTCTAGACGAGGCTGCCGGCGCGGGCCGGTCACGTCGTCCGTACGAGGTGCACCGGCGGCTGCGCGAGCACCACACCGGCAGCACCAGCCTGCTCGTCTCGCACCGGCTCGGCGCGGTCCGCGACGCGGACCTGATCGTGGTGCCCGGCGACGGCCGCATCGTCGAACGCGGCTCGCACAACGCCCTCACGGCTCTGTCCGGCCGGTGCGCCCACCTGTTCGAGGCGCAGGCCGGCGGCTACCGCGAGGACGCCGGGATCGGCTGATCCGGCCTTCTCCTTCTCCCACCTTTCACTGTTAGTTCATCCGAGAAGTTAACGCAAGATCTAGTTAAAACCACATGACTCTTGCTAAGAATTGTGAGCTTCAGCAGATCGACTCCCGTTCCACCCCCCGTGGGAGACCCCTCTCCCGCCCTCCCCCCTTGGGAGACGCATGGACGACGATCGGCGGCTCGCCGGCCACCTTCTCGACCGTTCCCGCCGAGGCTTCCTCGGCCTGTCCGGCGCCGCGTTCGCGCTGGCGTTCACCACCCGACTGGCCGACCCGTGGACGGCGGAGTCCACCGTCTCCCGTTCGGCCGACTACCCCTTCCAGCTCGGCGTCGCCTCGGGAGATCCGCTGCCCGACAGCGTCGTGCTCTGGACCCGCCTCGCCTCCCGCCCGCTCGAACCGCTCGGCGGCATGCCGTACACCCGCATTCGCGTCGCCTGGGAGGTGGCCGAGGACGACCAGTTCAAGCGCCGCGTCCGGCACGGCGACGCCTGGGCGACGCCGGAGTACGGCCACTCCGTGCACGTGGACGTGCGCGGGCTCAAACCGGGACGCGACTACTTCTACCGGTTCAGAACCGGCGGCGAGATCAGCCCGGTCGGCCGTACCAGGACCGCGCCCGTCACCGCCGACCGGCTCAAGTTCGCGTTCGCGTCGTGCGCGTCGTGGCCCGACGGCTTCTACACCGCCTACCGGCACCTCGCCGCGGAGAACCCCGACGTGGTCTTCCACCTCGGCGACTACATCTACGAGTACGGCATCGTGCCCACAGGCGGCCGCCGGAACACGCCCGTGCCGGACCCCTTCCGCGTCCAGTGCGACACCCTCGACCGCTACCGCATCCAGTACGGCCTCTACAAGAGCGACCCGGACCTGCAGGCGGCCCACCACGCGGCCCCCTGGATCGTCACCTGGGACGACCACGAGGTGATGGACAACTACGCCGGCGACGTCGGCCCCGGCGGCAACGTCACCGAGCAGGACTTCCTGGTGATCAGGGCCAACGCCTACCGCGCCTTCTGGGAGAACCTGCCCCTGCGGTTGCCGCAGCTCCCCGACGGGCCCGACAGCCGGCTCTACCGGCGGTTCGACTTCGGCCGGCTGGCCCGGTTCAACGTGCTCGACACCCGCCAGTACCGATCCGACCAGGTGTGCGGCGACGGGCAGCAGATCGACTGCGCCGAACGCCTCGACCCCTCCCGCACCATGCTCGGCGACGAGCAGGAGAAGTGGCTGCTCGACAGCCTCGGCCGCTCGCCCGCCAAGTGGAACGTCCTCGCCCAGCAGATCGCCCTGTGCCAGCTCGACTTCGACCCCGGACCGGCGCAGAAGCTCAGCATGGACCTGTGGGACGGCTACAAGTCCGCCAAGGACCGCGTCCTCAACGGCATCGTCGAGCGCGGCGTGTCCAACCCGGTCGTGCTCACCGGCGACATCCACTACAACCTCGCCGGCGAGCTCAAGGCCGACTTCAACGACCCCGCCTCCCCCACGATCGGCGTCGAGCTGGTCTGCACCTCCGTCACCAGCGGCGGCAACGGCAACGCCTCGACCGGCGTGCCCGCCGGCGGCTCGGACCCGGTCAACCCGCACATCAGGTTCTCCGGCTACCAGCGCGGCTACGTGACCTGCGAGGTGACCCCGGACACCTGGCGCACCGACTACCGGGTGGTCCCCTACATCGACCGGCCCGGCGCGCCGGTGGAGACCAGGGCCAGTTTCGTCACCGTCGACGGCCGGCCCGGCCTGAACGTGGCGTGAGGAAGGAGATGACCGTGAACAGACACCGACTGGCCGCCGGGATCCTCGCGCTCGGGCTCCTGTCCAGCCCCGTGGTGGCGGCCGTGGCCGACGCGGGCGAACCCCCGGAGCCGGCCGTGCGCACCCCCGAGCCGGCGCTGGCCCCGCAGTCCCAGCCCGAGCCGCAGGTCCACCTGCGGCCCTCCCGCGACCGCGGGCGCACGGGCCGGATCACGCCCGTCGCCGGCGCGGAGCGCCTCCAGGTGCCCGCAGGCGTCGACCCGGCCTGCGCGCCGTGGATCGAGGCCGGTCTGCGCAACGGCGGCGGCAAGGCCGTCTACGCCGACCTGTTCGCCGAGATCAAGCCGCCGCTGACCGCCTCCCGGCCGATGATCTCCAGCTACCTGCCCGCGGGCTACGAGCTCGGCGCCAAGCTGCTCATCGGCATCCCGCCCGACGCGCCGCTCGGGGAGTACCCGCTCACGCTGCGGACCGGCTCGGAAACCCTGACGGTGCCGATCACCGTCGTGGCCCTCGCCTCCCTGGACAACGGCGGCAACGTGGCGCTGCGCCGCACCGTGACCGCGTCGTCGGCCCACACCGGCGGCAACTACCCCGCGTGCAGCGTCGTGGACGGCGACCGCAGCTCCGACGGCTGGGCGGGCGGCAACGGCTGGAACGACGCCACCTCCAGGACCTGGCCGGACACCCTGGACATCGCGCTCGGCCAGGAGAGGACCCTGTCGCGGGTGGACGTGTACACCCTCGACACCGCCCGCTACCCCGCCTCGACGTACGGCCTGCGCGACTGGGACGTCCAGGTCCGGACCGGCGGGCAGTGGCAGACGGTGGCGGAGGTGCGGGGCAACACCTCGGGCGTGGTCCGCTCCGACTTCGCCCCGGTCACGGCGGACGCGGTCCGCGTCCTCACCCGGGCCTCCAACGGCGCCAACGACTTCAGCCGGGTCATCGAGGTGGAGGCCTACTGACGGGACCCGCGGCCGGGAACATCGGGGCGGGCGACGTCGTAAGCCCGTCGGACCGCCCCGTCGGACCGTGCGCGGGTGGAGACCGCGCCGCCAACGCCGATCGGGCGCTCGCGCTCGCCGGGCGCGCGGCCGACGACGGAGCGACTCTGGTTCGTCACCATCTGTGATTGAGCGCTGCCCGCTGAAACGCTCAGTCACCACAATGGATCGTTACGAGGCGCCGTCAGCCGGCTTCCAGAACGAAGAACAGGAAGCCCAGGAACCTCGTGCCGGTGATCTCGCGGAGCTCCTCGGGGAACAGTTCGCGGGCCTCCGGCACGAACGGCGGTTCGCTGATGACGCTGATGCGAAAGCCGGCCGCGGTGAAGGCCTCGGTCATCGCGTGCAGCGGCCGGTCCCAGAAGCTCATCTGGGCGGTCTGCCCACCCATGGTCCATTTCTCGATCCGGTTACGGGTTCCGAAATAGTTGGGCTTCTCCCCGGCCATGTGACGCGTGAGGGGGATCACGAAAGGATGGTCGACCGAGACGAGGAGCCGGCCGCCAGGCCTCAGCACGCGTCGCAGCTCGGCCAGTGTCGGTCCCCAGTCTTCCAGGTAGTGCAGCACCAGGGACGCGATGACGTCGTCGAACGCGCCGTCGGGAAAGGGCAGCGGGCCGGCCAGGTCGGCGACCCGCAGATCCGCGTCGGGGCCCAGCCGCCGTCGGGCCAGCTCCAGCATCCCGGCACTCGCGTCGATGCCGGTCACGATGGCGCCTCGATCGCGCAGCGCGGAGAACAGGGGACCCGAGCCGCAGCCGGCGTCGAGGATCCGCCGGCCGGTCACGTCTCCGGCGAGCTCCAGCATCGCGGGCCGCTCGTAGTACGCGTTCGGGAGGCTCGTCTCGTTCTCGGCCGCGTACCCCTCAGCGATCATGTCGTAGACGTTGGACGTGGAGGGATGTGCGGTCTCGACGTGATCTTCGGGCATGGCAGGCATGCGGGCCATTCTGGCCCAGTGTGAGGCGACACGGATCCGACCTCGGGCGTCATGCCGCCGCGTGGCCGTCGAGGCCGAGGGCGGCGGCCAGGTCGCGCAGGCACTCTTCGAAGACGGGCTCCATGTCGGTGTAGGCGAAGTCCAGTTGGCGCAGGACTTCCATGCACAGCAGCCCGTACAGCCTGATCCAGTACGACAGGAAGACGTGGGCGGCCTCGGGCGGCAGCCGTCCGTCGATGACGGCAGAGTAGGCGGTCAACTGCTCGCGCAGGGACGCGGGCAGGCCGGCCAGGTCCGGCACCGGGAACGGCCGTGTCTGCCACAGCTCGACCGTCAGGTCGAGTAGGACCTGCTCGAACCGCAGAGCGGCCTGGTGGCGCACCGAGTCCGGCCGTCGGTTCGGCGGGGTGATCGGGCTGGCGAAGATCCAGCCGAACTCGGCCGGGTGGGCGATGGCCCAGGCACGCATGGCGCGGCAGACGGCCAGCATTCGCTCGCCGATCGGCGCGCCGGCGTGGGCGTCGCGGGCCTGCTCCATCGCGGCGGCCAGTTCGCGGAAGAAGTCGGCGGTCACCGCGCCGACCAGCTCGTCGTGGCTGGCGTAGTAGTGGTAGAGGGCCGGGCCGCTCATGCCGACCTGCCGGGCGACCGCGTTGATGGTCACCGCAGCCGATCCCTGCTCGTCCAGCAGCTTGCGCGCGGCCGCGTGGATCTCCTCCAGGGTGGCCTGGCGCAGCCTCTGTCGTCTGCTGGTGTGTGCGGACATCGTCACCCCTCGCGTCGTTCCTCGGCCGCCATTGACATCTTAAGGCATCTATGTTTCCTTAATGGCTCTAAGAAACCTAGAGGCCATAAGGAGGCCCGTGGAGATTCTGTGGATCCTGGTCGCGGTGGTGGCGCTGGTGGCGGCCGTGTGGTGGCGGATGTCCAGATCTGCCCACGTCCGGCGGCGCAAGGAGTCCTGACATGGCCCGCACACTGCGCGACCGCCTGTTCGGCAAGTACGCCGTGGAGGCGACCGTCACCGTCGCCGAGCAGGTCACCCCCGCCATGCGCCAGATCCGGCTGGAAACCGACCAGCCCGTCGCCTTCCCCTACGCCCCCGGCCAGCACATCAGGATCGAGCTGAAGGACCCGCTGTCGGTGTCGGGCATCCTGCGTCCGTCCGAGACGCTGCGCACCTACACGATCTGGGACCTCGACCCCGGCAGGACGGCGATCGAACTGCGCGTCCATCTGTATGCGGGCGACGGCATCGGCCTGAGGTGGGCGCGGGCGGCCCGGCCCGGGGAACGGGTGACCTTCTGGTGGCCGCAAGGCGACTTCTTCACCCGCGAGGCGGCCTATCACGTGTTCATCGGAGAGGAGACCGCCAGCGCCGCCTTCGGCCCGATGATCAGAGCGTTGGGAGCCTCAGCCGAGGTGTTCGGCGTCCTGGAGAGCGAGACCCCTGAGCACGACCTGCCCATGCCCGGGGCGCCGCCGCTGCGCCGCGTCCACCGCCACGGCGCCCCCGCCATCGCCTCCCGGGTGCTGCTCGCGGCCGTGGCGGAACTGGACCTGCCGGGCAACGCCGGCGCCGCCTACGTGGCAGGCGAGGCCAGAACCTGCCGGCTGGTGCGCGACTTCCTCATGCGCGAGCGCAACTGGCCACGGACCTCGATCAAGACCAAACCGTTCTGGACCCCGGGCAAGCGGGGCCTGCACTAGCCGTCAGGGAGACGTGCACATGAAAGTGATCATCGTAGGAGGCGGTATCGGCGGACTCGCCGCGGCCGTCGCCTTTCACCAGCGTGGCCTGCAGGTGGAAGTCCTCGAACGCGCTGCTGACTTCACCGAGGTGGGCGCCGGCCTGACCATCCAGCCCAACGGCCTGCGCGCGCTGGACGCCCTCGGCCTGGGCGACCGTCTGCGCGTCGGTGGGCCGGCCGACCCGCCCGCGGGCATCCGCAGCAGCCGCGGGGACTGGCTGGTCCGCAACGACGTCGACAGCCTCAAGCGCCGCTTCGGCCCGTGGGTGACCGTGCACCGAGCCGCCCTGGTCGACCTGCTGAGAGCAGCCGTGCCGCCCGAGGCTCTGCGGCCCGCCATCGACGTACAGCACGTGCAGCCCGACGGCACGGTCCGCCACAGCGGCGGCACCTCCACCGCGGATCTCGTGGTGGGCGCCGACGGCGTGCACAGCGTGACCCGGCGCTCCCTCTGGCCCCATCTCCCCGGCCCGCGCTACGTCGGCTACACCACCTGGCGTCTCATCGCCCCACCCCAGCCCGTCGCGGGGAGCGCGGAAACGTGGGGCAGGGGCGAACGGTTCGGACACGTGCCGATGCCCGACGGCCGCATCTACTGCTACGTGATGGCCAACGCCCCGGCCGGCTCCCACGTCGGCCTGGATGAGCTGCGCGAACGCTTCGCACGCTGGCACCATCCCATCCCCGCGCTGCTCGACTCCACGCAAGAGGAGGCGGTGCTGCAACACGACACCTACGAACTGCCGACGCTGCCCACGTACGTTTCCGGAAACGTCGCCGTCCTCGGCGACGCGGCCCACGCCATGACCCCCAACCTGGGGCAGGGCGCCTGCCAGGCGCTCGAGGACGCGGTCACGCTCGCGCACGCGGTGGACACCCTCGGCGTACGCGCGGGGCTGGAAGCCTACGACCGCGCCCGCAGACCGCGCACCCAACTGATCGTCCGCCGTTCCCGCCAGGCCGGAGCCGCCGCGCACTGGACCTCCACGCCGATGACCACTCTGCGAGACGCAGTCCTTCCTCTCCTCCCGAACGTGCTCTTCGACCGCTCACTCACCCCCACCTATACCTGGACGATCTGATGCCCCTCCCCCGAATCCTGATCATCGCCGTCGCAGCGATCACGACAGTCGGCGCCGTGCTCGCCGACCTCGTCATCCCCGACCTGGCGGCACAGCACGCCTTCAACCCGGCCTGGCCACCCCACGCCAAATTCCACGACGCCCAATACATGGTGATGACAGTGCTCCTCGGCCTCACCGGCCTGGTCCTCGCGCTACGGTCAGGTCGAAACACGCTGCTGCACGCCGCCGCCATCCTGGCCACCCCGTGGCTCGGCATGATCGGTGCGCTCCTGTTCCCCGGCACCGCCACCTACGACCCGGAGTTCGCCGACCGGACTGTCTTCGTCCTCGGCCTGCACGGGCAGGTCCTCATGGCGATCGTCCTGCTCCTGGCCCTGCTCGTCGCGACAGCGGCGACACTGCGCATGCCCGTGGACTCCACCCCCCGGTCATGAGCCGAGGGTCCTGATGTGCCGGCCGGGGGCGTAGGGGAAGGCGACGGGCTGAGTATGAGCTGGAGCTACGCGCCGAGTGCCAGGCCCGTTTCCGCCGTATTCCGGTGGCACCCGAACAACGTGTTCATCGCCGCGGCCAACTGCGTCAGCACGGACAGAGACGCCTGTTTCCTGGGCTGCTCGCTCATCGCCGGGACCGACGGCTGGCCCATCGGCCACGTCGCGCCGCGCTGACGGAGACCTCGCACGGATCGAGTGGCGTGGGCCGGAAACGACGAGATCCCGCGCGATCGAGGTGATCGGGCGGGATCTCGTGAACAGTCCGGGGTGGAGCTATGGGGATTCGAACCCCAGACCTCCTCCATGCCATGGAGGCGCGCTACCAACTGCGCTATAGCCCCGCGGTGCGTGCACCAGTGTATCGGACTCCCCGGGCCGCCGCGCACGGCCGGCGGCCCGGGGAACCACCCGTCGAGGGGACGGGCGGCGGTCAGCCGACGGTACGGGCCTGGTCGATGAGGCGGGCCAGCTCGCCCACCATCGGGTCCTCCGCCGCCTCGGCCAGCCGCCTGGCGTGCTCGCCCAGCACCGGCAGGTCGAGCCCGAACGCCTCCCTGTCGCGCAGGTACAGGGCGAAGGCGGCGGCCGTCACGTCCACCTGGAGCCGGAGCGGCGCCTTCTCCCAGATCGACGGGGCCAGCGCGGCCACGTCCACCGCCCGGCTCGCCTCCGCGGGGGCGCGCGTGTCGGGGTCCTGCCAGCGGACGGTCGCCTGGGCGAGCTGGCCCGTGGCGCCCGGCTTCAGCCGCACGCTGTAGAGGGCGGTCACCGCGTGGCCGGGGCCGATCTCGCCGCCGTCACGGTCGTCGTCGCGGAACTCTTCGGCGGACATGGCCCGGTTGTCGTAGCCGAGCAGCCGCTGGCTCTCCACGACCGACGGGTTGAAGACGACCTGCGCCTTGGCGTCGCGGGCGCGCAGCTCGATGGTGGCGGGCAGGCGGGCGGCGAAGACCTTCTCGGCCTCCTCCCGGGTGCTGACGTACACGGCGGCGCCGTCGCCGTTGTCGGCGAGCTGCTCCATGAGCTCGTCGCCGTACTCCCTGCCGACGCCGACGGTGAGGAGCGTGACCTGCCGGCCCGCGTACTCCTTGACCCGGTCCAGGATGGCCTGCCAGGCGGTGGCGCCCTGGTTGGCCAGCCCGTCGGACAGCAGGACGACGCGGTTGGTGGCGGCGGCGCGGAACGCCCCGGCCGCCTGCTGGTAGCCGGTCACCAGCCCGGCCTCCAGGTTCGTGCCGCCCTGGACGGCCAGCCGGTCCACGGCGGCGTGCAGCTCCGGCCGAGCCGTGAGCGGCGTCATCGGGACGACGGTCTCGGCGGTGTCGCTGAACGCCACGACCGCCACCCGGTCGCCGGCCGCGAGCTGGTCGATCAGCGTGTGCAGAGCCTGCTTGACCAGGTCGAGGCGGCCGGGCTCGGCCATCGACCCGGAGACGTCGACCACGAACGTGAGGTCGGCGGGGCGGCGCGAGGCGGCGTCGGACCCGCGGGTGCGCAGGCCCACCCGGACGACCGCGGTGTCGGAGCCGGGCATGCGCGCGCCGTCGACGTGGACGGTGAACCCGTCGCCGGTCGGCTCGGCGTAGTCGTCCTGGCCGAAGGCGTTGACGAACTCCTCAGGCCGGATCCGGGCCGGCTCGGGCCGGCGCCCCTCGCTCAGGGTGCGGCGGGCGTAGGCGTACGAGGCGGTGTCGACGTCCAGGGCGAACGTCGAGATCTGGGCCTCCGCCGCGTCGCGCCGGGCCTCGCCCTTCCGGTCGGTCGCCCTGCCGGCGTCGGAGCCGGCGTCGGAGCCGGTAGGGCGAAGGGTGGGCCGGGGCTGGGCCGGCAGGCCGGACTCGGGCTTGGGGGCGCGCTGGGCGGAGTCGCCGGCCGTGCCCCCCGGCCCGCCCCCGCAGGCCGCGAGCGCGAGCAATGCGACAAGTACGGCGCCCGCTGCTAAAGGTCGAAATCTCACTGCGAACCACCTCCACGCCTATCGACGGTTCCCCGTCGCCGCGTGGCCCGGCGAGTGATCCAAGCGAGCGCGAACCGCGACCGGGGCGTGACCGCCGGGATCACCCCGGCTCACCCATTTCACCTTCGACTGCCCCGGCGAGGAGTCAGGCCCTCACGGCTTCCACGAGGGGTCGCGGCCGAGCTCGCCCAGGGCGCGCTCCAGGGTGGAGGCGTCCGCGGGCACCTCCACCGGCTCGCCGAACGCGCCCATCTTGCGCCCCATCGGCGCCATGTCCGCGACGAACGCGAGCAGCCGCTCCGCCTCCTCCTCGTCCACCTCGTACGGCCTGCCGGTCGCCACGGCCAGGTCCCAGCCGTGGACGACGAGGTCGCACAGGGACATCGCGGCGAGCGTGGTCATGGGCAGCCCCATGCCGGCGCTGACGCCCTCCCACGCCTCCGGCCGGCGCCAGACGGCCAGCATCCGCTCGGCCCGCGCCCGGAAGTCGCCGGTGTACTCGCCCTGCGGGATCATGGGCCCGCCGGAGGCCAGCGACTCGAACAGCGACGCCCCCCACTCCAGGTGCGCGATCACTCCCCGGACGTCGAACTCGGCGCACGGCGTCGGCAGCGTGAGCTGCTCCTCGCCGAGGCTCTCCACCAGGTCGGCCGTACGACCCGCGGCGCGCTCCATCAACGGCAGTGTCTCGTTCATGACCCCAGCATGCCAGCGCCGGAGCGGCGTGATCACCAGTGCAGCAGGAGCAGCTCCGCCGAGAAACCGGGCCCCACGGCCATCAGCAGCCCGGACTGCCCCGGCCGGCCGCGCGTCCGCTGGAGGACGTCCAGCACCGACACCGACGACAGGTTGCCGTGCTCCCGCAGCGACTCCCGGGTGACCGCGAACGCGGACGGAGGCACCCCGAGCACCTCCACCATCGTCTCGATGACCTTGGGACCGCCAGGGTGGCAGATCCAGGTGCCGACCTGGTCGGGGGTCAGGCCGTTGTCGGCGAGGAACGCCTTGACGTCGCCGCCCAGCACCTGCTGGACGAAGCCGGCGAGCCCGTCGTCCAGGACGACGCGGAAGCCGTGCCGGCCGATCTCCCAGCCCATGAGGTGCCCGGTGCCCGGGTACAGCTTGCTGCGGGTGGTCACCACCTCCGGTCCCGCCCCGTGCCCCGTCGCCACGACCGCCGCGGCGCCGTCGCCGAACAGGGCGCCGGCCAGCAGGTTGGCGACGGAGGTGTCGTCGCGCTGGAGGGTCAGGGAGCACAGCTCCGCGCAGACGAGCAGCGCGACGTGGCCGGGCCAGCCGCGCAGGTAGTCGTTGAGCCGGGCCAGGCCGGCCGCCCCGGCCGCGCAGCCGAGCCCGAACACCGGCACCCGTTTGACGTCGTCGCGCAACCCGGCGCGCTGGACCAGCAGGGCGTCGAGCGACGGGGTGGCCAGGCCCGTGCTGGAGCAGAACACCAGGTGGTCGACCTTGTCCGGGGAGAGCCCGGCCTTGGTGAGGGCGCCGAGGACGGCCCGCTCGGCGAGGTCGAGCGCGATCTCGGTGTGCGTCTCGTTGGCGCGGGTGAAGGAGTCGAGCTTGCCGTAGTCCTCCAGCGCGAGGGCGAGGTTACGGCTCTGGACGCCGGTGGCGCTCTGAAAGTGTTCCAGGAGGTCCCGGTCGGCCTCGGTCAACCGGGAGAACGCCTCGGTGATCTCCGCCTGGTCGTAGCGGTGATCAGGAAGAACGGTGTGGACCCCCGATATGTGCATGCACTGTTTCTCCCGCTCTGGAGGGCGGGCTAACATGCGCCCATGCCGATCCCGGTCTCGCTCACCCCTTCTTTGCCGACCGTGGCGGTGCTGGCGTTCGACGGGATGGGGCCGTTCGAGCTGGGCTGCGCCGTGGAGATCTTCGGGCTGTCCAGGCCGGAGCTCGGGGTGCCCTGGTACGACCTGAGGGTCTGCGCCGAGACGACGCAGCCGCTGCGCGCGGTCGGCGGGTTCACCGTCCAGACGGCACACGGGCTGGACGTGCTGGCCACGGCCGACACGGTGATCGTGCCGGGCGTGCCCGACGTGCGGGGGCCGGTCTCGCAGGGGCTGGTCGAGGCGCTGCGGAGGGCGCACGGGCGCGGGGCGCGGCTGGTGTCGATCTGCTCGGGCGCGTTCGCGCTGGCGGCGGCGGGCCTGCTGGACGGGCGCGAGGCGGCCACCCACTGGCAGTACGCCGACCTGCTCCAGCGGCGCTTCCCCGAGGTGCGGGTCAACGCCTCGGTCCTGTACGTGGACGGGGGCGACGTGCTGACCAGCGCGGGCAGCGCCGCGGGCCTCGACCTCCTGCTGCACCTGGTGCGCGCCGACCACGGCCCGGGGATCGCCAACGCGGTGGCGCGCCGCCTCGTCGTCGCGCCGCACCGGGAGGGCGGGCAGGCGCAGTTCATCGAGGCCCCGATACGTCCGCTGGAGGACGACGGCGCGGTGGCGCGGGCGATGGAGTGGGCGCTGGCCGACCTGGCCCGGCCGATCAGCGTGGCCGACCTGGCGCGGGTGGCGCACATGTCGGAGCGCTCGTTCCTGCGGCACTTCCGGCGGCGCACCGGCACGACGCCGCTCAAGTGGGTGATCTCCCAGCGGGTGGCGGCCAGCCTGCCCCTGCTGGAGGGCACGGCCGCGCCGGTGGAGGAGATCGGGGCGGCGGTCGGGTTCGACAGCCCCGTGACGTTCCGCCAGCACTTCTCCCGGACGATGCGCACGTCCCCGTCGGCCTACCGTCGCGCCTTCACCACCCGGACCGGCCCGGACGCCATGTCGTCAGGCGCCACAGCGAGGTGACCTCGGCGGCGCGGGAGCTCAGAGCCGGTAGTCGAAGGTGTAGGAGTGGGAGCCGTCCGGCGCGACGTGGACGGCCATCTCGCCCCGGATGCCGCGCAGCTCCCCCGTGCCCGAGTCGGGGACGACGGCGACGCGCAGCGACGGCACTCCCCGTTCGCTGACCGCGGTGTGCTGGACGACGAAGCCGCCCTTGCGCCCGCCGAGCGTGCCCTCGATCCGCTCGACCGCCACGTAGGCGCGCGAGTCCTCGACCTCGGTCGCCGTGGCGAGCATGGTGACGGTCGAGGTGCCTTCGAGGTCGCCGTGGAAGGTCTTGGTGAGCGTGATCCGGGCGAGCGAGACGCCGTCCTGCTCGGAGAAGGGCGGCTGGGGATTCCAGCCGGCGGTCTCGAAGGTCCCGTGTGCCGTCATGGCGCCAGGATGCCGGTCGTACCTGTCAGCTCATGTCAGGTACGACCGGCGAAAGCTCACTCCCCCAGCACCCGTCTGAGGAAGTCGTTGCCGAACTTGCCCTCCGGGTCGTACGCCCGCACGAGCGCGCCGAAGCGCTCCGACGGCTCCGGCCACCGGGTGAACAGCTTGCCCCAGTGCGGCCGGGGGTCGAACGGCGCCAGCGTCTCCTCCACCAGCCGGAGCGCCGGGAGCACGGCGTCCCAGTCCTTGATCCAGGTGAAGTGGACGGCGACGCTGTCACGCCCGTGGAACGGGCTCAGCCACAGGTCGTCGGCCGCGACCGTGCGCACCTCCGAGATCCGCAGCGCGGGCCGCACCCGGTCGCCGACGGCGTACAGGGCGGCCAGCGCCTCGGCCGCCCGCTCCCGCGGCATCGCGAACTCCGACTGCAGCTCGTCGCCGGCGTTGCTCGGCGGCGCGTCTGCCCGGAAGTGCGGCAGCCGCTCGTGCCAGGGCCCCGGCACGCCGAGCTGCCCGGTGCAGCTGTCCGGGGGCATGCCCGGCACCGGGTGACGCGGGCCGCCCGCCGCCCGGGTGCCGAGCCAGTCGCCGTCGGGCAGCTCGGTGAGCCGCTTGAGCCACACCCGGGTGGAGCTCCAGTCGGTGAACTGGCTGACGCTGTAGCCGCCGGCCATGACCTCGTCGAACGGGGCGTCGCGGGGCAGGTCCTCACGGACGTACTGGCGCAGCTCGAAGGCCGGCACCAGGTCGAGCGTGAGCGTCGTGACCACGCCGAGCGCCCCGAGCGCGACCACCGCGCCCGGGAAGTCGTCGTCGCCGCGTTCCAGCGAGACCAGCGAGCCGTCGGCCGTGACCAGCTCCAGCCCGGACACCGCGGCCGAGAGGCTGCGGTTGCCGTCGCCCGAGCCGTGCGTGCCGGTCGCCACCGACCCGGCCACCGAGATGTGCGGCAGGGACGCCATGGCGGCCAGCGCCAACCCGCGCGCGTGCAGCTCGGCCGCGAGCCGCGCGTAGGTCGTGCCCGCGCCGACCCGCACCCGCGCCGCGCCGTCCGGCCCGGTGTGGATCTCCAGCGTGTCCGGCATGCGGTCCAGCGACACCAGCTCGCCCGGTGTGTCGGCGACGTCGTTGAACGAGTGGCCGCTGCCGAGCGCCCGCACCTGGGGACTGCCGGCGACGAGCCGCCGGAGCTCCTCCAGCGTGGCGGGCCGCCGCACCTCCGGCGCGCGGAAGGCGACGTTGCCCGCCCAGTTGGTCGGCCCGGCGGTCGTCCCCGCCGTCATCAGAAGCCCTGCGACAGCCGGTAGTACGCCTGGTTCCAGCGCAGCTCCTTGGCGAACTGCCGGGTCGTGGTCTCGGCGTCGATGACGAGGAGCTCCACGCCCAGCATGTCGGAGAAGTCCGTCAGCTCCTCTGCGCCGACGGCCGTGGACAGCACGGTGTGGTGCGGCGCGCCGGCCGTCAGCCACGACTCGGTGCTGGTGCGGAAGTCCGGCCGGGGCCGCCAGACTGCGCGAGCCACCGGCAGCGCGGGCAGCGGCTCGGACGGGGAGACGATGTCGATCTCGTTGGCCACGAGCCGGAACCGGTCGCCCATGTCGGCCAGGCCCACGACGACACCCGGGCCGGGGGCCGCGTCGAACACCAGCCGGACCGGGTCCTCGCGGCCGCCGATGCCCAGCGGGTGGATCTCGCACGACGGGGTGTCGGCGGCGATCGAGGGGCAGACCTCCAGCATGTGCGCGCCGAGGATCAGCTCCTCGCCGGGCGCCAGGTGGTAGGTGTAGTCCTCCATGAACGAGGTGCCGCCGCCGGGCGCCATGGCCTTGAGCGTGCGCAGCAGCACCGAGGTCTTCCAGTCACCCTCGCCGCCGAAGCCGTAACCCTCGGCCATGAGCCGCTGCACGGCCAGGCCGGGAAGCTGCCGCAGCGCGCCGAGGTCCTCGAAGTTCGTGGTGAACGCCTTGAACCCGCCGTCCTCCAGGAAGCGGCGCAGGCCCAGCTCGATCCGGGCGGCGTAGCGCAGCGACTCCCGGCGCTCGCCGAGCAGCACGGGCGCCACGTGGTAGAGCTCCTCGTACTCCTTGACCAGCGCGTTCACGTCGGCGTCGGAGGCCGCGTCCACGGCCTCGACCAGGTCGTTGACGCCGTAGGTGTTGACGGAGACGCCGAAGCGGAGCTGCGCCTCGACCTTGTCGCCCTCGGTGACGGCCACGTCGCGCATGTTGTCGCCGAAGCGGGCCAGCTTGAGGGTGCGCACCTCGGCCAGGCCGTTCGCGGCCCGTGCCCACGCCTGGATGCGCTCGCCGACCCGCGGGTCGCTGACGTGCCCGGCGACGGTCTTGCGGGCGACGCCCAGCCGCGTCTGGATGTGGCCGAACTCACGGTCGCCGTGCGCGGCCTGGTTGAGGTTCATGAAGTCCATGTCGATGGAGCTCCACGGCAGCTCCACGTTGGCCTGCGTGTGCAGGTGGAGCAGCGGCTTGCGCAGCGCGTCCAGGCCGGCGATCCACATCTTGGCCGGTGAGAACGTGTGCATCCAGGCGATGACACCGGCGCACGAGTCGTCGGCGCTCGCCTCCAGCATCACGCGCCGGATGGACGCGGCGTCCGTGAGCACGGGCTTCCACTCCACGGGCACCGGCAGGGCCTCGGCGATGCGCCGGGACTGCTCGGCGACCTGCTGAAGCGTGTCCTCTCCGTACAGTCCCTGGCTGCCGGTCAGAAACCAGATGGTCAACGCGGGCTCCTCTGTCCATAGACGTTCTGGTAGCGGTCGTACAGGCGGTCGATGTCGTCCTGCGCGATGGTCAGCGGCTCGCCGAGCTGGCGGGCGACGTGCACCGTGCGGGCGACGTCCTCGCACATGACGGCGGCCTTCACCGCGGCCTTGGGGTCCTTGCCGATGGTGAAGACGCCGTGGCTGCGCATGAGCACGGCGGGCGAGCGGTGGCCCTTGAGGGTCTCGACGATGCCCTGGCCGATGGAGTCGTCGCCGATCAGGGCGAACGGCCCGACCGGGATCTCGCCGCCGAACTCGTCGGCCATCGCGGTGAGCACGCAGGGGATGGCCTCGCCGCGGGCGGCCCACGCGGTGGCGTAGGTGGAGTGGGTGTGGACCACACCGCCGACCTCGGGCATGTTGCGGTAGACGTAGGCGTGCGCGGCGGTGTCGCTGGAGGGCGAGTGGTCGCCCTCGACGAGGTTGCCGTCGAGGTCGCACAGGACCATGTTCTCCGGACCCAGCTCGTCGTAGCTCACGCCGGACGGCTTGATGACGAACAGCTCCTCGCCGGGGATGCGGCCGGAGACGTTGCCGGCGGTCCACGCGACGAGGTTGTTGCGTACGAGCTCGGCGTGCAGGTCGCTGACCGTTCTCCTCATGCGCTGGATCATGCGCCGGCCTCGTTCCTGATCTTCCGCAGGGTGTGCAGCATGCGTCCGTCCCCGAAGTAGTCGTGCAGTGTGCGGTATTCGGCGTAGAGCTTGTCGTAGGCGTCGGCCCGGCCCTCGTCGGGCACGTAGACGTTCTCGCGGCGCGTGCCCATGGCGGCCGCGGCCTGCTCGATGTCGGCGTACGCGCCGGCGGCGACGGCCGCATGGATGGCCGAACCGAGCGCCGGTCCCTGCTCCGAGCCGATCACCGAGATCGGGCGGCGCAGCACGTCGGCGTAGACCTGCATGAGGAAGCTGTTCTTCAGCAGGCCGCCCGCCGCCACGAACTCCTCGACCGGCACGCCGGACGCCTCGAACGTCTCGACGATGACGCGGGCGCCGAAGGCGGTGGCCTCGATGAGCGCTCGATAGACGTCCTCGGGCCGGGTGGCGAGCGTCTGGCCGACGATCACGCCCGACAGGTTGTGGTCCACCAGCACCGACCGGTTGCCGTTGTGCCAGTCGAGCGCGACCAGGCCGTGCCGGCCGACCTCCTGGGCGGCGGCCAGCTCGGTCAGGTACGCGTGGACCGTCTGGCCGCGCTCCTCGGCCGCGCGCGCGTAGGAGGCGGGCACGGAGTTGTCGATGAACCAGGCGAAGATGTCGCCGACGCCCGACTGGCCGGCCTCGTAGCCCCACAGGCCGGGCACGATGCCGTCGCGGACCACGCCGCACATGCCCGGCACCTCGGCGAGCTGGTCGGAGGGCATGACGTGGCAGGTGGAGGTGCCCATGATGGCGACCATCTGACCGGGCCGGACGGCGTCGGCCGCGGCGGAGGTGACATGCGCGTCGACGTTGCCGACCGAGACGGCGATGCCCTCGGGCAGCTTGGTCCAGGCGGCCGCCTCGGCGGTCAGCCGGCCGGCGAGCCCGCCGAGAGGGGAGATGTCGTGGCCCAGCTTGGCGGTGAAGCCGGCGAAGCCGGGGTTGAGCGCGGCCAGGAACTCCTCGGACGGGTAGGCGCCATCCTGGTAGATGCCCTTGTAGCCGGCGGTGCAGACGTTGCGGGTCTCGACGCCGGTGAGCTGCCAGACGATCCAGTCCGCGGCCTCGATCCAGCGCTCGGCCCGCGCGTACACCTCGGGGTCCTCCTCCAGGACCTGCAGGCCCTTGGCGAACTCCCACTCGGAGGAGATCTTGCCGCCGTACCGGGGCAGCCACGTCTCGCCGCGCTCGGCGGCCAGGGCGTTGATGCGGTCGGCGTGGGACTGGGCGGCGTGGTGCTTCCACAGCTTGGGCCAGGCGTGCGGCCGCTCGGGCGTCTCGAAGCAGAGCGGTGTGCCCGCGGCGGTGGCCGGCAGCACGGTGCAGGCGGTGAAGTCCGTGCCGATGCCGATGACCTGGGCCGGGTCGACGCCGGCGGCGGCCACGGCCTCGGGCACCGCGGTCCTCAGCACGTCCAGCCAGTCGTGCGGCGACTGCAGGGCCCAGTCGGGCCCGAGCCGCACGTCGCCGCCGGGCAGCCGCTCCTCGATGACGCGATGGGCGTACTCGTGGACGGCCGTGCCCAGCTCGGCGCCGTCCCCGACGCGCACCACCACGGCGCGTCCCGACAAAGTGCCGAAATCGACGCCGATCACATAGCGGTCATTGTTAACGCTCACACACACTCCCACAGTCGGGTACGGCAGACGCCGCACGAACGGTCAGGTACGGCGCCGCGCCGAGAATAGACGCTGCAGCAGGATGAACACGAACAGCAGCAACCCGATGAAGATTTTGGTCCACCAGGAGCTCAGCGTGCCCTCGAAGCTGATCACGGTCTGGATCAGGCCCAGCACCAGCACGCCGAGCACGGTGCCCAGCAGGAACCCGGACCCTCCGGTCAGCAGGGTGCCGCCGATGACGACGGCCGCGATGGCGTCGAGCTCCATGCCGACGGCATGCAGGCCGTACCCGGAGAGCATGTAGAACGACAGCAGCACCCCGCCGAGCGCCGAGCAGAACCCGCTGATCGTGTAGACCGCGATTTTGGTCCGCCCCACCGGCAGTCCCATGAGCAGGGCCGACTGCTCGTTGCCGCCGGTGGCGTAGACCGTGCGGCCGAGCCGGGTGTAGTGCAGCACATACGCCGCCACCAGCACCACCACGGCCGCGATCACCACGCTCGGCGAGATCCACAGGTCGGCGAACAGGTCGATCCTGGTCTGCGCGAAGGCGGTGAACGTCGGGTCCTCGATGGGGATCGAGTCGGTGCCGATCGTGTAGCACAGGCCCCGGGCCAGGAACATGCCGGCCAGCGTCACGATGAACGGCTGGATGTCGAAGGCGTGCACGATGTAGCCCATCACCAGCCCCAGCGCCGACCCGATGAGCAGCACCAGCGGCACCACCAGGTACGGCGGCCAGCCGGGCCCGGCCATGAGGCTGGCCGAGATCATCGTGGACAGCGCGACGACCGACCCCACCGACAGGTCGATGCCGCCGGTCAGGATGACGAACGTCATGCCGACCGCGACCACCAGGAGGAAGGCGTTGTCGATGAAGACGTTGAGGATCACCTGCCCGCTGGCGAACCCCTCGTAGCGGATACCGCCCGCCACGAACATCGCCACGAACAGCCCGGCGGTCACGAGGACCGGCACGTACTTGGCCGGGACGGACCGGCCCCGGTCGCGCACCCGATCGAGGATGGCCGTCGTCATGCCGTCACCCGCACCTTCTCCTCGGCCGCCGGTCGCGGCGGGGCCGCGGGTCCGGATCGGCGGAACACCTTGTCGCGGAACTTCGGCGACTGGACCAGGCAGACGGCCGTCACCACGAGCGCCTTGAACAGCAGCGTGGTCTCCGGCGGCACGCCCACCGAGTAGATCGTGGTCGTCAGCGTCTGGATGATGAGCGCGCCCAGCACGGTGCCGCCCAGCGAGAACCGGCCGCCCGCCAGCGAGGTGCCGCCGATCACCACCGCGAGGATGGCGTCCAGCTCGATCCACAGGCCCGCGTTGTTGCCGTCGGCGCTGGACACGTTCGAGCTGATCATGAGCCCGGCGACGCCCGCGCAGAGCGCGGCGACCGCGTACACCGTGAGGACGATCCCGCGCGAGCGGATGCCCGCGAGCCGGCTGGCCTCGGCGTTGCCGCCGACCGACTCGATGAGCATGCCGAGCGCCAGCCGGCGGGTCAGGAACGCCATGACGCCGAGCACCACGAGCACGAGCAGGATGCCGAACGGCACGGTCAGCAGGTAGCCGCCGCCGATGAGCTTGTAGGACGGGGCGTTGACCGTGATGATCTGGCCGTCGGTGATGAGCTGGGCCAGACCGCGCCCGGCGACCATGAGGATCAGCGTGGCGATGATCGGCTGGATGCCCACGACGGCCACCAGGAAGCCGTTCCACGCGCCGAGCAGCAGGCACAGCCCGAGCGCCAGCACCACGGCGGTGAACACCCCGGCGTCGTCGCTGATCTGCAGGCACGCCAGCGCGCCGGAGATCGCCACCACGGAGCCGACCGACAGGTCGATGCCTCCGGTGGCGATGACCAGCGTCATGCCGAGGGAGACGAGGATGAGGGGGGCGCCGAAGCGCAGGATGTCGATGAGGCTGCCGTAGAGGTGCCCCTCCTTCATCTCGACGGAGAAGAAGGACGGGGTGAAGAAGAGGTTGACGGCCAGCAGCGCCACCAGGACCAGCAGTGGCCAGAGGAGTCGTCTCATGCCCGTCCCCCGCTCGCGATGGTCTCCATGAGCACGTCCGTGGTGAGGGTGTCGTCGTTGGGCAGGTCGGCCACCAGCCTGCGGTCGCGCAGCACGCCGACCCGGTGGCTGAGCCGCAGCACCTCCTCCAGCTCGGCGGAGATGAACAGCACGGCCATGCCGCCGCCGGACAGCTCGGCGACGAGCCGCTGGATCTCGGCCTTGGCGCCCACGTCGATGCCGCGGGTGGGCTCGTCGAGGATGAGCAGGCGCGGCTCCAGGATGAGCCAGCGGGCGAGCACCACCTTCTGCTGGTTGCCGCCGCTGAGGTCGCGCACGAGGTGGTCGGGGTTGGGCGGGCTGATCTTGAGCGCCTTGATGTACCGGCTCACCAGCTCGTCCTGCTGGTCGCGGGGCACCGGCCGGGTCCAGCCGCGGGTGGCCTGGAGGGCGAGGATGATGTTCTCGCGGACCGTGAGGTCGGGGATGAGGCCGTCCTGCTTGCGGTTCTCGGAGCAGAACGCGATGCGGTGCGCCATGGCCGCGCGGGGCGTGCGCAGCGCCGCGGGCGCGCCGCCGACCGCCACCTCGCCGCTGGTCGCGTGGTCGGCGCCGAACAGCAGCCGGGCGATCTCGGTACGGCCGGAGCCGAGCAGCCCGGCCAGGCCGACGACCTCGCCCTCGTGGATGGTGAGGGTGAACGGCTCGACGGCGCCGGTCCGGCCCAGCTCGCGGGCCTCGACCAGCGGCCGGTCGAAGGTCCTGGCCTCGCCGTGCAGCCGCTCCAGCTCGGCCAGCTCCTGGCCGATCATCTTGGCCACGAGCCCGACCTGGCTGAGCTCGCTGGTGAGGTACTCGCCGACGAGCCGGCCGTTGCGCAGGACCGTCATCCGGTCGGAGATCTCGTAGATCTGGTCGAGGAAGTGGGAGACGAAGAGGATGGCGATGCCCTCCTCCTTGAGCCGCCGCATCACCCGGAAGAGCTGCCCGACCTCGCCCGCGTCGAGGCTGGAGGTGGGCTCGTCGAGGATGAGCACCCGGGCCTCGACGTCGATCGCGCGGGCGATGGCCACCATCTGCTGCAGCGCCAGGGAGTACGACGACAGCGGCGCGGAGACGTCCACGTCCAGCTCCAGCCGCCTCAGCAGCTCGGCGGCGCGGGTCCGCATCCGCTTCCAGTCGATGCGGCCGCGGCGGCGCGGCTCGCGGCCGATGAAGATGTTCTCCGCCACCGACAGGTTGGCGCAGAGGTTGACCTCCTGGTAGACGGTGCTGATGCCGGCCTGCTGGGCCTCCAGCGGACCGGCGAAGGACACGGTCCGGCCGTCCAGCTCGATCGTGCCCGTGTCGGCGGAGTGGACACCGGTCAGGACCTTGATCAGCGTGGACTTGCCCGCGCCGTTCTCGCCCATGAGCGCGTGGACCTCACCCGGCAGCAGCCGCAGGTCCACGCCGTCGAGTGCCCTCACTCCAGGGAACTGCTTGCCGATCCCGCTCATCCGCAGGACCGGAGCGGGTACGTCCATCGCGGCGCCCCCTCCTGTTCGCGTGATCTGCGCGGCCGGGCCGGTCGGAGGACCGGCCCGGCCACCGGTCAGTACTTGCGCTCGGGCAGCGCCGTCTTGGCCTGGTCCTGGGTGAACGTCGTCTCCTCCGTCACCACGCGGGCCGGGATGCTCTCATTCTTGACGACCTTCTTGGCGAGGTCCATGAGCTGCGGGCCGAGCAGCGGGGAGCACTCGACGATGTAGTTGATCTTCCCGTCGGCGAGGGCCTGCATGCCGTCGTGCACCGCGTCGACCGTGATGATCTTGATGTCCTTGCCGGGCACCTTGCCCGCGCCCTCGATGGCCTCGATGGCGCCGAGGCCCATGTCGTCGTTGTGGGCGTAGAGGACGTCGATGTCGGGGTTGGCCTTGAGGAACGCCTCCATGACCTCCTTGCCCTTGGCGCGGGTGAAGTCGCCGGTCTGCGAGGCGATGATCTGGAACTTGGGGTCGGCCCCGATGACCTCCTGGAAGCCGGCCTTGCGGTCGTTGGCCGGGGCGGAGCCGGTCGTGCCCTGAAGCTCGACGATCTTGACCGGGTCCTTGGCGTCCTTGTACTCCTCGGTCAGCCACTTGCCGGCCTTGCGGCCCTCCTCGACGAAGTCGGAGCCGAGGAAGGTCTTGTAGAGGCTGGTGTCCTTGGAGTCCACGGCCCGGTCGGTGAGGATGACCGGGATCTTGGCGTTCTTGGCCTCCTTGAGCACGGTGTCCCAGCCGGACTCGACCACCGGCGAGAAGGCGATGACGTCCACCTTCTGCTGGATGTAGGAGCGGATCGCCTTGATCTGGTTCTCCTGCTTCTGCTGGGCGTCGGAGAACTTCAGCGTGATCCCGGCGGTCTTGGCCGCCTCCTGCACGGACTTCGTGTTCGCGGTCCGCCAGCCGCTCTCGGCGCCGACCTGCGAGAAGCCCATGGTGATCGAGCCGTCGCCGCCGCCCGAGCCGCTGCCGCCGCTGCCGCTGCCGCCGCCGCACCCGGCCACCGTCACGGCGGCGAGGCCGGCGAGCGCCAGCATCGAGATTCTCTTCAACACGTAAGGTCCCTCTTTCTCGATGTGAGCGCTAACATCAGCGAGCCGACGAGAGCGCCGCTTTCCGTATCCCCGATATCCCCGATGTCCCGAGATGGTCTAGGTCGTAGGTGTCTGGTCAGACCCGTGCCGTGCTGGCCCGGGCCACGAAGGCCGGCGGGACGACGAGACGCTCGCACGCCTGCGCGCCCTCGCCCTCGATCTGCCGGAGGAGCACCTCGATGCTGTTCCGGCCGACCGCGTCGAAGTCCTGCCTGATGGTGGTGAGGGGAGGCGAGAAGAACTCCGACTCCGGGATGTCGTCGAAGCCGACGACGCTCACCTGGTCGGGCACCTTCACCCCCCGCTCCGAGAACGCCCGCAGGACGCCCAGCGCCATCTGGTCGTTGGCCACGAAGACCGCGCTCACGCCCGCCATGGACGCCAGGCTGCGGCCCGCCTCGTAGCCCGAGCGCGGGCTCCAGTCGCCGGCCAGCGGCTCGGGGGCGTCGCGGCCCGCCTGGGCGAGCGCGGCCCGCCACCCGGCCACGCGGCCCTCGGCCTCCAGCCAGTCGGACGGGCCCCGGACGTGCCACACGGTCTCGTGACCCAGCGAGAGCAGGTGCTCGGTGGCGAGCCTGCCGCCCTCGACCTGGTCCACGCAGACCACCGACACGTCACCGGCCTCGCCGCCCTCGACCGCCACGGTGGGCACGCCGAGCGGCAGGTCGGCCAGCGTCTGGGCCGCCGAGCGCTGCGGGGCGACCACCACGATCCCGTCGACGCCCTGGTCGGCCAGGTAGTCGAGGGCGTCGCGGACGCCGCTCCTGTCGATGGACTTGAGGCTGACGATGCTGACGAAGTAGCCCGCCGCCCGGGCGGCCTGCTCGATGCCGTACACCGTGCTGGCCGGGCCGTACAGGGTGGTGTCGAAGCTGACGACGCCGAGCGTGCGGGAGTGCTTGGTCACCAGGGCGCGGGCGACGAGGTTGCGGCGGTAGCCCAGCTTGTCGATCGCCTCCAGCACCCGCGCGCGGGTCTCGCTGCGCACGTTGGGATGCTCGTTGAGCACACGTGAGACCGTCTGGTGGGACACGCCGGCCTCCCGGGCGACGTCCGCCATGACCGGCGCGCGCCGGGCTTGCGTCGATCCCACGAGGTGCTCCTTCCCCGGCCCCTCACGCTGGGCCTGGGAAGACTGTGAACGTTAACAACGGGTCCCGTCAAGGGCTCGCGGGATTACGGAAACGTCACATGCGCGCTTGTGATCGCCCGTACGGGCGCTCAGGCCCGACGGGCACGGGGAACCTCACGCGGCGGCGGTCGAGTCGCGAATCACCAGGTGACACGGCATGCGGTGGACCCCGGGGGTCGCCCTGCCGTCCATGGCCGCGAACAGGTGCTGGGCGGCGGTGCGGCCGAGCAGCTCCAGGTTCATGTCCACGGTCGTCAGCGCGGGCCGGGCCTCGGTGGACAGCACCTCCCAGTTGTCGTAGCCGATCACCGCGATGTCGGAAGGCACGGAACGGCCCCGCTCGCGGGCCGCCTCCACGAAGCCGGCCGCTATCTGGTCGCTGCCGCAGAACACCGCGTCCACCTCGGGCTCGGCCATGAGCAGCATCTCGGCGGCGTGCCGGCCCCAGCGCTGCGACCACGAGCCCCAGAGCGTGTCGCCGGCCTGCTCGCAGCCGGCCGCCTCCAGCGCGAGCCGCAGCCCCTCCGCGCGGTCGCGGGCCGCCTTGTAGTGCCGGGGACCGGTGACGTGCGCGACGCGGCGCCGGCCGAGCGCCAGCAGGTGCTCCACGGCCATCACGGCCCCGCCGACGTCGTCGGGCACGAATGACACGTCCTCCGGGTCCTCGGAGGGCCCGTAGGCGTACACGACCGGGACCGGCACGTCGTTGCTGACCGAGGGCCGCGGGTTGGTGCTCTCCCCCACCACGATGATCCCGTCCACCCGGCGCGACAGCAGCGCGCGCAGGTGGTGCTGCTCCCGGATGGCGTCGCCGCGCGCGTCGCACAGCATCACCGCCATCTCCCCGGCACCGAAGGCGTCCTCGGCCCCGAGCAGCACCGGAATCCCGAACCTGCCCACGCTGTCGGAGGTGAGCAGCCCGACCGTGCGCGTCTGCCCCGACAGCAGGCCCCGCGCCAGGGCGTTGGGCTGGAAGGACAGCTCCGCGGCGGCGGCCAGCACCCGGTCGCGGGTCGAGGCCCGCACGTCGTGCCGTCCGTTGAGCGCCTTGGAGGCCGTGGCGATCGACACCCCCGCCAGGGAGGCCACGTCGTTGATGGTCACGCGCCTACCCGCCATGTTTCGAAACCCTTTTCAGTCACCTGACAACTGCGAGGCACCTTAACACCCATTGACAGGCCCGGATGTTTCTTCTACGTTTCCGAAAACCTTTTAGTTCTCGGGGGTCCCGAAGGAGACAACCATGAGACGACGGCTGGCCGGGATCGCCATCCTCGGACTGTTAGCGCTCACATCAGCCTGTGGCGGCGGCGGCGGAAACGGATCATCGGCCGAGCCCGCCGAGGGCCCGGTCACCATCACCATGTGGACCCGCGCCGCCACGCAGGCCCAGAGCGAGCGGCTGGTGAAGGCCTACAACAGCAGCCACAAGAACCAGGTCAAGCTGACCGTCATCCCGACGGACAACTACCAGCCCCGCATCGCGGCCGCCGCCGGAGCCAAGCAGCTTCCCGACGTGTTCGCCGCCGACGTCATCTTCGTCCCCAACTACACCTCGCAGGGCCTGTTCCTGGACATCACCGACAGGATCGCCGCCCTGCCGTACAAGGACAAGCTGGCGCCCTCGCACATGAAGCTGGGCACGATGGACGGCCGGCAGTACACGCTGCCGCACACGCTCGACCTGTCGGTCTGGTTCTGGAACAAGGACCTGTACGAGAAGGCCGGGCTCGACCCGGAGAAGGGGCCGAAGACGCTCAAGGAGTTCGCCCAGCAGGCGACCACCATCCAGGACAAGCTCGGCAAGGACGGCAAGGTCCACGGCACGTTCTTCGGCGGCAACTGCGGCGGCTGCTACGTCTTCACGTTCTGGCCCTCGGTCTGGGCGGCCGGTGGCCAGGTCATGAACGCCGAGGGCACGACGTCGCTCAACGACCAGCCGCCGATGACCGACGTCTTCAAGATCTGGCGCGAGCTGTACGACAAGAAGGCCGTCGGCCCCACGGCCAAGGAGGAGCAGGGCCCGACGTGGACCGGCTTCTTCCCCAAGGGCGAGATCGGGGTCATGCCGATGCCCTCGACCACGCTCGGCCTGATGCCGAAGGACATGAAGATCGGCGTCACCCCGATCGCCGGCCCGGACGGCGGCGAGTCGACCTTCGTCGGCGGTGACTCGGTCGGTATCTCCTCCACCACGAAGAACGCCGACGCGGCCTGGGACTTCCTGTCCTGGACCATGTCGGACGACGCGCAGGTCGAGGTCATGGCCAAGAACAAGGACGTGCTCGCCCGCACCGACCTGTCCAGCAACAAGTACTCCTCCGAGGACCCCCGCGTGGTGCTGATCAACTCGCTGGTGGCCAAGGGACAGACGCCGTTCGCGCCGCGCTTCGGCCAGACGTACAACGACCCGCAGGGGCCGTGGCTGCGTCTCGCCCGCGAGGCGATCTTCGGTGACGCCTCGAAGCTGCCGCAGCTCAACGCAGAGATCACGAAGTCACTGCAGCAATGACGTTGACGCTCACGCGTACCGGGCGGCGGGCGGCGCACGGCGCGCCGCCCGCCCGATGGCGCAGCAAGAAGGTCCAGGGCTGGCTGTACGCGGCGCCCACCGCCGCCATCGTCGGGGTGCTGTTCCTCGTGCCCCTGGTGCTGGTGGTCTGGATGTCGCTGAACCGCTGGCCCCTTCTCGGCCCCGCCCGCTTCAACGCCCCGGACAACTACGCCAAGATCGCCGACAATCCGCTGTTCCTCGACGCGGTGCTCTTCACGCTGAAGTACACCGTGATCACCACGGTGCTGCTGTCGACGGTGGCGCTCGGGCTCGCCCTGCTGGTGCAGGAGCGCAGGCCCGGCGTCGCCTTCTTCCGCACCGCGTTCTTCCTGCCGGGCGCGGTCGGCTTCGCCGCCGCCGCGCTGCTCTTCTACGGCATGCTCAACAACGACTTCGGCCCCATCGACCCGATCCTGCAAGGGCTCGGCATCACCCATGAGCCGGTGAAGTGGATCGGCACGCCCAACATGGCGCTGTTCTCCACGATCGCGCTGGTGCTGTGGCGCTTCGCCGGGTTCAACATGCTCATCCTGCTGACCGGCCTCCAGGCCATCCCGATCGAGGTCTACGAGGCGGCCCGCAGCGACGGCGCCGGCCGCTGGCAGATCTTCACCAGGATCACGCTGCCGCTGCTGCGGCCCACGCTCGCCCTGATGCTGATCCTCAGCGTCACCGGCTCCCTGCTGGCCTTCGACCAGTTCTTCATCTTCACCAACGGCGGCCCCGACAACAGCACCGTCTCCATGGTCATGGTCGTCTACCGCGACGCGTTCTTCCGCTTCGACCTCGGCGGCGCCGCGGCCCTGTCGGTCGTGCTGCTGGTGGGCCTGGTCGGGCTGAACGCCCTGATGATGCGGAGGCTGCGGTGACACGCCACCTCACTCTCGCGGCCCTGGCCGTACTGTTCCTGTTCCCGCTGGTGTGGAGCGGCTGGGCGTCGCTGGAGGACCCGTCCAACTACGTGGAGATGGCCGGGTTCGGCGAGGGGCTCGGCACGTACGCCACCAACAGCGTGCTCGTGTCGGTCATGACCGTCGGCGGCACGCTCGTGGTGTCGGCGCTCGGCGGCTACGCCTTCGCCCGCTTCGACTTCCCCGGCAAGAACCTGCTGTTCCTCGCCACGCTGGCGATCCTCATGGTGCCGTACGCGACGATCCTCATCCCGCTGTACGTGCTGCTCGGCTTCATCGGCCTGCAGAACTCGCTGGTCGGCCTGGCGCTGGTGTTCGTCATGTTCCAGCTGCCGTTCGCGCTGTTCATGATGCGCAACGCGTTCGAGGCGATCCCGCGCGAGCTGGAGGAGGCGGCGCTCGTGGACGGCTGCGGCACGTTCCGCGCGTTCTCCCGCATCCTGCTGCACGCGGTGCGGCCGGCGCTCGTCACGGTCGGCCTGTTCGCCTTCCTCGCCTCGTGGAACGACTTCTTCGCCCCGCTCATCCTGCTCAACGACGGCGCGTCGTTCACGCTGCCCGTGGCGGTGGTCAGCATGACCCAGCGCACGTTCGGCGCGATCGACTACGGGATGCTCCAGGCCGGCGTCATGGTCATGGCCCTCCCGTGCCTCATCCTCTTCATCGTCCTCCAGCGCCACTACGTGCGCGGATTCATGTCGGGAGCTCTGCGTGGCTAACCCTGTCCTGCCCTCCTCGGGCGTGCTCTCCCCTCTGGGTCTCGACTCCGTACGGCTCGCCCCCGGCTTCTGGGGCGACCGGGAGGCGCTCAACCGGGACGTCACGATCGCGCACTGCCAGGAGTGGATGGAGCGTGAAGGCTGGATCGGCAACTTCCGCGGGCAGCGCCCGCGCCGGGGCCGGGAGTTCAGCGACTCGGAGATCTACAAGCTGCTGGAGGGCATGGCCTGGGCCGACCACCCGGCGCTGCCGGAGCTGGCCGAGACCGTGGGCCGGGCGCAGGAGGGCGACGGCTACCTCAACACGCGGTGGAGCGGCAACCGCTACAGCGACTTCGAGTGGGGCCACGAGCTGTACTGCTACGGCCACCTCATCCAGGCGGGCGTGGCCCGGCTGCGCATGCACGGCGAGGACCGGCTGACCGAGATCGCCGTCCGCGCGGCCGACCACGTGTGCCGGCGCTTCATGGACACCACCGAGACCTGCGGCCACCCGGTGATCGAGATGGCCCTGGTCGAGCTGTACCGGGTGACCGGCGCCGAGCGCTACCTGGAGATGGCCCGCCGCTTCGTGGAGCGCCGCGGCCTGCCCGCGCTCGGCGACATCCCCTTCGGCCGCGCCTACTTCCAGGACGACGTCCCGGCGCGGCAGGCGCAGGTCTTCCGCGGGCACGTCGTACGCGCCCTGTACCTGGCCTCGGGCGTGGTGGACGTGGCCGTGGAGACCGGCGACCAGGAGCTGCTCAAGGCCGTCGAGGCGCAGTGGGAGCGGACCGTCGCCCGGCGCACCCACCTGACCGGCGGGATGGGCTCGCGGCACGCCGACGAGTCGTACGGCGAGGACTTCGAGCTGCCGCCGGACCGCGCCTACAACGAGACCTGCGGGAGCATCGCCTCGATCATGCTGTCGCACCGGCTGCTGCTGGCGACCGGGGACGTCAGGTACGCGGACGTGGCCGAGCGCACCCTGTACAACATGCTGGCCACCGGCGTCGCGCTGGACGGCCGCTCGTTCTTCTACGTCAACCCGCTGCACGTGCGGGTGCCCGCCGAGCCGTCCGAGGACGTCAACCACGCGGCCGAGGGCGGTCTGCGCTCGCGCTGGTTCGACGTGTCGTGCTGCCCCAACAACATCGCCCGCACGCTCGCCTCCCTCGGCGCGTACGTGGCCGCCGCCGACTCCGGCGGGGTGCGGATCCACCACCACACGCCCGCCGAGATCCGGCACGGCGACCTGGCCCTGCGCGTGGAGACCGGCTACCCGTGGACGGGCGGCGTGACCGTGCGGGTCCTGGAGGACGGCGCCGGCACCGTGTCGCTGCGCGTGCCCTCGTGGGCGTCCGGCGCCACGCTCTCCCACGGCTCCGGCCCCGCCCGCGAGGTCGCGCCCGGCTACGCGGCGGCGGAGGGGCCGTGGAAGGCCGGCGACGAGATCCGGCTGGAGCTGCCCATGGCGCCGCGCTGGACGTTCCCGGACCGCCGCGTCGACGCGCTGCGCGGCTGCGCGGCGGTGGAGCGGGGGCCGATCGTGTACTGCGCGGAGTCGGTCGGCGACGAGCCGCCGCTGGCGCACGCGGCCGTCCGTGTGTCGTCGCCGCCCGCCGAGGCGGCCGTTTCGGAGGAGAGCATGGACCACGGCCCGGCCGGCGGCGAGGCGGTCGAGCTGGAGGTCGCCGCCGTGCGCGCGGCGCCCCGTGGGAACGGCTGGCCGTACGGGCCGGACCCGGACCACGCGACCGGCGGCACGGACACCGTGCTGCGGCTCGTCCCCTATCACCGGTGGGGCAACCGCGGCCCCGCCACCATGCGCGTCTGGCTTCCCATCGCCGAGTGACACCCCCCGCTGGAGGACAACCCCGTGCGTAGAACCCTGCCCTGTCTGGTCGCCGTGACGCTGGCGGGCGGACTGCTCGCCGGCACTCCGCCGGCCGCCTCCGCCGTGACGGCCCGGTCGGCCGAGGACGGTCTGGGCATGCCGGTCTTCACCGGCGCGGACCCGGTGCCCGACGAGCCCGTCGGCTACCACCCGCGCAAGATGATGGAGGAGATCTACAAGAAGGAGAAGGGCGGCGACTCCTACTGGATCGACCGCATGCTGGCCCGCCCCGGTGACGACCCGGCGGGCGACTGGCTGATGTCGCGCGGCCGGGCGCTGTTCATGAAGGAGCACGACCCCGCCAAGCTCGGCTTCGGCGGAAGCGTCGCCTACTGGGAGAGCGTCGACAACCGCGACGCCTACACGATCTCCCTCGGCGCCGACCTCGCCGAGGACAAGGCCAAGCGGCTGCAGATGCCGAGCCACTGGACCGGCGCGTACACCGGCGACGGCCTGTCGGTGAGCGTGAAGAAGTTCATCACCCACGAGAACGTCGCCGTCACCACGCTGGCCGTCACCAACACCGGCACGGACCGGCGGGAGGTGCCCGTCAGCGTCGTCTCGCCGTACGCGAGGACCGCCGACGGCGAGCGCGAGCTGACCGGCGTGGTCACGGCCAAGAACCGCCTGACCACGATCTTCCCGCGGCTCAGCGCCGACGGCCTCAAGGCCGCGGACGGCGAGCTGAAGGGCACGCTCACCCTCGAGCCAGGCCAGACCGCGACGACCAAGGTGCAGATGGGCTTCGTGACCGAGGAGCTGCCCGGCTCCCGGACGGAGTACGACGGCTACCGGGGGCGCTCGCCCGAGAAGGCGCTCAAGCGGCAGCTCCAGGACTACAACGCCTGGTGGGCGGAGAACCTGCCCTACATCGACGTGCCGGACGAGAACATCAAGAAGTTCGTGTACTACCGCTGGTGGCTGATGAGGTTCAACTTCCTCGACGCCGACATCCCGGGCAACGACTTCCAGTTCCCGACGTCGGTCGAGGGAGCCCTCGGCTACAACAACGCCATCGTGCTGACCGTGCCGATGTTCATCCAGGACCTCAAGTACCTGCGCAACCCGATCTACTCGTACGGGCCGTGGGTGTCGGCGGGCGAGGTGTCGCGCAACTCCAAGTACACCGACAACCCCGGCGACCCGGAGAACTGGTCGAACAGCTACACCCAGTACATCTCGGCCTCGGCCCTGGAGAGCTACCAGCTCCACGGCGGCCAGCCCGGCATCCTGCGCAACCTGGCCCGCTACGCCGAGAAGGACGTCTACGGGCAGCTCAACGCCTATGACTCCAACAAGAACGGCGTCATCGAGTACGACTGGGAGGCCATGACCGGCAACGACGCCGACGCGGTGTCGTTCCACTACTACGACCGGGCCAACGAGCGGCTCGAAGGCGCCTACGTGTACGCCAACGCCATGGCGGCCGCCCAGGCGTACGCGCTGATCGGCGACACGGCGAAGGCCACCGAGCTGCGCGGCGTGGCCGACAAGGTGAGGAGCGGCATCCTGTCCCTGCTCTGGGACGACAAGGACAAGCTGTTCAAGCACCGCGACCTCCAGACGGGCAACCTGATCCCGTGGAAGGAGTCGAACAACTACATCCCGTACGCCACGGGGCTGGTGCCCACGGACGACCCGAAGTACCGGGAGGCGCTGCGCCTGTGGGCCGACCCCGCCGAGTACCCGATCTTCCCGGCCTACACGGCCAACCAGAAGGACAAGGCGGAGGCCGCGGCCCAGGGCAAGCCCGGGTCGAACAACTTCTCGCAGATCAACTCCACCCGGAACTTCGCGCTGTTCTCCAAGGCGCTGCGCGAGTACGCCTCGCCGTACATCACGGCCGACCAGTACAAGCAGCTCCTGTACTGGAACGCCTGGTCGCAGTTCGTCGGCGGTGACACCCGCTACCCCGACGCCAACGAGTTCTGGGCCAACTGGAACCCGGCCACCAAGAGCATCGACTACCGCTCGTGGATCCACCACACGATCCTCGGCAGCAGCAACTGGACCGTCATCGAGGACGTGATGGGCCTGCGCCCGCGCTCCGACGGCAAGGTCGAGCTGTGGCCGGTGGACATCGGCTGGGACCACTTCACGGTCAACGGGATCGACTACCGCGGCAACGACCTGACCATCGTCTGGGACAAGCCGGGTGACGGGACCACCCACTACAAGGGCGTGCCCGAGGGCTACTCGATCCTCGTCGACGGCAAGCGCAAGGTCACCCTGTCCGGGCTGGCGCACGCCACCTGGGACCCGGCGACCGGCAAGGTCGAGGGCGCCACGGGCGTCACCGTCCTGCACGGCGAGAAGGCGCCGGCCATGCGCGCCCCCGCCGACGTGAAGCTCAAGGGCGCCAGGGTCGAGGACCTGTTCCAGAAGGCCGGCGTGGACCTGCGCTCCACCGGCCCCAACCTGGTCACCGGCGCCACGGCCTCCCACGGCGACGCCGCCCCGGCGGCCGACGGGTTCACCATCAACGAGCCGTTCTGGGGCAGCAAGGGCTCCGGCAAGCCGCAGGACTGGCTGGAGGCCGACCTCGGCGGGGCCAAGCCCGTGGACCTCGTCCGGCTGTACTTCACCAACGACCGCAAGCCGGGCGGCTACAGCGAGCCCGCGTTCTACCAGGTGCAGTACCTCGACGGCGACACCTGGAAGGACGTGCCCCGGCAGGCCAGGGAGCCGGTCTACCCGCGCGCCAACCTCAACACGGTCCGCTTCCCCAAGGTCGTCACCTCGAAGCTGCGGGTGCTCGTCACCCACCGCCCGGGGTACGCGACCGGGCTGAAGGAGGTCCAGGCGTACGCGACGGGCGGGGACGCGCCGCGGGCGGGCAACGCCGCGCCGTACGTGCTGGCCGTCGCCGACCCCTCCTTCAACCGGCCGGGGCAGGCCAAGGTGGACGCCGTGGTCAAGGACGACGGGCTGCCGTCGGGGACGCTCACCACGCAGTGGAGCGTCGTGGACGGGCCCGGTGAGGCGTTCTTCACCGACCCGGCCGGGACCGGCACCGTCGTGTCGTTCACCGAGCCGGGCACGTACCGGCTCAAGCTGACCGCCTCCGACGGCGCGAAGCAGACGACCTCCACGGTGACCGTCACCGCGGGCGCGCTCAGCGCCCAGGTGAACGTGGCCCCGTACGCCACGCCCACCGCCTCCTACACCTCCTCGTGGGAGAAGGTGACGGCGGTCAACGACGGCATCGACCCGCCCCGCTCCAACGACGGCGCCAACCCGCGCTGGGGCACCTGGCCGCAGCAGGGCACGCAGTGGGTGCAGCTCGAATGGCCCTCGCCCGTGCGGGTGAACAAGGCCGACGTGTACTTCTTCGACGACGGGGGCGGCGTCCGCGTGCCGAAGTCGTGGAAGATCCAGGCGTGGAACGGTCAGGAGTTCACCGACGTCACCGGCGTCGCGTCCTACCCGGCCGCCGTCGACGCCTACAACACGGTCGCCTTCGACACGGTCACGACGACGAAGCTGCGCGTCCAGCTCGAAGCGGCGGAGGCGTCGGTCGGGCTGCTGGAGGTCAAGACGTACGCGGTGCCGCCGGACTCGGTGCGGCCGGTCCACGTCCCGACGCTCGCCGGGACGCTGCCCCGGCTCCCCGCCACGGTCGAGACGCTGTACGACGACGGGGTGCGCGGCCGGGCGGCGGTGACCTGGCAGCAGGTGACGGCCGACCAGGTCAGGACGGGCGGCACGAGCTTCACCGTCACAGGCCTCGCCGAGGGTCTGCGGCAGCCGGTCCAGGCCACCGTGTACGTCAGGACGACCGGGGCGGTGACCGTCACCTCGCTGGCCGAGGAGGCGGTGCGCACCCGCGCCGGCACGGCTCCGGCACTGCCGGCGACGGTCGTCGCCACCTACAACGACGGCTCCAAGGACAGCGGCGTCGCGGTCACGTGGGCCGCGGTCGACGCCGACCAGTACGCCAGGCCGGGCACGTTCACGGTGACCGGTGAGGTGGCCGGCACCACGCTCCAGGCCAAGGCGACCGTGACGGTCGAGTAGTCACACGGCCGTCCGACGAGACCTGGGGCCGGGCTCCCGCCGCGAGGGGCGGGAGCCCGGCCCTGGATCGTCCGTTCAGTCCTCCGGCAGCAGGGTGCCGAGCGGGCCGAGGTCGAGGTTCAGGTCGGACGGTGACAGGCCGAACCGGTCGCACAGCTCCGTCATCGCGTCCTCCAGCCGCATCAGCGTGAGGCCCAGCGCCTCGACCTGCTCGTCGGACAGGTCGCCCTCCTCCATCCGGCGTACGGACTGCCGCTCGACGAGCTGCCGCACCAGCTCCACCAGGGTGAGCACCAGCCGGGACAGGTCCCGCTCGACGGCCTCCCGGTCGGCCTCGATCCGCAGGCGCGGCGAGCGCACCTCACGGACCGGCTCGCGCCTCCCCTCCATGGAGCTCATTCCCCCGGCTCGTCCTCGCCCACGCGCTCCGCGTACCCCTGGATGGGCGGCGCCCCGTGTCCCCTGACCGGCTCCTCCTCGCGGGCGGGCCGGCGGACCGGTTCCAGCACGCGGAGCGGCTCGGAGTCGCGGATCGACGCGATGACCGCCCGGATCGAGATGCGGACGAGGTCGATGTCCGCGATCGACAGCACCAGGTCACCGCTGACCACGACGCCGCCGGCCAGCAGCCGGTCCAGCAGGTCCACGAGGGCCACCCGTTCGGGCGGCAGCCGCCCCTCGGAGGCGAGCACCGACCCCCGCGTCTCCTCGAACGCCACGTCAGATCTCCTCTCGCCGCGCGCCGTCGTCGTCCAGCGTGATGAACGAGTACGGCGCCCATGGGCCGGTGAGCTGGATGTCGTCGCCGTCCCCGCGCAGCTCCTCCACGGCCCGCGCGAACTCCTCACCCCGGTCCCGTTCGACCAGGTAGGCCCCGTTCAGCACCATCGACTCCTCGCGTCCGGAGAGCTGCGGGTCCTGCGCGCGGTGGCGGCGGCTCGCGACGGCGATGGAGCTGAGCGCGCCGTGGACGCGCTCGGCCCGCGCGCCGGCCTGCCGCCACGCCTCCTCGCGGCTGCGCATGTGCTGCTGCCGCCGCTTCAGGTACGCCGTCCCGGGCCGCTCCGTCTCCTTCCGCGTCTCCCTTGCGCCCGCCTCCCCCTCCGGTCCGGGCCGCTCCCCCGGCGAGGCGTACACCTTCACGCCCCACTCCTGCCGCCCGGCGACGCGGCCGAGCGCCCGCGCGAAGTCGTCGTGCCGCTCGGCCAGCAGGGCGCGCACCTGCGCGTCCTCGCTGTAGACGGTGACCAGGCGCACGGGCACGACCGGCGCCCGCAGCGCCACCGCCTCGACGACGCGATGGTGGGCGCGCGCGGTCTCCTCCAGCCAGTCCAGGTCCTCCATGGAGCGCCGCAGCGGCTCCTCGCCGAACTGGTCGAGCGGCACGGTGCTCACGTACGCCACGAGACCGGCCCCGCCGATCGTCCGCACCTCGCCGTCCGCGATGCCTCGCGGGAGGGCACCGGCGTCCGCCGGGGCCGCCCGCTCGCGCGAAGGCGCGTCGTCGCGGCGGGCGTGACCGGGCTCCCCCGCGGCGACGGCGTAGAGGTACGTGCCCGAGCCCGGGTCAGCGGTCACCGGTCGTCCTCCTCGGCCTCGGCCCGCCTGGCACGGCGGCGCGGGCGGCCCTCGTCCGTCCCCCGCTCCACGGCACGGCGGCGGGAGCGGCCCTCCTCCGGCTCCTCCTCCACGGCACGGCGGGAGCGGCCCTCGTCCACCTCGCGCCCGCCCCGGCGGTCCGGCGGGTAGCCGTCCTCCAGCTCGGCGACCCGGTCACGCAGCCGGCGGTTCTCCTCCTGCAGGCCGCGATCCTTGCCGCTGAGCCACGGGTCGTGCTCCCACCAGTCGATGCCCATCTCGCGAGCCGTGTCCACCGACGCGATGATCAGTCGCAGCTTGATCGTCAGCAGCTCGATGTCGAGGAGGTTGACCCGGATGTCACCGGCGATGATCACGCCCCGGTCGAGGACGCGCTCCAGGATGTCGCCCAGGTTGGTCGGCTCGCGGCCGCCGGAGGCCGACGAAGGGTAGGCCTGGCGTCCGATCGGTCCCGTCCGCGCTGGCTCCACGATCAGCCCCTCTCGCTGTCCCCGCTGCCGCGCCGGTAGCGGCGCAGCCTCCGGTAGGAGAGCAGGTCGCCCTCCGCGTCCAGCTCGGCCTCGTACAACGCGAGGATGTCGCCCGACGACGGGATCCGGCGGTCCTCCACCACCTCGACGTCCACGGTCCAGCCGTTGTCTCCCGGCTTGACCAGCGTGACCCCCTCGGGCTCGCGGGCCGTCAGCCCGGCGATGTGCCGCAGCCCCGTCTCGCCGGCGGTCGCCGCGGACAGCCGCCGCCGCGGCTCCTCCTCGTAGCCGTCGCCGCCCTCGTCCTCGTACTCCCCCTCGTCCTCGTCCTCGCCCTCGTCCTCGTTCTCGTTCTCGTTCTCGTCGGCCGGCTCGTCGTCATCGGCCGCTTCGTCCTCGTACTCCTCGTACTCGGGGTCCTCGTACTCGGCGTCCTCGTCCTCGCCCCCGTCCGCTGCCCCGGCGTCGGTGTCGTCCGATGAGAGATCGTCCCGCTCGCGCTCGACCGTGTCGTCGGCGCGGCCGCGTCGCCTGGCCGGCACGCGATCACCTCCTGCTTTCTCCGGGGTCGATTCCGGTTGGCGGGCCGATCATCCTCTGCAGGACCTCGCGCATCCGCTCCTCCTGCTCCTCCTCGGAGATGAGGCCCTCCGCCGCGGCCCGTTCGATCTCCTCCAGCTCGCGCCGCACCACCGCGGGGTCGCTCATCTCACGCTCGACCTGCTCCTGGATCAGCTCACCAAGGCGGATCACCCCTTTGACCGGCGCCAGCGGCCAGCCGAACAGGAGGCTGAGCAGGCCCATGCGCCCTCACCCCGCCGGCGTGACGATGAAGTCGTAAGGAGCCAGCGGCCCGAGCAGCCGGATCTGGACCCGGCCCTCCCACCGGGAGGCGAACCCTTCCACGGCCTCCTCCAGGTCGTCCGCCCGGTCCAGCTCCACCAGCAGCGCGATGTGCGCGGCGTCCTGCTCGTGGGTGGGCTCCCGTACGGACGTGAGCACGGCGACCGGCGCGAGCGCCTCCAGGAGCGCCTGCGTGTCGGCCTCGCGCTTGGCGCTGACGGCCTGGTTGACGATCTCTCCGAGCTGGATGCGCGCCTCGCGGCTGGCGTCCTCGGGCAGGCTCCGGATCTGCTCGCGCAGCTCCGCCACCCCGGGCTGCTCCTCCAGGACCTCCCTGAGGACGGCCTGCTCGACGTAGCGGGCCTTGACCACGTACTCGGCGCGGCCGTCCAGCTCCTCCAGCGCCGAGCGGAAGTCGTCGTGGTTCGGGGCCAGCAGCTCCTCCACGACCGCCTCGGAGCTGGTCATGACGGCGCCGAAGCGGATGGGCAGCACCGGCACCTCGGCCGCGGTGGCGTCGAGCAGCCGCTCGTGCGCCATGAGGTCGTCGGGCGTTCCCAGCGGGCGGTCGAGGGCCAGCTCGCTGACCAGCGCGCCGACCTCGCCGTGCCGTACGAGACTGACCGTGGTGGACGGGTCGCCCACGCCGCGCGCCTCGTCCGACACCTGCACGTCGGCCGGCACGATCCCGTACAGGTAGACGCCCACTGCCGCCTCGGACGAGGAGCTCCGCTCGTCCTCCCTGCCGGTGGTGGTCATGGTCAGTCCTCCCCCCTGCGCCGCCGGCGGCTTGGCCGCGGCTCGCTCTCTTCCTCGTCACCGGAGCCGCCGATGAAGTCGTCGAGCTTCTCCGCGGCGGCCTCCAGGACGCCCTGCGCCGCGCCCTTGCCCGTGTCGGCGATCTTGTTCTGCTTGATGTTGTGCATGAGCTCGGGCAGCCCCTGGCCGCCCTGCTCCGAGATGTCCAGCCGGTTCACGGCCTCGGCGAAGCGCAGGTACGTGTCCACGCTCGCCACCACGATCCGCGCGTCGATGGTCAGCAGCTCGATCCCCACCAGGGAGACCCGCACATACGCGTCGATCACCAGGCCCTTGTCCAGGATGGTGTCGATCACGTCCGCCAGGCCGGACGCGGACGGGCGCTGGGCTATTCCGCCCCCGCCTCCCGCGGGCTGCACAGTCATACGCTCACCCCTCGATCGTCACACCGCCGGTCGGTGCGCGTGTCGTCCGGCACCTCACCCGCGTCGGGCGGCGGCCGTCCTGCTACGTGCCGGCCGCCGCGCCGGCGGCGCCTCTTCTTCCTCTTCCTCCTCGGGCTCCTCCTCTTCCTCGCCGGCCTGGCCGACCGGCTCCTCCTCCTCTTCCTCCTCGCCCTCCTCCTCGGGCTCCTCCTCTTCCTCCTCGCCCTCCTCCTCGGGCTCCTCGGCTTCCTCCTCGCCTGCCTCGCCCTCTTCGCCCTCGTACTCGGCCTCTTCGCCCTCAGGCTCCTCGGGGCGCTCCTCCTCGCCGCCTTCGCCCTCTTCGCGCTCCTTCTCCTCGCGCACGGCGGTCTCGTGGTCCTTCGTGACCTCGCCGTCGCGGATCTCGCCGCGCCAGCCGCCCTCGGCCATCTCGTCCGGGTGCAGCATGACGTTCGTCGCGACGTGCCGGGAGAAGTGCTTGACCTCCAGGCGCGCCCGCCTGCCTTGGGCCCGCCAGAGGTTGCCCGTGCGCTCGAACAGCCCCTGAGGGTGGTATTCGAGGACGACGACGACCCGGGTCAGGTTCGGGGAGAGCTCGTGGAACGACACGGCCCCGTCGACCCAGCCCTTGGGTCCCTCCGACCGCCAGATGATGCGGTCCTCCGGCACCTGCTCCCGAATCGTGGACTTCCAGGTCCGGTGCGACCAGAAGACCTGCGCCTTCCAGGAGAGCTTGTCGTCGGCCTCCTGGTTGACGCTCTCCACCTTCTTCATGAAGGTCGGGAAGTCCTGGAACTGGGTCCACTGGTTGTAGACGATGCGGATCGGCGCGCCGATGTCGACGGTCTCGAAGATGTGGGTGAGCTTGAGCTTCTTCTTGCCGCCCTTGCCGCCCTTGCCGCCCAGGCCGATCTTGTCTTTGATCTTGCCCGTCACGGCCTTCGCCGCGCCCTTCAGCAGCATCTTCCCGGGAGAGAACCCGCCCTCCTTGCCGGTGAACGCGCTCAGCAGCCCAGAGCCGCCGCCCCCGGTGATCGCACCCAGCAGCCCCGAGCCGTCACCCTCGGCGACCTCGTTGAGCCGCCCCGTCATGTCCTCCAGCTTCTCCGTGATGGACGACAAAGCCCGTTCGGCCAGCGCCATCGCGAGGTCCTGGACAGCGGAAGCCACCTCGTTCCCCGGGCCTTCCTTGGTGGCCTCGTCAACCTTCGATGTGTCAGCCACCTGGCTCACCTCCGGGTCTTACTGGTTGCCGCGGACCGTCCGCTCCTCGTACCGGTCCGCTCTTCGCGCGCCTGCGATCCCTGCCCCCCGGACGACCGGCTTCCCGAGGACTTCGACGTGGACGCCCCGGACGCCTTGGAACCGGACGCCTTGGAGCCGGCTGTCTTGGAAGCGGACGACTTGGAATCGGACGACTTCGCACTGGTCGACCTGGCCGTGGACGGCTTGGGCGCCGACCTGGCCCCGGGGGCCCTGCTCACGGGTGCCTTGCCGGCAGAGCCCTGGGCGCGGACACGTCCGCCCCGCGCGCGGGGCCGCTCCTCGGGCTCCTCCTCGCCCTCTTCCTCCTCGTCCTCTTCACCTCGGTCCTCGTCCTCGCCGGACTCCGCGCCCTCCTCCTCGTACTCGTCCTCTTCGCCCTCGTACTCCTCGTCCTCTTCGCCTTCCTCGCCTTCGCCGGAGGCGCCGCCGGAACGTTCCGGATGCCGCAGCCCCTCGGCGCGGTCGTGCAGCTTCGAGGTGATGTTGTCCACCTGCTTGCTGGCCGCCGCCACGGCGGCCGCCTTGCCGACCTCCAGCAGTTCGCCCCGGAGCCGGTTGGTGATGTCTTCGATCTGGGGAGAGCCGCCGAGCAGCTTCGCCCCTTGTTGCAGCAGTCCGCCGACGCCCTCGTCGCCTTCCTTGCGCAACCGCCTGGCGATCCCGATCGCCGTCAGGAGAGTCGCCAAGCGCAGCTTGTGACGCCGACCGAGGTAGTAGCCCGCGGCGAGGGCCATCGCCACTCTGGCCGTGTCCTTCATGGCATGCGCTCCTTCTTCCGGCATCCGTCCGGCATCCCTTCCGGCACCGCGGCTGGCCCGTGCCAGCCTGCCCATCCGGTGCCCGACAGGTGGACAAAGAAACACTTACAGGCATAAAACGGTCAGACTTGACGCTCGCGCACCCAGGCGTTTAAACACCCCCCGAGACCGCGTCATCCAGGCCGCCGGACCGGCCTGTTTCGCGGTAGGTTCAGCCGACATGGTGGGCGTCGCGGGGACCCTGGCCACGGCCGCCGGCATGTTCGCCGGCACGAACGTGGACGACCTCATCGTCCTGACCGTGCTGTTCCTGTCGTCCCGCGCGGGCGGGGTGCCGCGCCCATGGCAGATCTGGGCCGGCCAGTACACCGGGATCGCGACGCTGGTGGCCCTGTCGGTGATCGCGGCGCTCGGCCTGACGATCATCCCGGACGACTGGGTCGGCCTGCTCGGCCTCCTCCCGTTCGCCCTCGGTGTCCGCGGCCTGGTCGCGGCGTTACGTTCCCGCGCGAACCCGGACGGCGAGAACGGCGCCCCCTCGGCGGCCGTCGCGTCCGGCGTGCTGCCGGTGGCCGGGGTGACCATCGCCAACGGCGCGGACAACCTGTCGGTCTACACGCCGGTGTTCCGCACGATCGGCCCGGGTCCCTCGCTGGTGACGATCGCCGTGTTCGCCGCCGGCGTCGCCCTGTGGTGCCTGGCGGGCTCCTGGCTCGGGTCCCATCGCCAGGTCATCGAGGTCGTCGAGCGGTACGGCCACTGGATCGTCCCGGTGGTGTTCATGGCCGTCGGAGCCCTCATCGTGCTCGGCTCGGGCGTCCTCACCCGCCTCCCGCCCTTCGCCTGAGCCCTCCCGCTCCCCTTCGGCAGTGGCCGCCGCTCGCCCTGCACCCCTCCGACCCGGGTACGAACACCCGCCGGCCGGGTACGAACGGCGCCACGGAGAGACGCGCCCTGGGAGGTCTCGTGGAGCTGGGGTTGGCCGGCAAGGTCGCCGTCGTCACCGGCGGCAGCTCGGGGATCGGCCTCGCCGTGGCGCGGGGCCTGGCGGCCGAGGGCGCGCATCTCGTCCTCGCGGCACGCGGCGCCGCCCGCCTCGAACAGGAGGCACGCGCCATCGCCGAGACCCACGGCGTGCGCGTGGTGCCCGTGGTCTGCGACGTGGCGACGCCGGAGGGCACGGCCGCGCTGACGGCGGCGGCCGAGGAGGGCTTCGGAGGCGCCGACGTCCTCGTCAACAACGCGGGCGCCGGCTCGAACGAGACCATCGTCGAGGCCCCCGACGAGAAGTGGCAGGCGTACTGGGACCTCCACGTGATGGCGGCCGTCCGGCTGGCCCGCGGGCTCGTCCCCGGCATGCGGCGGCGCGGCGGCGGCGTCATCCTCCACAACGCGTCGATCTGCGCGGTCCAGCCGCTCTGGTACGAGCCGATCTACAACGTGACCAAGGCCGCGCTCATGATGTTCTCCAAGGTGCTGGCCACGGAGGTCGTCGGCGACGGCATCCGGGTCAACTGCGTCAACCCCGGCCTCGTCCTGACTCCCGACTGGGTGAAAACGGCCAAGGAGCTCAGCGGCGAGGACTGGCGGCGTCACCTCGACGACGTCGCCCGGGAGCACGCACCCATCCGGCGCTTCGCCGCGCCGGACGAGGTGGCGAGCTTCATCGTCTTCCTGTGCTCGGACCGGGCGAGCTACTCGGTCGGCTCGGCGTACTTCGTCGACGGCGGGATGCTCAAGTCGGTGTGACTCCGGACCGACGTCATGTGTGCGGCGGCCTTCGGGCCGCGAAGCGCTCGCTGCTGGTCAGTCACAGAGGCGATGCACAGCGTGCATGATAGATCAATCACCGGGACCCGCCGGTGGCGCTTCATGCCGTGGAGCTCGCGCGGAGACCGTCAGGAGGCTGGGAATGGCCGGAGAGCCCAGGACGTCGGCAAGGGCGCGGTGATGCTGCTCGCAGGCCGCTATCGGCTGCTGTCGGAGCTCGGCCGGGGCGGCATGGGCACGGTCTGGCGGGCGATGGACGAGCTCCTCCGGCAGGAAGTGGCCGTCAAGGAGGTGCGGCTCCCGCCCGACCTCGACGAGGCGTCACGGGCCGAGCTGGCCGAACGCACGCTCCGCGAGGCGCGCGCCGCGGCGACGCTGCGCTCCCACGCGTCCATCGTCACGGTGCACGATGTGGTCCTCGACGGCGGACGGCCGTGGATCGTCATGGAGCTGGTCCGGGGCCGCTCCCTGGACCGGGCTGTCCGCGACGACGGCCCGCTGCCGCCGCACCGGGTGGCCGCGATCGGCCTGCGGATGCTCGACGCCCTCACGGCCGCGCACACCTCGGGCATCCTGCACAGGGACGTCAAACCCGCCAACGTCATGCTCACCGACGACGGGCGGGTGCTGCTGACGGACTTCGGCATCGCGACCATCGTCGGGGACAGCGGGCTCACACAGACGGGGATGCTGAGCGGCTCGCCCGGCTACATCGCCCCGGAGCGCCTGCGCGGTGAGGCCGAGGGCCCGCTCGCCGACCTGTGGTCGCTCGGCGCCACGCTCTTCACGGCGGTCGAGGGCAGCCCGCCGTTCGCCCGCCCCAACCAGGCCGCGGCGCTGGCCGCCGTGCTCATGCAGGAACCCGCCCCCTTCCGCCTGGCCGGCCCGCTCGCTCCCGTGCTGAGCGCGATCCTGGAGAAGGACCCGGCACGCCGCTGCTCCTCGGACGAGGCGGCCGGCTGGCTGGAGGCCGTCTCGCGGGGCGACACCGCGACCGGCCCGACCCTGCCACGGAAGCGGACCATCCCGGGACACTCGTCTCGACGCGTCCGCCCCCAGATCGTCGTGGGCGCCGTGCTCGCGGTGGTGCTGACCGTGGCGGCGGGGATCGTGGTCGTGCCGCTGGTGTTCCCGAACACCGTCCGCTTACTGGGCTATGTGCTCACGCCGCGATCCACCTACTCCGCGGCACCGACGTTCAGCCCGAAGGCGGTGGCCACACCCCTGATCTCCCGCGACTTCGAGGCGTGCGACCTGCTGACCAGCAAGCAGACGCGCTCGCTGTTCGACGCTTCGACGAAGCGGCAGTACTACACCGCCTCCATGTGCGGCTGGAGCAGGGCAGACGGCGCCAACCTGCGCGTCACGGCGTTCCGGCTGCCCAATCCGTCAGCGGCCGACCTCTACCACGACCAGCTGGTCAAGAACATGAAGGAGGAGCCGAAGCGCAACCCGGGGACCAAGCTCCGCAAAGGGCCGGACGTCGGCGACGAGGCGTTCAGCTATACCCGACCGCGCCCCTTCGGGCTCCCGTACTACCAGACACACATCTCCCTGCGCCTGTCGAACGTCTCGGTGATCATCGACGTCTACGCGCTGCGCCCCGGTCACGCCACGGCCGACCGTGCGGCGAAACTGGTCGCGGCGGCTGTTGAGAAGTACCGATAGTCCCGTTCTCGCCCGTTCCGGAGCCCTCAGCGGATGCCCCACCGCCCGATCCCGGTCACTGACGAGCTGCACACCGTCTGACAAGCGAAAGGCCCGATTCCCAACCGCCTGACGCCCTGAGCACGCAACATCCCAATGACGTCCTTGGAAGCGAAACGGCGACACCCGTAACGGATGCCGCCGCATTATCACAGTGGAGCTATGGGGATTCGAACCCCAGACCTCCTCCATGCCATGGAGGCGCGCTACCAACTGCGCTATAGCCCCTTGATTCATGGCAAGTGTATCGGAGATCCCGCCGTCCCCGTGCCACCCACGGCGAAACCGGACGCTAGGCCGCCCGCCGGACCGGCATGCCGAGCTCACGGACGAGTCCGCACACGTCCACCCCGGCGGAGCGCAGGATCGCCGCCGTGCCGTTGCCGCCGTCGGCCAGCAGGCCCCACAGCAGGCTCTCGCCCGTCACCGGGCCGGGCCGCCAGCGGGCGACCTCCACGACCTTGCGCATGTGCCCCGCCAGCGGGATCGAGCCCAGCGGCCCGTGCAGCGTCATCCTCAGGGGCCGCAGCGGCGAGCGCGTGAGCCGCCACCGGTCCGGGTCGCCGGCGCTCGCGCGGGTGCGGCGGCGCACCTCGTCGAGGTCGATGCCGAGCGTGGCGAGCAGCGCCCGCGCGTCCGGGCCCGTGTCGACGAGGGAGCCGATCTCCTCGCGCGTGGCGGTGAACGAGGTGAGGTCGAAGGGGCGGGTCTCGGCGAGGGCGAGCAGCAGGACGCCGGTGGTCAAGGCCGGGTGGCCCGCGTCGAGCGCGATCGTGCCGGCCGTGGTCACGGCTCGGCGCGCGGGGCGGGTGAACCGGGCGAAGCCGTGGCGCGCGGCGGACGCGGCGGGCCCGCCGGGCGTCGCGTCGGGCGTCCGGTCGGGCGAATGAGGCGGCATCGTGTTACCTCCCGAGTCTGCGGGCGTGCTTGCGGTGGACCGTCTGCCGCTTCACGCCGAGCGCGTCGGCGATCCGCTCCCAGGACCAGCCGCGGTCGCGGGCGTGCGACACGTGCGCCGCCTCCAGCTCCTCCAGCAGGGTCCGGAGGGCGGCGACCGCCGCGAGCCCCACGCCGGGGTCGGGGCCGGCCGCGGCACGGGCCAGGTCGGCGGCGTCCACCGGAACGGGCTCGGGCCCGGTCGTGGGTACGGTCATGGCGTCAGCATATGCTGACACCATGGCGTTTGTCACCACATGCTGACACTTGGCGAAGCGTGCTCCAGCAGCCGGGAGACGGGCCGCGAGCACTCAGAGGCGGTCCGCCAGGTCGGCCAGGATCGGCAGGGCGGCCGCCAGGCGTTCGCGCTCCTCGGGGGTGAGGGTGTCGACGGCGGCGGCGAGGCGCTCGGTGATGACCAGGTCGCGGCTGACGAGCGCGGCCTGCCCCTTGCCGGTGATCGAGGAGATCACCCGGCGGCCGTCCTCGGGGTCGGGGTCGCGCGCCACGAGCCCGCGCCGGTGCAGGCCGCCGAGGATCGTGCCGATGGCCTGGGCGGTGACGCGCTCCAGGGCGGCGAGCCGGGCCGAGGTGAGCGCCCCCTCCCGGTCCAGCCGCGCCAGTACGGCGAGCTCGCTGAACGACACGTCGTCGTCCGCCCCGTTGGTGTAGAGCTGGCGGATGCGCCGCGCCAGGCGGCCGACGGCGATGCGGAGGTCCTTCGCTAGCACGGGCCCAAGGCTAGTGCCACCGACGCCAAGCCTGGCTTTATCAATCTGGCTTTGGTAAATTTCCCAGCCATGTGCTACGACCCCGAGGCCGCCCCGCCGGCCCTCACGCCCCCCGTCACCGGCACCCGAGCCCGGTCGCTCCGCCTGACCTCGGCGGACGGTGCGACGTTCGCCGCCTACGAGGCCCGTCCCGACGACGTGCGCGGCGCGGGCGTCGTCGTCCTGCCCGACGTGCGGGGCCTGCACGGGTTCTACAAGCACCTGGCCGTACGGCTGGCGGAGCAGGGCCACCCGGCCGTCGCCATCGACTACTACGGACGCACGGCCGCGGACGACGACCGCGGCGAGGGCTTCCCGATCATGGAGCACGTCACCAGGCTGGGCAGGGACACCATCCAGGCCGACATCATGGCCGCGGCCGACCGGCTCGGCCGCCCGGCGGTGGCGCTGGGCTTCTGCATGGGCGGGCGCAACGCGTTCCTCGCCTCCGCGCCCCGGTTCGGGTTCGCCGGGGTGATCGGCTTCTACGGCGCGCCGGGCATCGCGGGGCCGTACGGGCCGGGCCCCACCCAGCACGCCGCCGAGCTGTCGGCGCCGGTCCTCGGCCTGTTCGGCGGCGCGGACGAGGGCATCCCCGCCGAGCAGGTGGCGGAGTTCGGGCAGGCGCTCACGGCGGCCGGGGTGCGGCACGAGCTGGTCACCTATCCGGGCGCGCCGCACGGCTTCTTCGACACCGCGCACACCGCAGCGAACGCGCACGAGGCGGCCTGCGCGGACGCCTGGAGGAGAGTGCTGGACTTCCTTGCCGCCGTCTGAGCGCGCCTCAGAAGCCGGGGGCGGCCGTCGGCGAACGGCTCAGCGGGTCACGGTGGTGCGCATGGTCAGGGTGGTGGCCTCCTCCAGGGCCAGCTCGACCGTGACCGTCCCCAGCTCGGACGTGCGCGACACGTGCGTGCCGCCGCACGGGATCGACGCCTCCCCCTCGGGCAGCGCGCAGTGCCAGGTGCGGCGGGCCGTCAGCTCCGGCCCGGGCACGTCCAGCCGAACGGGCGCGTCGGCCGCCGTCCACGCCTTGAGGCGGTCGTTGACGGCGGCGGCCACCTCGGCGAGGCCGGTGTCCAGGCCGTCGGCCGTGAAGCCCTTCTTGCGCAGCGACTTGCCCAGCCGGTACACGTCGAGGCTGGCGTCGGGCGAGATGCGCGAGGAGGTGATCGCCGTCTGGTCGAAGTCGGGGTGGCCGAGCCCGTCCAGGGCCGGCTCCTTGCGCCAGCGGCCGGCCAGCGCGGCGTTCAGGGCCAGGGCGGCCAGGTGGCAGGCGGTGTGCCCGGCCGACAGGGCCGCGCGGTAGGCGGGGTCCACGGCCAGGTCGACGCTCTCGCCGACCGGCAGCGGGGTGTCGGTGACGTGCACGACGAGCCACTGCCGGCCCTCGGCGCCCCGCCGCGCGGGGATGTCCTCGCCGAGGTGGAGCCGGCCCTCCGACCAGGCGCCGGTCACGCAGTCGACGACCGGCAGCCCGCCGATCGTGCCGCGGTCGGCGGGCTGGTCGGGCCAGGTGTGGTCGAGCGGGTGGAACGGGGTCTCGGACACGACGAGACCGTGCCGCTCCCCTACCGGCACGGTCCCGACGATCTCGGATCGGCCGGTGACCCGGCCCGCGGGGAAGGTGACGACGGTGGAGTTCACGCCGGAATTGTCGCAGGCTCGGCGTCCACGCGCTCCCGCCGCTCGTCCTCGATGTAGCGACGCCGTCCCGCGTACAGGCCGGTGACGAGCTGCGCGGCCAGCACCACGAAGAGCATCGCGTACGGCAGCGTCCACCCGCCGGTCAGGTCGTGCAGCAGGCCGACGGCGAGCGGCCCGGCGCCGGCCATGAGGTAGCCCGCGCTCTGCCCGAACGCGGACAGCGCGGCCGTGGCCTCGGCGGTGCGGGTGCGCAGGCCGAGCATCATGAGCGCCAGCGGGAACGACCCCATGCCGAGCGCGATGAGCACCACCCACACCATGGCGGTGGAGACGGGCGCGAGCCACAGCCCGAGGAAGCCGGCCGTGTACGCCGCGACGAGCCCGACCACCACGGGCCGCTGGTCGCGGAAGCGCGAGGCGACCACGGGGACGAGGATGGAGACGGGGATGTTCAGCGCGGTGAAGACCCCGAGGACGAACCCGGCCTCGCCGGTGCTGTAGCCGCCGTCGGTGAGGATCGTGGGCAGCCAGCCGAACATGATGTACGCGATCATCGACTGGGTGCCGAAGTAGACGGCGACCATCCAGGCCAGCCGGCTGCGGGCGAGCTGACGCAGCCCCGAGGCGGGCGCCGCGGCCTCAGGGGCGGCGTCGTCCTCCGTGTCGCCGGACGCGTTCCCCACGGCGGGGGCCCGGCTGGCCGGGTCGCTGCGCAGCAGGGCGAGCCAGGGCAGGGTGGCCACGGCCGCCAGAGCCGCCCACACGCCGAGCGCGATGTGCCAGTCGCCCGACGCGCGCTCGATCGGCACGGTGGCCGCCGCGGCCAGCATCGTGCCGGCGGCGAGCGCGGTCGTGTAGACGGTGGTCATGACGCCGGTGCGGGCCGGGAAGTGGCGCTTGATCAGGGTGGGGATGAGGACGTTGCCGACGGCCCCGCCGGACAGCGCGACCGCGCTGCTCAGCAGGAACACCGGCGCCGAGCCGACCAGCGACCTGACCAGCAGGCCCACGCCGAGGGTGACGAGGGCGAGCAGCAGCAGCCGGTGCTCGCCGAGCCGCCTGGACAGTGAGGGCGTGACCGCGCCGACCGTCGCGAAGGCGAGCACGGGTAGCGTGGTGAGCAGACCGGTGCCGACGCTGCTCATGCCGAGGCCCTGGGTGAGCTGGTCGAGCAGCGGTCCGACGCTGGTGACGGCGGTGCGCAGGTTGAGGGCGGCGAGGACGATTCCCAGCACCAGGAGCCAGGCGAGGGGGCCGGTCCTGCCGCGGGACTCGCTTCGGAGCTCGGCGAGCACGCTCATGCGGGGGAGATCCTCCACTCATCTAATCATGGGACGAATGGCAATCTTAACAGCCCCAAAACCGGCATTTATTCCTGACACATGACAAAGCCCCCGGTCCCGGGGGCTTTGTGGTCGAAGTGGGTGTCCTGTCAGCGCGTGCCGTTACAGCACCGGGCGCGGCGGCTGCGGCGGGTCGTCGTGCGTCCCGAGCGGGCCGGGCGGCGGAAGCGTGGGGCCGGTGCCGGTGCCGGGCGGGTAGTCGCTGCCGCCGACGGTGCCGGGCGGCACGGGCTCGCCCGAGCCCGGCGGCACGGGGTCGCTGGAGCGGGGCGGCATGGAGCCGCCGGTGCCGAGGTCGGAGCCGTGCTGGTGCGGGCCGGGAACGTCGCCGCGCCACGCGCCGGTCTCGCCGCCGCGCGACTCGATGAACTCCTTGAACCGCTCCATGTCGTTGCGGACGCGCAGGCGGACGAGCTGCAGCCAGTCACCGGCCGTCTCGAGGAAGCCCTCGGGGTCGTACTCCATCTGGAGCGTCACCCGCGTGGTGTTCTCGTCGAGCCGGTGGAAGGTCACCACCCCGGCCTGCCGGGGCTTGTCCACCGAACGCCAGGCGATGCGCTCGTCCGGGTGCTGCTCGGAGATCTCGGCCTCGAACTCGCGCCGCACCCCGGCGATCTCGGTGATCCACGCGGTGCGCGTGTCCGTGAGCTGTTTGACCGATTCGACCCCTTCCATGAATTCGGGGAAGCTCTCGAACTGCGTCCACTGGTTGTAGGCGACCCTGACAGGAACGTTGACGTCTACCGAGTGTTCGATCGTGCTCATGGTGTCCCGCTGCCCCGACGGGGGCGTCGTTAACGCCTGCGCAGCAACCAGTAGAGGCCCACGAGCGGGAGCACGAGCGGGATGAACAGGTAGCCCTTGCCGTACACCGACCACACCGTCGCCTCCGGGAAGGCAGCCGGGTCGAGGACGCTCGCCGTGCCGATGACCAGCACCCCGGCCAGCTCCACGAACAGCGCCGCCAGCGCCAGCCGGCGCGCGCCGCGGGCCAGCGCCACGGTGAGCAGGATGTAGACGAGGGCGGCGAAGGCCGACAGCGAGTACGCCAGCGGCGCCTCGCCGAAGCGGGTGAGGATCTGCACGGCGGCCCGCGCGCCCGCCGCGAGCGCGAACAGCCCGTAGACCGCCAGCAGCGCCCGGCCGGGGCCGGTCCCGATCGAGGGGGACGTCACGGCACGCCCTGCCAGATCTGCAGCAGCCGCGCCGTCATCACCGCGATGGCGAACCCGGCCACGGCCAGGATCCCCGAGCCCCACCGGCTGCGCTCGGCCAGCGCCAGGAACACTCCGGCGGGCGGGATCACCGCCTCGCCCGCGAGGTAGCCGAACAGCGTGCCCTTGGACACGTGCGCGCCCTCGCCCCCGGCGACGGCCGCGATCACGATGCCCGCCTGCACCAGCACGGCCACCTCCAGCACGGCGAAGCCGACGAGCAGGACCATGCCCATGGGCCGGTCGCGGATCGCCGTGATCAGGCTCGCCAGCGCGAGCAGCAGCGAGCCGGCGATGACGATCGTGGCCACGGTGGTGTTCATCGCGCAAAGGCTATCGCCCGCCCCCCTCGCCCCCGGACGGGGCGGGCGGCGCGGGTTCGTAGGATCGAAGGCATGGAGAGGATCCTGGTCAGCGCGTGCCTCATGGGCCGGCGGGTGCGTTACGACGGCGGGGCCAAGACGAGCTCCGACGCCCGGCTGGCCGGGTGGCGCGAGGAGGGGCGGCTGGTGCCGTTCTGCCCCGAGGTCGAGGGCGGGCTGCCGACGCCGCGTCCCGCCGCCGAGATCGAGGCGGGCGCGGGCGGCGCCGCCGTGCTGGCGGGCGCCGCTCGCGTGCTGGCCTCGGACGGCTCCGACGTGACCGCGTACTTCCTGGAGGGCGCGCGGTCGGCGCTGGCCGTGGCCCGCTCCTCCGGGGTACGGCTGGCGGTGCTGAAGGACGGCAGCCCGTCGTGCGGCGCGCTGGCGATCTACGACGGCGCCTTCCAGGGCAGGCGCACTCCCGGGCAGGGCGTCACCACGGCGCTGCTGGAGGCCAACGGGGTCCGCGTCTTCACCGAGGACCGGATCGCCGAGGCCGCCGGCTACCTGGCCACCCTGGAGACCGGCGGCCACCCCTGAGCCGGACCCACCTCGCCGCTCCGGGCGCGCCCGGTCCCGCCGCTCCCGGCAGACCTGCCCGCGCGGCATCCGGCGCGCCCGGCTCAGGGGCGCTCGTCACTGGCGGGTGATCTTGACGTCGTCGATCCCCGCCTCGACCAGGCTGGCGCCAGAGGCGTCGGCCGCCTCGACCAGGATGCGCACGCTCTGCCCGGCGAAGGCGGAGATGTCGGCCGTCGCCGTCCCCCACGCCGCGTCACGGTTGGTCGCCGCACCGGCCTGAGTGAAGACCGCGGCGGTGCCGGAGGTCCCCGCCACGCTCACGCGGAGGAAGTCGGCGCTGGAAGAGTTGCTGCCGTGTGCCAGGTACCACGACATGGTCAGCTTGAGCACGCCGCCGGTCGGGAGCGGGACCTGCGGCGAGCGGATCGAGGTGGTGCCGCCGTCGATGTCGTGATCGCCCGCGGTGGAGCCCGCGAGCCGTCCCGTGACCAGGTCGTTGGTCCCGCTGACGGTGGTGCCGAGTTGCTTGGCGCCGCTGGAGGTGGTGGCCTCGGGGTCGCCGCGCTCCCACTGGCCGGTGGTGGCGGTGTCGGTGCCGGACGGGTTCGCCGTCCAGCCGGTGGCGGTCTCGAAGGTGTCGGACCACACTGTGGCCGGCGGCACTGCGGTGGCGATCGTCCAGATGGCGTACGCGATGGCGTCGGCGTTGCGGTCGAGCGCCGTGTCGTTGACGTTGGCGGTGGTGTCGCAGGAGCGGTGGTAGCAGGAGTCGAAAGCCTGGCCCGCGGTGCCGCCCCAGAGCTGCGCCTGGGCGCTGGTCTTGGTGCCTTCCGCGCCGGTGAACGTGCCGCCCGCCGGGATGCCGGCGCTGATGAACGGCCCGTAGTCGGAGCGCCCGTCGAAGTCGGTGCCGCGCGTGGGCACGCCGATGGAGGTGAAGTACGCCTGGAGGGTCTGCTCCAGCTCCGCCGAGCCGGCCGGGCCGGGGCCGGAACCGACGCCGTCGGAGTTGTCGCCGTCGTAGAGGAAGTAGCCGGGGTTGGGCGAGCCGACCATGTCGAAGTTCAGGTACGCCTTGATCTTGGCGCGTTCGGCGGCGGGCAGGTTGTTGACGTAGAACTGCGAGCCGCGCAGCCCCAGCTCCTCCGCCCCCCACCAGGCGAAGCGCAGGTGCTTGGCCGGCTGGAGCCCCTGGCGGGAGACCTCCAGCGCGGTCTCGAGGATCGACGCGGAGCCGGAGCCGTTGTCGTTGATGCCCGGCCCGGCCGTCACGCTGTCGAGGTGGGCGCCGGTCATGAGGATGTCGTTCGGGTCGCCGCCGGGCCAGTCGGCGATGACGTTGTAGCCGGTGGCGCCGTTGTAGGTGAACGACTGCAGGGTGGTCGTGAACCCCGCGCCGTCGAGCAGGCCCTTGACGTAGTTGGCGGAGGCCAGGTAGCCGGGGCGGCCGTGGGCGCGGTTGCCGCCGTTGGCGGAGGCGATGCTCTGGAGCTGGGCGAGGTGGGCCTTGACGTTCGCCAGTGGGATGTTCGGCGCCGCGAGGGCTGCCGCCGGGGAGTGTGCGGAGACGGCTCCGGGGGCGTGTGCCGGGGCCGCCGTCGCGGGTGCCGTCAGGGCCGGTGACACGGCCAGCGCGAGAGCGCCCAGCGCGGACAGGAGCAACTTCATGGATCCTCCGTGGGGGGTGGAGACGAAGGAGCACGTGCCGGGAGAGCGACCGGGATGCGCCGCCCTCCCTCGGGCCGATCGGCGGCCCGCCCGAACGTAACCAGCCACGCCCCCGCTGAGAAGGCCCATAAATCCGGGAAAACCCGAAATATCGCTATAAATTGCTCTATACGACTCGCCTGGGACCTCAGGAGACCTGCGCGGCCGACGCCGTCCAGGTGTTGCACGCCCCCGGGTCGCCCTGGGCGTACCCGCGCCGCATCCACATCTTGATGGTCCCGGTCTTGCCGTAGTAGCGCGGCTCACCGGCCCTGTCGCCCTGCACCAGCGAGAGCAGGTCGTTCCAGTCGCGCTTGGAGCGGCGGTCCAGCGGCCACACGCTCTTCAGGAACGCCGTCGCCAGGCACGAGCTCTGCAGGCTCGCCCGGCGCACCTGCTCCGCCATCTCGGCCTTGTTGCGATACGGCTCCTTGTCCAGCGCCTCCTGAATACCGACCAGATTCTGTACGTGATAGGCGTACATGCCGGCGGTCATGTCGGCGAGCCACAGGTCGTACGGGTTCTCCAGCCAGTCCTTGCCGATCTGGAAGGCGATGGTACTGGTCCTGGAGCAGTACAACGCCATCGACTGCTCCTTGCCGACGTCCATTCGGCAATAGTTCTTGGGAATGCGGGTGTAATGCTTCACCCGCACCTTCTTGAAGGGCAGCCCGGCGGCGGTGAGGTGCTGTTCCCAGGTGGCGTCGAGACATCCGACGACGCCGTCGACGTAGGCCCGGACGGAGGTGCGGTTGCGGGCCTTGACCGGCTTCTCCGCGCACTTCACGGCAGGCAGGGCGCCCTTGTCGTAAAGGGGGCTGGCGGTCAGCCCATCGCCTTTGACGGGATAACCGGCCGCGGCGGCGGCCGTGCCGGTCAGCGGGAGCGAGACGAGGGCGGCGACCATCGCGGTCATACGTAATCTCATGAGGCGCGACAATAGGGCCAAGATCACGTAGCGGCAACTCGATCACCCGGAAAATCCGTCCCATTACCCGGTGCCATTCCGGCGGCGAAATTCGGCTGCGCCGAATTAACGATCCGGTGCCGTCCGCCGACCGCGCTCGGGGAGCACGCGGCCACTCCCCCTATCATCGGACCCCTGGGGGGTTCAGGATGTTGCGGGCGTTCTTCAAGACCGAGGCGGGGAGCACGAGTGTGCTGCTCGGCGCGACCCTGCTCGCCCTGTTGTGGGCGAACTCGCCGTGGAGCGGCACCTACGAGACGTTCTGGCACACCCCGATGGGCCTGTCCTTCGGCCCCGCCGAGTTCTCCCTCGACCTGCGCCACTGGGTCAACGACGGCCTGATGGCGGTGTTCTTCTTCCTCATCGGCCTGGAGGTCTCCTACGAGGTGCGGCTCGGGCAGCTCCGGGACCGGCGGCTGCTGGCCGTCCCCGCCGTGGCGGCGTTCGGCGGCATGATCGTGCCGGCGGCCGTCTACCTCGCGCTCAACGCGGGCGGACCGGGCGCCGGCGGCTGGGGCGTGCCGATCGCCACCGACACCGCGTTCGTGCTCGGCCTGCTGGCCGTGGTGGGAGCCCGCTGCCCCGAGCCGCTGCGCGCGTTCCTGCTGACGCTGGCGATCGTGGACGACGTGCTGGCGATCATCATCATCGCCGTCTTCTACACCCGCGACCTGTCGGTGCCGGCCCTGATCGTCGCGGCGGTGCTGCTCGCGGCCATCCTGACGCTGCGGCGGCTGCGGATCTGGCGCGCGCCGGCCTACATCCTGCTCGGGTTCGGCGTGTGGGTGTCCACGCTGGAGAGCGGCGTCCACCCGACGCTGGTCGGCATCGCGCTCGGCGTCCTGGTCTTCGTGTACGCGCCCAGCGAGTACAAGCTGCTGGCCGCCGGAGAGGCCGTGCAGGGGCTCGCCAGCGACCCCAACGCCCGCGCGGCCCGCGAGGCGACCCGCCGGGTGCGCGCGGCCGTCTCGGTGAACGAGCGGCTGCAGCTCCAGCTCCACCCGTGGAGCAGCTACGTGATCGTGCCGCTGTTCGCGCTGGCCAACGCCGGCGTCGCGCTCGACGGCGACACGCTGCGCCAGGCCGCCACCTCGCCCATCTCCATCGGCGTGGCGGCCGGGCTGCTGCTCGGCAAGTTCGCTGGGATCTCGCTCGGCACGTGGCTGCCGCTGCGCTTCGGCTGGGGGCTGCTGCCGGGCAATCTGGTGTGGGGCCAGCTGCTCGGCGGGGCGGCGGTGTCGGGCATCGGGTTCACGGTGTCGCTGTTCATCGTGGACCTGGCCTTCGACGACCCCGCCGTGCAGGCCCAGGCCAAGATCGGCATCCTCGCCGGATCGCTGCTGTCGGCGCTGACCGGCTGGATCGCGTTCCGGCTGGCGTGGGACCGGGGCGGCGTGTGCGCGCCGCCCGAGGCGGAGCCGGAGGAGGAGCTGCCCGTACTGCTGTCGGAGCCGGTGGGACCGGACGACCACGTGCGCGGCCCGGCGGACGCCAAGGTCACGATCGTCGAGTACGGCGACTTCGAGTGCCCGTACTGCGGCCGGCTGGAGCCGATCCTGGACGAGCTGCTCAGCAGGCACCCCGACGTCCGCGTGGTGTTCCGGCACTTCCCGCTGCGCACCCTGCACCCGAGGGCCATGTCGGCCGCGCTGGTGTCCGAGGCTGCGGCGCGCGAGGGGAAGTTCTGGGAGATGCACGACGTGCTCTTCGGCAACCAGCGGTTCCTGACGGAGGCCGACCTGGTCCGCTACGCCGCCGAGATGGGCGTGGAGCCGTGGCCGGACGTGCCGGGGCAGGTCGCGCGGGTCGCCAGGGACGAGCGGTCGGGCCGGGCGAGCGGCGTGCGCGGCACGCCGACGCTGTTCGTCAACGGCGTCCGCCACCAAGGTGGCCTGGATCTGGTGTCGATCACGCGTGCGGTGGAAGAACAGGAACAGTCCGTCTGAACGGCACCCGCCACGCACCGCCCACCGCCTTCACGGTCAGGAGCCACGATGACCGCCGACCGCCCCCTTCCGGACGACCCGGACGCCCGCAAGACCACGCACATCCCCGTCCCCGCCCAGCCTTCGTCCCCCGACGAGACCCCCGCCCCTGACGATCCGCCCCGGCACACGCCGCACCCGTCGCTCGTGGAGGACTCGGGCACGCGCCGCCTGCCGTACACGCCGGACATGCTGCCCGACGTGCCGGTGTACGAGGCCGAGCCCGCTCGCTCGCCCGGCCTGCGCTGGGTGCTCGTGGTGGGCGGGGCCCTGCTGGTGCTGGCCACCGTCGCCATCCTCGTGATCCTCTGGGCCGGCAGCCAGACGTAGACGGGGCTCAGGCCCGGGTGAGGTCCATCGTCCAGTTGGTCTCCCAGGTGCGCTCGCCGTCCACCGAGAACGCCTGCTCCCACCGGCAGGAGTCCGGGCCGCCCACCGTCCAGATGAACCGGCAGCGCACCGGCCTGCCCTCGTGCGCGTCGTCGGCGTAGAACTCGCCCCGGCCGCCTTCGAACCGGCCCACCATGGGCGGCAGGCCGAGCGCTCCCCCGGTGCTGTCGGCCCAGTAGATCGACCACTCCCCCGTGGCCGGGTCGCAGACGCGCACGGTCAGCCCGGAGAAGCCCTTGGCGGGAAAGACGATCTCGTCGACGTTCGCGGCGCCGTCGAAGTGCCTCGTGCACGTGGACCGGCCCGCGAACTCCTCCCACTCGTCGCTTCCGGTGAGCCGGCTGACGAGCCTGCGGTTGTGGACGTTCCAGGTGCCGATGAGGAAGTCGAAGTCGTTCATGCGGGCGACGATAGGGCTGGGTCACTGACAGGTAGTGTCAGCGAATGCGCGCTTCTCGGCTCGTCTCGATCCTGCTGCTCCTGCAGACGCGCGGCCTCATGACCGCGCGGGAGCTCGCCGAGCGGTTGGAGGTGTCCGTGCGCACGATCTACCGCGACGTCGAGTCGCTGCACGCCGCCGGCATCCCCCTGTACGGCGACGCCGGCCCGAGCGGCGGCTACCGGCTGCTCGACGGCTACCGGACCAGGCTGACCGGGCTGACGGCCGACGAGGCGGAGTCGCTGTTCCTGGCCGGGCTGCCGGGCCCGGCGGCCGAGCTGGGGCTGGGCGCGGTGGTGACGGCCGTGCAGCTCAAGCTCATGGCCGCGCTGCCCGTCGAGCTGCGGGACCGGGCCGGGCGGATCCAGGAGCGGTTCCTGCTGGACGCGCCCTCGTGGTACCGCGACGCGGAGCCGGTCACCCACCTGCCGGCCGTGGCCGCCGCCGTGTGGGACGAGCACGCGCTCCAGGTCAGGTACCGCCGCTGGAAGACGCCGCAGGAGGTGGAGCGGCGGCTGGAGCCGTACGGGCTGGTGGTCAAGGCCGGGCGGTGGTACGTCGTGGCTCGCTCGGAGAGGCAGGTGCGCACGTACCGGGTGTCGCAGATCCTGGAGCTGCACCCGCTGCACGAGGAGCGCTTCACCCGCCCGCCGGGATTCGACCTGGCGGCCCACTGGGAGGCGTACCGGTCGGAGTTCGAGGCCCGGCTGCGGCGCGGCGAGGCCGTGGTCAAGCTGTCGCCGCGCGGGCTGGAGCGCCTGGCCGACCTGATGACCCCGGGCGTGGTGGCGGCGGCGAGGGCCACCGCCGGGCCGCCGGACGAGGAGGGCTGGACGCGGGTGACGGTGCCCATCGAGTCGGTGGAGCACGCGACGGGCGAGCTCCTGCGGCTGGGCCTGGACGTGGAGGTCCTGTCGCCGCCGGAGCTGCGCCACGCGGTCGCGGCCGTCGCGCGGGCCCTCACCCGCCGGTACGCGTCCTCCGCGGACCGGTCAGCCGCCCTGGACGGCCCCGGCTGAGCGGCGCATCACGTGAAAGCGCCGCGTGACCTCGTAGCCCGCCTTCACGTACAACCGGGCCGCGGGCCCCGTCTGTCCCGTCCACAGGAACCACGACGCGTGCAGCCCCTCGGCCCGCATCATGGTCATCGCCCCGTGGAGGAGGATCGCGCCGATCCCGGTCCCCCGCTCGGACGGGTCCACGCCGAACGGCCCGAACCGCTCGGCGATCCCCCGGTACGCCCCGTACGCGGCGAACCCGACGACGCGCTCCCGCACGGCCACGAGCAGCCGCGCCGGGTCCCCGAGCCGCCTGATCGCCTCGCCCCACTCGGGGCTGAACTCCCGGGAGGCGAACCGGATCAGCTCCGGCAGCTCGCCGTCGCCGGGACAGCGGAAGCGGTAGCCCTCGCCCTCGCGGCGCTCACGCAGCGCGCGCACGACGTCGGGCGTGACGTAGCCGGCCAGGCTCCGGTCCATCGCGACCGGCTGGGAGACCGTCTCGAACCCGGCCTCGCGCAGCAGCGCGCAGCCCGCGGGGTAGCGCTCGGGGTCGGCTCCGGGGAGCACGTAGTGGGGCGTGTAGCAGGCGAACTCGACCCGGGTGCGGTCGTGAGCGGCCAGGAAGGCGAGCGCCTCGTCGAGGAGCCGCCGGCCCAGCCCGCCGCCCCGGTGCTCCGGCGCGACGAACAGGAACGGGATCCAGCCCGTCTCCGGCTCCAGGCCGGTGCCGGGGGCGAGCGGCGTCAGCCGGCGCACCGCGTACGCGCAGCCGGCGACCTCACCGGCGGCCGTGACGGCCACGCGCAGGCCCTCGGGGTCGAAGTTGGGGTCGAGCAGCACGCAGTCGCGGAACCAGCCCAGGGTGGTGGGATCGGCCGGCATGGCCCGGTTCCAGGCGTCGACCAGGGCGCCCTCGTCCCCCGCGGCGAAAGCTCGGACGGCTGTCATGCGGGCCCTCCCCCTGGGCGCGCGGGCGGGATCATGACGCCAGCCTTCCAGACGCGCCGCCCTCTCCCCAAGATCCGTTACGGGTCCGTTACGCGGCCCGGAGGTGCAGTGGCCCCGGACATCCCGGGATCGGCACGGGCGAGCGCCACGGCTCGTGGACCAGCCCGTGTCGCCCGCCGTACCAGCAGGTCGCCGCCGCGGGCGCGCAGCGCATCGCGCAGGTCGCGCAGGCTGTCCAGCAGGAACGGCACGCGCCGCCCGGCGGGCACGGCCGGGTGGAGCACGAACAGCGGCACCACGTGGCGGGCCCGCGCGCACGCCGCCGCCGGCGCGGGATGGTCGTGGACCCGCAGGTCCCGGTGAAGAGCACGATGACGGTGCCCACACCACGGTCTTCGGAGACCGGCCCGCCGCCGGTTGCAACCCGCGGGGCGCGCGGTCCGAAAGAATGAGCCGGAGCGTCACGGATCGGACCGCGAACGGGGACATGCATGGAGGAGACGGGCTCGGCTCACGCCGCCGAGGAGCCGGGATACGGCATCGGCGCCGTGTCACGGCGGCTCGGCGTGCCCGCGCCCACCCTGCGCACGTGGAACCTGCGCTACGGCATCGGCCCGAGCCGCCGCAGCCCCGGGGGCCACCGCCGGTACGGCGCGGCCGACCTGGCCCGTCTTGAGGAGATGAACCGGCTGGTCCACGCCGGGGTCCCCCCGGCCGACGCCGCCCGCCAGGCGCTCCGTCCGCCCGCCCCTCCCGAGACGTCCGAGGCGGAGCAGCCGGGGGCCATGGCGGAGCCGGCACCCCCGCCCGGGGAGGAGGCGCCCGTGCCGTCCGCCGCGATGCTGGCCAGGGCCGCGCTGGCGCTGGACGGCCTGACGGTGACCGCCGGCCTGGCCGCCTCCCTGGCCCGGCTCGGCGTCGTGGCAACCTGGGAGCGCCTCGTCGTGCCCGCGTTCGGCACGATCTGCCGCAGGCAGGCTGAGACCGGCGGCGGCATCGACGTCGAGCACCTGTTCTCGGAGCGCCTCCTGGCCGCCCTGCACCCCCTCGCCGCGCGTCCCGCCCGCCCGGTGAACGACCGGCCGGTCCTGCTGGCCTGCGCCGAGGAGGAGCAGCACAGCCTGCCCGTCCACGTGCTGGCCGCCGCGCTCACCATCGACCGCCGGATCGACACCCGCGTGCTCGGTGCCCGCACCCCGTATCCCGCGCTGGCCGACGCGATGCGCCGCCTCGGGCCCGCAGTCGTCTTCGTCTGGTCGCAACTGGCCGCCACGGGCGATCCCGCCCCGCTGGCCGCCCTGCCGGCCCTGCGCCCACCGGCCCGCCTCGTCGTCGGGGGCCCCGGATGGCGGCCGGAGCTGCCGCCCCGCGTCGCCCGCGCCGCCTCTCTCCAGGAGGCCGTCGCCCTCGTCGCCGCCCGGGCGCACTGATCTCCCTGCCCTTGGTTGCCTGCCGCCTGCGACGTCGCATTGAATAAGTTTTGAATAGGTTATCCGAGGAAGGGTGAAAGCGCATGGAACCGCTCGCCGACTGCTTTCGCACCCACGCCCCCCTGGTGCGCTCGTACCTTCGCCGCCTGGTCCCGCCGGGCGAGATCGACGACGTGACCCAGGTGGTGTTCATCGAGGCCTGGCTGTCCGGGCACCGCTACGACCCGGCGCGCAGCCTGGAGGCGTGGCTGCTGGGCATCGCCCGCAAGCGCGGCGTGGACCATCTGCGCGCCCGCAGGGCCACCGTGCCGCTGGAGGCCGCCGGGGAGCCGGCCGGCGACGACGGCCGCGACGACAGCGAGGGGGTCGTGCGGCGCGACCTGGTCCGCAGGGCCCTCTCGGAGCTGCCGGTCGCGCAGCGGGAGGCCATCGCGCTCGCCTACTACGGCGACCTGAGCCAGCGCGAGATCTCCGAACGGCTGCGCGTGCCGCTCGGCACCGTCAAGGCCCGGACCGCCCGCGGCCTGCACCGGCTGTCCGCCCTGCTGGAGGCGGCATGACCGGCCCGGCCCCGGTCCGGCCCCGGGTGGCCGTGTCCAGCTGCCTGATCGGGGAGCTCGTGCGGTTCAACGGCGGCCACAGCCGGGACCGCTTCCTGTCCGGCCCGCTCGACCCGTACGTCGACTGGGTGCCGGTCTGCCCCGAGATGGAGGTGGGCCTCGGCACCCCGCGCGAGACGCTCCGCCTGGAGCGCTCGCCGTCCGGTCCGCGCCTGATGACCCGGAAGACCCGTACCGACCTCACCGGCCGCATGGCGGCCCTGGCCGAGACCCGCGCAGCAGCCCTCGACGTGGACGGTTACGTGTTCAAGTCGCGCAGCCCCACCTGCGGCGTCCACGGCATCCCGCTCTACCCGGGGGCGGACGGGCAGCCGGTCGACCGGCGGCAGCGGGGCGTGTTCGCCGCGGCCGTCGTCGAGGCGCACCCGTTGCTGCCCGTGGAGGACGAGGGGCGGCTGCACGACGCCGTGCTTCGGGAGGCGTTCGTGGAGCGGATCTTCGCGCACGCGCGGCTGCGCGCGCTCCTTGCGGGCGACTGGCGGGCACGCGATCTGGTCGCCTTCCACACCCGCCACAAGATGCAGCTGCTCGCCCACGATCCGCTGGGCCACCGCACCGCGGGTGTGGTCGTGGCCCGCGCCGGCGCGCGCCCCCGCGCCGAGGTGGCCGCCGCGTACACCGGGGCGTTCCACGCGGCGCTCGCCCAGCGGGCCCGACCCGGACGCAACGTCAACGCCCTCCAGCACTGCCTGGGCATGCTCGGCCTCGACCCGGCCCGCCGCGACCACCTGGCCGGCGTCATCGGCTCCTACCGCGCCGGCCGGGTGCCGCTGAGCGTCCCGGCCACGCTGATCCGGCACGACGCGGAGGGCGAGGGGTCGGCCTACGTGCGCGAACAGACGTTCCTGTCGCCGTACCCGGACGAACTGGCCCTGCGCCACCACGTCCCCGCGTGACCCACCGCCCTGAAGTGAAGAAGGCGGGATCGGGGTGCCGCTCGCGCGCCACGAGCGCCACCCCGGGAGCGCTGGGTCAGACGAGCTTGCGGTAGATCCGGGACGGGATCGCCTGGGCCGCGCCCTCCCGGCCGAACTCCTGGTAGACCCGCGACGTGATCTCCATGGCCTTGGGAGAGTAGGCGGGGTAGAAGTCCTTACCGCACTCCAGGTCCTTCAGCGCCGCCTTGATCTCCTTGTCCAGGTACGGCCTGGCCTCCGCGGGCTTCAGGTTCGGCCGGAAGACGACGGTCTCGCCCTTGGGCAGCTCGCCCTTCCACGCCTTCCTGGCGACGTCCGAAGCCTGCCGCACGATCTTCGCGTGGCTCAGACCGTCCAGCGCGGTCGGCTCGGTCCGGCTGACGCCCAGGCACGCGGCGAACTGCTTGCCCAGCCGGACGAGCCGCTTGTCCTGGTCGAGGACGCTCAACGACTTGCGCACCGCCGCTTCGAGCTGGTCGTAGAAGTCGTCCTGGGAGGTGACGGTCTTGCCCAGCACCTCCTTGACCGCCCGGGAGAAGCAGGACTCGTCGGCGGCGCGCCACTTCTTCAGCTCGCCGGCCGAGAGCGACATCAGCATCGTGTCGTTCGGGTTCTCGTGCTGGACAGGATTGACGACCTCGTCCTTCGGATAGACGTTCGGGGACCAGACGCCGAAGCCGTACTTGCTCCGGTACGCCCGCAACGCCTCCAGGTCACCCGCGAGCCGCTCCTGCTCTCCGGGCTGCCACTTGTACCGAGGCTCCGGCGAGGCCACGTAATCCAGGCCCCGCTCCGTCATGCAGGCGACGCGCTCGGCCTCCAGCTGCGTCTGCTTCTCGTACGCGGCGGCGTCCCCCGACGGCGGTGAGGTGAGACCGCCGAACGAGCCGGCGAGCAGGGTGGCCGCGACCGCCTTGGCGATGAACATGGATGTTCTCCTTCTTCCTTGAGGGCATGCCGGATCGACCTGAGGGCATGCGGGACAGAACTCACGGCCGAAAGGCCGGATCAGGTGGGGAAAAGTCTCAGCAGGGGATCTTCATGCGGGACGCCTTCGGCGAGATCTCGGGCAAGCCGGCGGTGAGATCGACGGCGAGCACGGCGGTGCCGGTCACCGCGCCCTTCTTCTCGGTGTACCCGCCGCCGGAGGGCGTTCTCACCTTGCGGTCCCTGGTGTTCACCGTGCGCTCGCCGAGGTAGCGGTAGGTCTTCCGGTCGAAGATCAGCTCGGATCGGGTGCCGTCGCGCTCGTCCATGGCGACGGCCAGGCCGGGGCGGCCGGCGGCGTCCACGGCGTCGCCGATGAGCACGATGCCGTCCAGCCCGGCGGCGACCTGGTACAGCGCGGCGCCCAGGCTGGGCCGTACCACGGACTCGCGGACCAGGCTCTGGAGGGAGCGCCAGATGCGCAGCGGCTCCTCCCCCGTGTCGGCCACGATCTTCGCGCGTACCTGGGCGGGGTCCGTCGGCCAGGCGCCCAGCCGCGCGTAGGCCGGCCGGCCGGGGCAGGCTCCCGGCTCGGACACGATGTCCTCGACGCCGTGGTCCCAGTACCTGCGGGGCGCCGGTCCCGTGGCCGACAGGTTCCGGTCGCGGCTCAGCCAGGGCTTGCCCACGTCGGCCGCCTCCCAGCGCTCCTGGCTGACCAGCACCTTGGTGTAGAGCGTCCGGCCCGACGCGTCCTTGGTGTACAGGCTGTGCTGGGCCAGCGCCTTGGTGTGGACGTACTGGCCGCGGGCCGGCACCGTGTCGGGCCGGCCGGCGGCGGCCCGGGCGGCCAGGGTGAGCAGCGCCTTGGCGTCGGCCGGAGGGGCGGCGATCAGGTACCCGGGGGTACGCGGGTCGGAGCCACCCAGGCTCACCTGGGTGACGATGATGCCGCCGGTGAGCGTCAGCGCCATGGCGCCGACCAGGGCGACGCGCCGGATCGGCAGCGCGGCCGGCCACCTGCGGCGCCGACGGTCCGCCCGCGACGCCTGTGCCTCGCGGGCCACGCGGAGGAGGCGGTCACGCCCCTTCGCCGCCGCCTCCGACGTGGGCTCGGGCTCCGCGAACACGGCCTCGATCAGCTTCAGCTCGTCCATCACCACTCCCCGATCGGGTTGACGTCGCCCAAGGCCTTGCGCAGCTTCTTGCGCGCCCTGTTGATCCGGGACCCGACGGTCCCCACCGGTATGTCCAGGGCGGTGGCGATCTCCTCGTAGCCCAGGCCGCCGAAGACGAGCAGGAACACCACGTCGCGATCGCCCTTCGCCAAGCCCTTCAGCCCCCGTACGAGCTCCGGCCGGCTGGCCTGCGCCGCGAGCTGCGAGGTCACCCGGTCCTCGTGCCCGTCGGCGGAGTCCTCAGCCGCCACCTTGCTGAGCGCGTTCAGGCGGCGGCCCTCCCTGCGGCGGTGCCGGGCCACGACATTGGTGGCGATGCCGAACAACCACGACCGCACGGTGCCCCGCTGCGGGTCGAAGCCGTGCCTGCCGTTGAACGCGAGCAGGAAGGCGTCCGCGACCAGGTCCTCGGCCTGCTCGCTGCCGAGCCGGGCGGCCAGATAGCGGTAGACCTCCTTGAAGTACCGGTCGTACAGGACGGCGAAAAGCTCGGGATTGTCCAGCGACCGCCCGACCACGGTGACGTCTTCCATCACATCGTTGGCGTCAGGTGGTGCAGTCATGGCGTCCTTCCGAAGGCGACTGTCGCCCAGTGTTCGCCGCTCGGCAGGTTTTCTTCACACCAACTGACCTCCGGCGCGCACGGAGACGCGGCGGCCGTTCATCCGGCTCGCCGCGCCCACGCCCCCTTCGCCACTACTCCGGCATGAGGACCTTGTCGATGACGTAGACGGAGGCGTTGCTCGTCGGCACGTTGCCGCACAGCACCTTCGCCTGGTTGACCGTGTAGTTCTCCCCCGCGCCCTTCACGTGGACCGTGCCGCCCTCCAGGGTGGTAAGCCGGGCGTCGGCCAGGTCGCCGGGCGCCTGCCTGCCCTCGGTCACGTGGTACGTCAGGATCTTCGTCAGCGCCTGCCGGTCGGCGAGGACCGCGGACAGGGTCTCCTTGGGCACGGCCGCGAACGCCTGGTCGGTCGGCGCGAAGACGGTGATGTCCTGGGCGGAGTTGAGCTTGTCGGTGAGGCCGGCCTGCTTGATCGCGCTGACCAGCGTGGACAGCTCGTTCACCTGGGAGGCCGCGGCCACCACCGGCTTGCCGGCGATCGCCGCGACGTCGCTCTGGCTCGAGGCCGGACAGCCGGGCCCGAACGGCGTGCCGGGCGCCGACGCGGACGCGGACGCGCCGGGCGCGCCCGCGAGGGTCGCGGACAGCCCGAGCGCCGCCGCGAGCAGGATTCTCTTCACTGGTCGTCGTTCCCCTCGATGGAGCCTGTGGTGAGGCGGCTCCGGTGCCGGCGCCGCCGCGCCTGTTTCCCTCTCCTCCGGTACGCGGGACGTCCAGGGATGCAGATTTCCGGCAAAAAGCCGGCAAAGCGGCGAAGGGAACCGGAGCGCCACGCCGTTCGTCACCCTCATACCGGCACAAACTCCGAACGCCGAAAGAGGCCCCATGCGCAGCGCCCTGTTAGGAAACCTCGGCTCCGAGCAGGGGACCGGCACCTTCGCCCTGCAGAACTCCAAGATGCTGCGCGTCCAGCTCCCGCCCGAGGTGCTGGCGCGCCAGGGCTCGATGGTCGCCTTCCAGGGGCGGATGGACTTCTCCTACGAGGGTGCCGGCGGCGTGGGCAAGCTGCTGAAGAAGGTGGTGACCGGTGAGGGCGCGCCGCTCATGCGCGTCACCGGCGAGGGCGCGCTGTTCCTCGCCGACAACGCCGACGACATCCACCTGTTCCACCTGGAGGACGACGCCCTGACCGTCAACGGCCGCAACCTGCTCGCCCTCGACGCCTCGCTCACCTGGGACATCAACCGGGTGCAGGGCGCGGGGATCGCCGCGGGCGGCCTGTTCAACATGACGATCAGGGGCACGGGCTGGGTGGCTGTCACCGCGCACGGCGCCCCGGTGATGCTCGACGCCTCACGGGCGCCGACGTTCGCCGACGGCCAGGCGGCCGTGTGCTGGAGCGCCGGGCTGCGCGTGGGCGTCCACCGTACGTTCAAGGCGGGCGCCCTGATCGGCCGGGGCAGCGGCGAGGCGGTGCAGCTCGCCTTCCAGGGCCAGGGGTTCGTCCTCGTCCAGGCGAGCGAGGGCCGGCCGGTCGTCCGCGCCCAGTGAGCCGGTCCTGCCGGACCCGTCAGCTACCGAGTTCGGCCACCGGATAGGGCGTCCGCTTGCTCTCGGTGACGAGGCGACGGTGGAAGCCGTCCAGAACGAGGGCGGCCCTGGCGCGCCGGTCGATGATCGCGGCGATGGCGGAGGGGACGCCCTCGCGCGCGGCGCCGCCCGCGATCCAGTCGCGGAGGAACGCCTCGTGCTGGGCGGCATCGCGCGCACCGCCGGGCAGGTGATGGCGGAGCAGGTGGGTCGGGATGTAGTGACGGTCGTAGGCGCGGTGGTCCGACAGGAACGCGGCCTCGGCCGCTGACAGGTCGAACCGGGAGGACAGCGCGAGCCCGAAGTCCGCGAAGTAGATCACACGGCCGTCGGTCAGGACGTTGAGGAAATGAGCGTCGAAGTGGACGAGGCCCTTCGAGCTCATGAAGGCGGCCCCGCGGTCGAGAGCCTCCTCCGTCCACGCGCACGCCGCGGCATCGGCCCGCCGGTCGGCCAGCCAGGCGGCCAGCGTCTGCGGGAGGTGCTCCAGGAAGAGCACCAGGCTGAGCGAGGACCGGCCGATGGCCTCCAGCCGTTCGCGCACGGCCTGAGACCCCTCCCAGTGCGCCACCGCGCCGTCGATCCCGCCGAACTCGTCGGCCAGGCCCGCCGGTGGCGAGTCCGGTATCACTCGCCAGTGGTACATGAGGGGGAAGCCCTCGTAGGCGTCGCCGAGCACCCAGTCGGTGGTCATGGTGTGGGTCGCCAGTTCGCGCCAGGCGCCGAACCCGGCCGAGCCGATGCCGTACTGGTAGAAGGTGGGCAGGCCGAAGAGGTTGGCCGTCGATCGGAAGTGCTCCGGCCGTGCTTCGAGGTCCGTCAGCGGGACCCGCTTGACGAACATCCGTGTTCCGTCGACGTCCAGCTCCGCCGATCTGCCGCCGATGCCGGCGTGGCGGGGCGTGGCCGCGGTCACGAGGTCGACGATCTGGCGGTCGCTCAGCATCGACAGCCGGGTGGAAACGCTCCGGTAAGCGGCGAGGCGCACCGCGTGCATCTACGGCTCCGTCCGTCGAGGGCCACGGCGGCCGGGAAAACGCGAGATCCCGCCCGATCGAGGTGATCGGACGGGATCGGCTGGTTGTGGAGCTATGGGGATTCGAACCCCAGACCTCCTCCATGCCATGGAGGCGCGCTACCAACTGCGCTATAGCCCCTGGTCACCGCTTCGAGTGCTCTCGTGAACGGCGCTCAGGAAGCATATAGTCATCCGCACGATTCGCCTAATCGCGGTCCCGCACCACCGGTGAGCGGCGGCGCGGGCCGTGCGCAGGCTCAGGTCTGGGCGTCCGGCCGGTCGTCGCTGCTGATCGGCTCGGGCAGCGTGCCCGCGTTGTGCTCCAGCAGCCGCCATCCCTTGCGGCCCTCCTGCAGCACCGACCACGAGCAGTTGCCCAGCCCGCCCAGCGCCGGCCACAGCTCCTCGGGCAGGCCGAGCAGCTCGCAGATGCCGAGCCGCAGCGCGGCGCCGTGCGAGGCGATCACGAGTAGGCCGTCGTCGTCGAGCTTGGCGGCCCAGCGGCGCATGGCCGCGGCGACGCGCGCCGCCACCTCCGTGACGGGCTCGCCGTCGGGCGCCTCCCAGGCGATGTACTCCTCCGGCCAGCGGGCGGCGATCTCGTCGCGGGTGAGGCCCTCCCACTGCCCGCCGCCCCGTTCGCGGAAGTCCTTGTCGACGGCCACGTCGAGGCCGACGAGCCGGCCGAGCGCGAGCGCGGTGTCGTTGGCGCGCCGCAGGTCGGAGGAGACGATCATGCTGGGGCGCAGGGACGCCAGCAGCGAGGCCGCCCGGGCCGCCTGGGCCTGGCCGGTCTCGTCCAGGGGGATGTCGGAGTGTCCCTGGAAACGGTGCTCGACGTTCCACAGCGTCTGCCCGTGCCGAAGGCAGACGATCCGCTTGCTCAACTCCTGGCTCGCTGGATGTTGGCCTGCATCACGCCCTCGGGCAGCGCGATGGCGGGGCAGTCCTTCCACAGCCGCTCCAGGGCGTAGAAGGTGCGGTCCTCCTCGTGCTGCACGTGCACGACGATGTCGAGGTAGTCGAGGAGCACCCAGCGGCCCTCACGCTCGCCTTCGCGGCGGACGGGCTTGGCGTCGGCCTCGGTGCGCAGCCTCTCCTCGATCTCGTCGACGATGGCGCGGACCTGTCGGTCGTTGGTGGCGGAGCAGAGCAGGAAAGCGTCAGTGATGACGAGCTGCTCGCTCACGTCGTACGCGAGGATGTCGTCGGCCAGCTTGTCCGCCGCGGCCTCGGCGGCGATCCTGACCAGCTGGACGGCTCTGTCAGATGCGGTCACGATGCGGGTCTGTCCTCCTGTGTAGGCAACCTGCCTTGTGCTGAGCCTACCCTTCTCCGCCCGAACCCCTCACTCCCGCGGCGGAAGCCGTGAGCGTACAAGGGTGGACGAGGGCGCGCCGGTCAGTCCCGGCGGTAGAGGCCGCGCTTGTTGATGTACTGCACGATGCCGTCGGGGACGAGGTACCAGATCGGCTCGCCGCCGGCCACGCGCTGCCGGCACTCCGAGGAGGAGATGGCCAGGGCGGGGATCTCCAGCAGGGTGACCTTGCCCTCGGGCAGGCCGGGGTCGTGCAGCGTGTGGCCGGGCCGGGTGCAGCCGACGAAGTGCGCGAGGCCGAACAGCTCGCTCGCGTCCTGCCAGGTGAGGATCGCGCCCAGGGCGTCGGCGCCAGTGATGAAGAACAGCTCGGCGTCCGGCCCGTACGCCTGCGACACGTCGCGCAGCGTGTCGATGGTGAAGGTCGGTCCGGGCCGGTCGATGTCGACCCGGCTCACCGAGAACCTGGGGTTGGACGCGGTCGCGATCACCGTCATCAGGTAGCGGTCCTCGGGCGCCGACACTTCTCGCTCCGACTTCTGGTACGGCCGGCCCGTCGGCACGAACACGACCTCGTCGAGCTCGAAATGGTGCGCCGCCTCACTGGCGGCGACCAGGTGACCGTGATGGATGGGGTCGAACGTCCCACCCATCACTCCCACGCGTCGCTTCCCCTGGACACCAGGCGCAAGCATCATGTGTCGGACCTTACGCGGAACCCCTACCAGAAGATGAGGGGACCCCCCTCGGCGAGACCCGCGCATCGCCCACGATGCCGACGTAGCATGCCGGGCATGACGACCACCCCGGACCGCAACCGCGTCCAACTGCCCGGCATCTCGTCCCGTGCCTACGAACACCCCGCAGACCGGTCCGCCCTGGTCGCTCTGCGTAAATTGAGTGGGTTCGACACGGTTCTCAAGCAAATGTCCGGTCTCATCAGCGAGCGGCGGCTGCGCCTGATGTACCTCGCGTCGGCCGTGCGGGTGAGCGAGACCCAGTTCCGCTCCCTGTACGACATGGGACGCGACGCCGCCTACACCCTCGACCTGCACCGGATCCCCGAGATCTACGTCCAGCAGGACCCCCAGGTCCAGGCCAAGGCCATCGGCTTCGACGACCCGTTCATCGTGGTGACCACCGGACTGCTCAACCTCATGAACGAGGAGGAGCAGCGCTTCGTCATCGGCCACGAGACCGCGCACATCCTGTCCGGACACGCGGTCTACCGGACGATGCTCGACATCCTCACCCGCCTGGCCACCCGCGTCGCGTGGATCCCTCTCGGCTACATCGGGCTGCGCGCCATCGTGGCCGGCCTGGAGGAGTGGTACCGCAAGTCGGAGCTCTCCTGCGACCGCGGCGGCCTGCTCGTCGGCCAGGACCCGGAGGCGGGCAAGCGGGCGCTGATGAAGCTGGCCGGCGGCGCCTACACGCACGAGATGAACATCGAGGCCTTCCTGGAGCAGTACCACGAGTACGACACTGCGGGCGACCTGCGCGACGGCTTCCTCAAGGTGCTCAACCTGCTCGGCACCACCCACCCGTTCGCCGTGGTGCGCGTGGCCGAGCTGGACAAGTGGCAGCGCAGCGGCGAGTACGACCGCATCATCGCCGGCGACTACCCCCGCCGTGAGGACGACGCCAACACGCGTGTCACCGACGAGGTCAAGGCCGCGGCCGAGTCCTACCGCGCCTCCTGGTCGCAGTCGCAGGACCCGTTCATCGGCGTGCTGCGCGACGTGGCGGAGGGCGCGGTCAACGCGGGCGAGCGTATCTTCAACCGTTTCTCCCGCCGCGACGGCGGCCAGGGCTGACGGCCCCGGCCCCCTTCCCCGAGCGCTCCGGGGCCGGCCTCACCGACGGTGTCCGGAGCAGCCAGGTTCTGGAGCGGTCACGTTCTAGAGCAGTAGAGCGATCGCGCGCACGGCCGCCGCGCACAGGGCGACGAACCCGCCCAGCACGGCCAGTGCGCGCAGCCCCTCGCGGCGCAGCTCCGGCAGCCGGGCGCCGATCCGCTCGATCTCGCGGCCGGTGATGCCGCCGCACAGCATGCCGAACACCACGCCCGCGGCGGTGACCGGCGCGGGCTGTTGCCACCAGTCGGAGCCGATCTGACCGCCGCCGGTGAGCCAGAGCGCTCCGCCGGCCGCCACCACGACGGGCACGCCCGGCCAGAGTGCCGCGGTCACCGCGGAGCCGGTGGCCGCGAACGGGAACACCAGCACCCGCAGCGCCACCCGCCAGCGCCGTGACGCGCGGTTGCGGACCAGCCAGTGGCTCATCCAGATGGTCCGCGTCAGCACCACGAACACCGCCGTGATGCCGATGGAGGCGATCGGCCACATCACCGACGCCACCACGCACGGCACGGCGAGCACGGCCAGCAGCAGGAGGGCGGCGTTGCCCGCGGGCAGCGAGGTGGAGCCGGGCTCCGACCTGAAGCGGGCGGCGCGGCCCCCTCGCGCCTGGGCGGCCGCCGCCCGGGCGCCGGCGCGCGCCGGGGGCCGAACGG